>NZ_JAJSRO010000082.1:0-362 GCF_021283425.1 Pseudomonas sp. NMI542_15 | reverse complement strand
AGGGGCCGGATGATGGGAGCGCAGCGTTTTTTGGTTACTTTTTGTCGCGTCTGACAAAAAGTGACTCGCCGTAAGGGCGAAAAGGTGAGTTAGTGTCGCCATCGCAAATGGACTGTTCGCTGAACCAAAACAGCCAGATCCGCTTTTCGCTTCTTGCGATGTGGTCCTTAGCACAGTGTAGACATTCGTTCGCGCAGGTGGCGCCAAGTCACCTTTCCGCCCTTCCGGCGGGTTACTTTGGTCTTGGCCAAAGTAACCAAAGCCGTCCGCTCCCATCATCCGGCCCCTGCGCTTCGCTCCGGGGTCCCCTCGCTCCGGGCTTGCTCCCGGGAGGACCGCGCTGCAGGCCCCATCCTGGGGCC
>NZ_JAJSRO010000025.1:0-95222 GCF_021283425.1 Pseudomonas sp. NMI542_15 | reverse complement strand
AACACCAAAATATCCTGTTCCAGGCCCTGGATTGCCGCGCTCGGGTTGCCCTGCTTCTTCAGCGCCGCCACATCGCTGCCCAGGCTCTTGAGCTGCCCGTCCAGCGTGCCGCCATCCACCTGCGCGGCCTTCAGCGCGGCAACCTGCTCGTTCAGGCCCTTCAACTGGGCATCCAGCTTGCCGCCATCAACCTGCCCTGAACGCAACGCGGCCAGCTCGCCATTCACCAGCTTCAACTGCGCCTGCAGCTGGCTTTGCAGCTCGGTCACAGCCTTCTGCTGTTCACGGGTATCGGCCAGCACCTGCTCCAGGCGCTTACCCAGGTCGCCGGTCTGCCCGGCTACGCCTTGCTGCAACTGGCGCAACTGCAGCTTCAGCGCCTCGCTGCTGGTATTAACACCGGACTCGCTGGCCTCTACCTTGCCACTGATCGCCTGCAAGCGCCCGGCTGCTTCTTCACTGATGCGGGCAAAGCTCTCCTGGGTCGCCACCAGTTGCTGCTCCATCAGCGAGATCTGCTGGAAGCTCCACCAGCCCAGGCCCGCCAACGCGATGAACGAAGCGCAAAGCAGCGCCCACAACGGCCCCGTGCTGGCACCACGGGCGGCTTTCTGCCGGCTGCGCACCACGTGCGCCGGTATCAGTTCGTCATCATCAACGGTGCCCGCCCGCAAGGTAGGCACATCATCGTAGTCATCGTGAGCATGGTTACGCATGGATACATTCAACCGCGGTAGTCGCACAGAGGCACGAGTATAAACCGCAAGCGCGGCGCATTGATGACCATTGTCAGCCAGACGGCCTCACTGCGCAGGCGGCAAATGCTTCCACCAGCCGCAGAATTCATCCAGTGCCGTCCACAGGCTGACCTTGGGCTGGTAGTCCAGGTACTGCCGGGCGCGGCTGATATCCAGGGTGAAGTCACGGCTCATGACCTGCATCCCCAGGCGCGACAAGGTCGGTTGCGGGCGCCCCGGCCACAACATGCAAGCGGCCTCATTCAGCGCGGCCAGGCTATAGGCCAGGCCGTAGGAGCGGTAGCGGGTCACCTGTGGCAGTTGCATCTGGCGCATCACGTAGTTGACCACGTCCCACAGCGGCAGCGGCTGGCCGTTGCTGATGTTGTAGGCCTGGCCCAGCGCACGCTCGTCGGCGAACAACGCGCTGAGCAGTGCTTCGTTGAGGTTGTGCACGCTGGTGAAATCGACTTTGTTCAAACCGTTGCCGATGATCGCCATGCGGCCTTTGCGCTGCATCTGCATCAGCCGCGGAAAAATGCTGGCATCGCCGGCACCGGTGACAAAGCGCGGGCGCAGCGCCAGTACTTCGAGGCCGAACTCCTGGGCCCCGAACACTTTTTGCTCGGCCAGGTGCTTGGTTTGCCCATAATGGTCGTGAAAACGGCGCGGCACTTGCTCTTCACGGATGTCCAGGCGCGAACGGCCATTGAAATAGATCGAAGGCGACGACAGGTGCACCAGGCGCCGCACATGTTCCTTCAGGCAGCCCTCGACCACGTTTTCGGTGACGACCACATTGCCTTGGTAGAAGTCCTGGTAGCGCCCCCAGTTGCCCACTGCGCCGGCGCAGTGCACCACCGCCTCGATGCCTTGGCACAGGCGGCGGGCCAACTCGGGGTCGCCCAGGTCGCCAGGGATGAACTGGGCGCCGCGCTTGACCAGGTGCTCGACCCCTTCGGCGCGGCGGCCGCTGACCCGCACGTCCAGGCCCTGCTCCAGGGCGAAGCGCGCAAAGCGCCCGCCAATGAAGCCACTCGCGCCGGTGACCAGAATTCGCATGTAAGACTCCGTCTTGCCAGATTTCAGATGCAACTGACGCCAGCCGTGGCTACAAGGGCACCAGCCATTGCCGTGCGGTGTGCCGCAGGTGGTCGGTCAGTTGCGCGAGCAATTGCCCGCCATTGCGCCAATGATGCCAGTACAGCGGCACGTCGATGGGGGTATCGCTGCAGATTTCCACCAACTGCCCGTTGGCCAGTTGCTCACGGGCCTGCAATTCGGGCACCAGCCCCCAGCCCAGCCCGGCCTCGGTCATGCGCAGGAAGCCTTCGGATGACGGGCACAGGTGGTGCAGGAAACCATCCTCGATGCCCAGTGAGGCCAGATAGCGATGCTGTAGGAAATCATCCGGGCCGTACACGATCGCCGGGGTGCGGGCCAGGCGGCTGGCGACAAAGCCTTGGGGGAAATGCCGCGCCATGAACCCGGGGCTGGCCAATGCCCGGTAGCGCATGGCCCCCAGCAGCAGGCTGCGCGCCCCGGCTACCGGGCGTTCACTGCCACACAGGCAGGCCGCCACTTCGCCAGCACGCATGCGCTTCAGGCCCACTTCCTGGTCTTCTACGACCAGGTCGGTCAATACGTTCTGCTGCGCACAGAAGTTGCCCACCGCACCGGCCCACCAGGTGGCCAGGCTATCGGCGTTGAGCGCAATGCGCAGGCGTTCCGGCATGCCCTCCTCGTCCAGCGCCGGCACCTGGCGCTGCAAGTCTCGTTCAAGCAGGCGCACCTGCTGCACATGGTTGAGCAACTGGCGACCGACTTCGGTTGGGCTGGGCGGCGCGGCACGTACCAGCACGGGCTGCCCGACCCGCGCTTCGAGCAGCTTGATGCGCTGGGAGATGGCCGACTGCGACAAGCCCAGCACTTGCGCGGCACGCTCGAAACCACCCTGTTCGATCACCGCCGCCAGGGCGGCCAGCAACTTGTAGTCGAACATCGATTTTCCTAATGACGGATCAGCTTTATTTGTTTTTCTTATACAGCGCAACCCACCACAATGGCCAGCATCTTTAAGGTTCCTTTTATGGAGAGCACGCCATGTGGCAAAGCTATCTCAACGGCATGCTGGTGGCCTTCGGCCTTATCATGGCCATTGGCGCACAGAACGCCTTCGTCCTCGCCCAGAGCCTGCGCCGTGAGCACCACTTGCCGGTAGCAGCATTGTGCATCGTCTGCGATGCCCTCCTGGTGGCTGCCGGGGTATTCGGCCTGGCCACGGTGCTGGCCCACAACCCGACCTTGCTGGCGGTGGCGCGTTGGGGCGGCGCCGTGTTCCTGGTCTGGTACGGCGCCAAGGCGCTGCGCAGCGCCTGTTCCAGCCAGAGCCTGAAGCATCAGCAGGGCCAGGGCGTACGCTCGCGCCGTGCCGTGCTGCTCAGTGCCCTGGCGGTGACGCTGCTGAACCCGCACGTCTACCTCGATACGGTGTTGCTGATCGGTTCGCTGGGCGCCCAGCAGACTGAGCCTGGCGCCTATGTGGCCGGGGCGGCCAGTGCCTCGCTGCTGTGGTTCTCGACCCTGGCGATTGGCGCGGCCTGGCTGGCACCGTGGCTGGCACGGCCGGCGACCTGGCGCATGCTCGACCTCATGGTGGCGGTGATGATGTTCGCAGTGGCGGCGCAACTGATCTTTTCCTGAACAGACACCACCGGTCGGTATCGTGTAACCGCTCTGGAACCTCTATTCCCTATCTTTGTTGCGTGGTTATGCGCCGGGGCTGGTGCTATGATCGGCCCCTTGCGTCGCAAAGAGTACAAACTCGCCGACGCTCATAGGGCCGCCCGTGATCGGCCCTGCGCAAACCGCGAACTAGACCTGAATCAGGAGATCCACCATGGCTTTTGAATTGCCGCCGCTGCCGTACGCCCACGATGCCCTGCAGCCGCACATCTCCAAGGAAACCCTGGAGTTTCACCACGACAAGCACCACAACACCTATGTCGTGAACCTGAACAACCTGGTCCCAGGCACCGAATTCGAAGGCAAGACCCTGGAAGAGATCGTCAAGAGCTCTTCGGGCGGCATCTTCAACAACGCCGCTCAGGTCTGGAACCACACCTTCTACTGGAACTGCCTGTCGCCAAACGGCGGCGGCCAGCCTACCGGTGCCCTGGCTGAGGCCATCAACACCGCTTTCGGTTCCTTCGACAAGTTCAAGGAAGAGTTCACCAAGACTTCGGTTGGCACCTTCGGTTCCGGCTGGGGCTGGCTGGTGAAGAAAGCTGACGGTTCCCTGGCCCTGGCCAGCACCATCGGCGCCGGCTGCCCGCTGACCAGCGGCGACACCCCGCTGCTGACCTGCGACGTCTGGGAACACGCCTACTACATCGACTACCGCAACCTGCGTCCGAAGTACGTCGAGGCGTTCTGGAACCTGGTCAACTGGGCCTTCGTTGCCGAGCAGTTCGAAGGCAAGACCTTCAAGGCCTGAGTCATCCAGCCTTGATCAAAAAACCCGGCCATGTGCCGGGTTTTTTTGTGCCTGAATCAGACGCGAAGAGGCCTGCACGGTTTTGCTTGCTCAGCCTGCATAGCGCGCTAACATCAAACCTCTGGAAGATTGACGCAGCGCACTCAAGTTGCGGGGTCAGGCAACCGATACACTGCTCATGATCGGCCGATAGTGTATCGTCATCGTTGATGGCAAAATGATGCCATGCGCATGGATTAAGGAAACCCCATTGAAGCTGGAATTGCGGAACAGCTTGTCGGTCAAGTTGCTCAGGGTCGTGCTGCTGTCGGCGTTGGCGGTTGGCGTCGTGCTCAGCTGTGCGCAAATTGTCTACGACACCTACAAGACCCGCCAGGCCGTGAACAACGATGCCCAGCGTATCCTCGACATGTTCCGCGACCCCTCCACCCAGGCGGTATACAGCCTCGACCGCGAAATGGGCATGCAGGTGATGGAAGGCCTGTTCCAGGACGAATCGGTGCGCATGGCGTCCATCGGCCACCCCAACGAAACCATGCTGGCCGAAAAGTCCCGCCCGCTGCAGGACATGCCCATGCGCTGGCTGACCGACCCGATCCTCGGCCAGGAACGCACCTACACCACGCAACTGGTTGGCCGCGGCCCCTATAGCGAATACTACGGCGACCTGAGCATTACCCTCGACACCTCGTCCTACGGCGAAGACTTCCTGATCAACGCGGTGATCATCTTCATTTCCGGCGTACTGCGGGCCTTGGCCATGGGCCTGGTGTTGTACCTGGTCTACCACTGGCTGCTGACCAAACCGCTGTCCAAGATCATCGAGCACCTCACCCAGATCAACCCCGACCGCCCGAGCCAGCACCAGATCCCGCTGCTCAAGGGCCACGAGAAGAACGAACTGGGTCTCTGGGTCAACACGGCCAACCAGTTGCTGGCGTCGATCGAGCGCAACACTCACCTACGCCATGAAGCCGAAAACAGCCTGCAGCGCATGGCCCAGTACGATTTCCTCACAGGCCTGCCCAACCGCCAGCAACTGCAGCAGCAACTGGACAAGATCCTCGTCGATGGCGGTCGCCTGCAACACCGTGTGGCAGTGTTGTGCGTGGGCCTGGACGATTTCAAGGGCATCAACGAACAGTTCAGCTACCAAGTTGGTGACCAACTGCTACTGGCCTTGGCCGACCGCCTGCGCGCCCACAGCGGCCGCCTGGGCGCCCTGGCGCGGCTGGGTGGTGACCAGTTTGCCTTGGTACAGGCCAATATCGAGCAGCCCTACGAGGCGGCCGAACTGGCGCAGAGCATCCTCGACGACCTGGAAGTGCCGTTCGACCTCGACCACCACCAGCAGATCCGTCTGCGCGCCACCATCGGCATCACCCTGTTCCCCGAAGACGGCGACAGCACCGAGAAGCTGCTGCAGAAAGCCGAACAGACCATGACCCTGGCCAAGGCCCGTTCGCGCAACCGCTACCAGTTCTACATTGCCAGCGTCGACAGCGAGATGCGCCGCCGCCGCGAGCTGGAAAAGGACCTGCGCGAAGCCCTTCCGCGCAACCAGCTGTACCTTGTGTACCAACCACAGATCAGCTACCGCGACCACCGTGTGGTCGGCGTCGAGGCGCTGCTGCGCTGGCAGCATCCAGAGCTGGGCATGGTGCCACCGGACCAGTTCATTCCGCTGGCCGAACAGAACGGCAGCATCATCAGCATTGGCGAATGGGTACTGGACCAGGCTTGCCGGCAACTGCGCGAATGGCACGACCAGGGCTTCAGCGAGCTGCGCATGGCGGTCAACCTGTCCACCGTGCAGCTGCACCACAGTGAACTGCCACGGGTGGTCAACAACCTGCTGCAGGCCTACCGTCTGCCGCCACGCAGCCTGGAGCTGGAAGTCACCGAAACCGGCCTGATGGAAGACATCAGCACTGCCGCCCAGCACCTGCTGAGCCTGCGCCGCTCCGGGGCGCTGATTGCCATCGACGACTTCGGCACCGGCTATTCGTCGCTCAGCTACCTGAAATCGCTGCCGCTGGACAAGATCAAGATCGACAAGAGCTTCGTCCAGGACCTGCTGGACGACGATGACGACGCCACCATCGTTCGCGCCATCATCCAGCTGGGCAAGAGCCTGGGCATGCAGGTGATCGCCGAAGGCGTGGAAACCGCCGAACAGGAAACCTACATCATTGCCCAAGGCTGCCACGAGGGCCAGGGCTATCACTACAGCAAGCCGCTGTCAGCCCGTGAACTGACCCACTTCCTCAAGCAGGCGCAGCGCAATCAGGTTTCGATGCTCTGAGCTGGCAGGCCTGGTTACAGGCTGTGACCCGCATTTACATGAATTGCGCGCCCGCCCCTTTACAGCAAATGCAAATCTTTCGCATGATGTTGCGCTTTCGCGTGCCACGGCGCACGGCCCACCCCTTGGTCCAACCACACGACGCAGGAAAACCAACAATGATTCGAATGCCTCTGGCCTCCGCCAGTCTGCTGGCCATTGCCATCGCTCTCGCCGGTTGCGGTGAAGGCAAGGACGACAAAGCCGCCGCGCCGCAAGCTCAGGCACCTGCCGCCGCCAGCACCACCGCTGCTGCGCCTGGGGCTGTTGACGAAGCCGCCGGCAAAGCCGTGGTCAAGCACTACGCCGAAATGGTCTACGCCGTGTACAGCGACTCGCTGAGCACCGCCAAGACCCTGCAGAGCGCAGTCGATGCGTTCCTGGCCAAGCCCAACGACGAAACCCTGAAAGCCGCCAAGCAAGCCTGGGTCGCCGCGCGCGTACCGTACCTGCAGACCGAGGCCTTCCGCTTCGGTAACACCATCATCGACGACTGGGAAGGCCAGGTGAACGCCTGGCCGCTGGACGAAGGCCTGATCGACTACGTCGACAAGAGCTACGAGCACGCCCTGGGCAACCCGGCTGCTGGTGCCAACATCATCGCCAACACCGAGATCCAGGTAGGCGAAGAGAAGGTCGACGTCAAGGACATTACCCCTGAAAAACTGGCCAGCCTGAACGAGCTGGCTGGCTCCGAGGCCAACGTTGCCACCGGCTATCACGCCATCGAGTTCCTGCTCTGGGGCCAGGACCTGAACGGTACCGGTCCAGGCGCTGGCAACCGCCCGGCGTCCGACTACCTGGAAGGCCAAGGCGCTACCGGTGGCCACAACGACCGCCGCCGTACCTACCTGAAAGCGGTCACCGACCTGCTGGTCACCGACCTCGAAGAGATGGTCGGCAACTGGGCACCGAACGTGGCCGACAACTACCGCGCCAAGCTGGAAGCCGAGCCTGTCAACGACGGCCTGCGCAAGATGCTGTTCGGCATGGGCAGCCTGTCGCTGGGTGAACTGGCGGGTGAGCGCATGAAGGTTTCGCTGGAAGCCAACTCGCCGGAAGACGAGCAGGACTGCTTCAGCGACAACACTCACTACTCGCACTTCTACGACGCCAAGGGCATCCGCAATGTCTACCTGGGCGAGTACACCCGCCCGGACGGCACCAAGGTCAGCGGCCCGAGCCTGTCGTCGCTGGTGGCCAAAGCCGATCCTGCTGCCGACGCCACCCTGAAGGCCGACCTGGAAGCCACTGAAGCCAAGATCCAGGTGATGGTCGACCACGCCCTTAAAGGCGAGCACTACGACCAGTTGATTGCAGCTGACAATGCTGCCGGCAACCAGATCGTGCGTGATGCCATCGCGGCCCTGGTCAAACAGACCGGCTCGATTGAACAGGCCGCTGGCAAGCTGGGCATTGCCAATCTGAACCCGGACACTGCGGACCACGAGTTCTGATCCTGTTGTAGCGCCTCATCGCAAACGCCCGGCCTAGTGCCGGGCGTTTTCATTTGTAGGCCTGGTAAAGCGCTTCCTGCTGCCTGAGGTACACGCAAGTGCCCATCCTGTAGCCCTTCAAGCAACCCAAACAGGAGGCAAAGTGCTGCAGATTCTTGATGTCTGGGGCGAAGGCCGAATCGTCCAGCGTGTAAATGGGAGGAACCTTGTTACCGGATTCACCCATGCCTACAACCTGAACAAGGCGGGCCAGCTCATCTCCAACGGGCCGTTTACGGGTAGGCATATTCCCAACCTGATTGTCGTATACGAATACGATGCTCCGGACTTTCCCCTCGACGATCACGCAGTCCCTCACGTAACGCTGATGGGCGCTCCGATCACCCACCATGTGGCCGAGGAAATCTGCCGGGTCGTTGCTCGCCCCGGCAAGGTTTACCTGTACGACCCCAACGAAACCGACCGCAAAATGTTCGAGGCCGTTGCCTTCGCCCAGGGGCTGCAGCCAATGGGCCGCTTCGTGCCCGCTGAACTCGCGCCCCCTTTCAACGAGATCACCCTGCTCGCAGCCTACGTCTACCGCACCCCGACGGCCCCGTTGCCACGCCCGGAAATCCAACACTAGAAGGAAACGCCAAATGGCCAGCCTCACCTACCTGCACTCCATCGCCAACAACACGCCCTATACCCTGACCCTGATCGACGGTGAAAACCGCAGCCAGAGCCTGGCAATAGGCGCCCAGCAAGCATGGAATGGCTCGCTCGCCGTACCCTGGATCGGCAAATCGAGTGAAAACCACAAGGCCTTGCGCTTGATCCTCGGCCCGAATGCCGAGACCAACATCTGGGTATTTCAGGATTACTGGCAGCCCGCGCACAAGGATGCAATCAAGTGCCTCACCGCCTCATCCATGGAGTACGCCAGCGAAGAAGTCATCGAGGTCCCAGGCGACAACCGTGATGGCGGTAGCAAGAACCTGATCATCAGCCTGGTCAACAGAGAGTTCAAACTGTTGATGGCCTGAGCCCCCTCGGCAGCGACGATTTCATCAAGCAAACGCAAATTGCTCTTATTCAATGATCCTGGGCCTGCTAAGCTTGCACGCCGGTTTTTCGCTCACGCCCAGGATCCTTGATGTCCTCGTCGCTGTTCCGACTCTCTCCTCTGCTGCTGGCCTTTGCCCTCGCCGCCTGTGACGACGCCCCGCGTTTCACCCAGGCCGAGCCTGGCGAAGCATTGTCGGCCGGCAAGGCGACCGTGCAGCGCGCTGACCGCAACGCCTATTCCCTGCCTTCGGCCAACCTCTCGCCCGAGCGCCGCGTGGACTTCGCCGTGGGCAACAGTTTCTTCCGCAACCCCTGGGTCATCGCGCCGTCCACCACCACCGCCCGCGACGGGCTGGGCCCGCTGTTCAACACCAATGCCTGCCAGAACTGCCATGTTCGCGATGGCCGTGGCCACCCGCCATCGCCGGGTGACAGCAACGCGGTGGGCATGCTGGTACGCCTGTCGATCCCCGACCAGCCCTACCTGGCCAAAGTGATCGAGCGCCTCGGCGTGGTACCGGAGCCGGTGTACGGCACCCAGCTGCAGGACATGGCCATCCCCGGCGTGGCGCCTGAAGGCAAGGTGCGGGTCAGCTATACACAGCAAACCGTGTCGTTCAAGGACGGCCACCAGGTCGAACTGCGCAAACCTGCCCTGCAGATCACCCAGCTCGGCTATGGCGTGATGCACCCCGACACGCGGTTTTCGGCGCGGGTCGCCCCGCCCATGATCGGCCTGGGCCTGCTCGAAGCCATTCCCGAAGCCGACCTGCTGGCCAACGAAGACCCGGACGACCGCAACCACGATGGCATCCGCGGGCGGGCCAACCGGGTGTGGGACGATGCCCAGGGCAAGACCGTGATCGGCCGCTTCGGCTGGAAAGCCGGTCAGCCCAACGTCAACCAGCAGAACGTGCATGCCTTTGCCGGTGACATGGGCCTGACCAGCACCCTGCAGCCACACGATGATTGCACCCCGGCCCAGGCCGACTGCCTGGCCGCCCCCAACGGCGACGGCGCCAACGGCGAGAAAGAAGTCAGCGACAACATCCTGCGCCTGGTCACCTTCTACACCCGCAACCTGGCCGTGCCGGCCCGCCGCGATGTGGGCGCGCCGCAGGTGCTGGCGGGCAAGAACCTGTTCTACCAGGCTGGCTGCCAGGGTTGCCACACACCGCAGTTCACCACGGCTGCCGAGACTACCGAACCAGAACTGGCCAACCAGGTCATCCGCCCCTACAGCGACCTGTTGCTGCATGACATGGGCCCAGGCCTGGCCGACGAACGCACCGAATTCGCCGCCAACGGCCAAGACTGGCGTACCGCGCCACTGTGGGGCATCGGGCTGAGCGAAACAGTGGCAGGCCACAGCCAGTTCCTGCATGACGGCCGCGCCCGCAACCTGCTTGAAGCCGTGCTCTGGCATGGTGGTGAAGCCGAGGCGGCACGCAACTTCGTACTCACTTTCAATGCCGAGCAACGCACTGCGTTGCTGGCGTTCCTGAACTCACTTTAAAACGCGCTAAGGAGCCGGGCATGTTCCGACCCAAACTGTTGTTCACCAGCCTCGCCGCACTCGCCCTCGGCGCCTGCTCGCCGCAGGACCCGCAAGCCGTGACCTCCGCCGCCATCGCCAAGCAAGTGATCCTGCCCACCTACAGCCGCTGGGTCGAAGCCGACCGCACGCTGGCCGCCAGCGCCCTGGCCTACTGCGAAGGCAAGGAAGACCTGGCCAAGGCCCGCGCCGACTTCCTCAACGCGCAGAAGGCCTGGGCCGAGCTGCAGCCGCTGCTGGTCGGCCCGTTGGCCGAAGGCAACCGCGCCTGGCAGGTGCAGTTCTGGCCCGACAAGAAGAACCTGGTCGGCCGCCAGGTCGAACAGCTCGTCAATGGCGACAAGCCGGTCGATGCCGCGACTCTGGGCAAGGCCAGCGTGGTGGTACGTGGCTTGTCAGCCTACGAGTACATCCTGTTCGACAGCAAGCCGGACATCGCCACTGCCGAGCAGAAAGCCCGCTACTGCCCGCTGCTGGTGGCCATCGGTGAACACCAGAAGGTCCTGGCCGAGGAGATCCTCAAGGGCTGGAACAGCACCGACGGGATGCTTTCGCAGATGACCAAGTTCCCGAACCAGCGCTACGCAGACTCTCACGAGGCAATCGCAGACCTGCTGCGCTCCCAGGTCACCGCCCTGGATACCCTGAAGAAGAAGCTGGGTGCGCCGATGGGTCGCCAGAGCAAGGGCATCCCGCAGCCGCTGCAAGCCGAAGCCTGGCGCAGCCACAATTCGCTGAAGAGCCTGGAGGCCACCCTCAAGGCCGCCGAAACCGTTTGGGTCGGGGTCGACAACCAGGGCCTGCGCGGCCTCCTGCCCAGCGATCAGAAAGCGCTGGCAGACAAGATCGACGCCGCCTACGCTACCTCGCTCAAACTGCTGGCCGACAACCAGAAAACGCTCGGTGAGCTGCTGGCCGACGACGCAGGCCAGCAAACCCTCAACCAGCTCTACGACAGCCTCAACGCCGTCCATCGCCTGCACGAAGGCGAGCTGGCCAAGGCGCTGAACATCCAGCTGGGCTTCAATGCCAACGACGGTGACTGATCATGCTGCGACGCCAGGCACTCAAACTCGGTAGCGTATTGCTCAGCGCCCTCACCTTGGGCGGCTGGAGCCTGTTCCGCAACAAAGGCAGCGAACCTTTGCTGCTCTCGGCGCGTGACGATGGCGACGGCAAGCACTATGCCGTCGGTTTTCGCCTGGACGGCACCCAGGTATTCAGCACCCAGGTCGCCCAGCGTTGCCATGCCATCGTCCACCACCCCGAGCAGCCGATCGCCTTGTTCGTCGCCCGCCGCCCCGGTACCGAAAGCTACTTGGTCGACTTGCGCGACGGGCGCCTGCTGCAAACGGTGGTTTCGCAGCCTAACCGGCACTTCTACGGCCACGCGGTGGTACACAAGGGCGGCGAATGGCTGTATGCCACCGAGAACGACACCACCGACCCGGGGCGCGGCGTGCTTGGCGTATACCGTTTCGAGGGCGAACGCCTGGTGCACACCGGCGAGATCCCGACCCACGGCATTGGCCCGCATGAGGTCGCCTGGCTGCCCGATGGTGAAACACTGATCGTGGCCAATGGCGGTATCCGTACCGAAGCCGAAAGCCGGGTAGAGATGAACCTCGACGCCATGCAGCCAAGCCTGGTGCTGATGCAGCGCGACGGTACCCTGCTGAGCAAGGAAACCTTGGCCCAGCAGATGAACAGCGTGCGCCACCTGGCGGTGGGCAGCGATGGCACCATTGCTGCCTGCCAGCAGTTCATGGGCGATGCCGACGAAACTGCCGAGCTGTTGGCGATCAAACGCCCGGGCGAGCCGTTCAAGGCCTTCCCGGTGCCGGAACGCCAGTTGCAGGCCATGGCCCAGTACACTGCCAGTGTCGCCATCCACAGCGAACTGCGACTGGTGGCGCTGACTGCGCCAAGGGCCAACCGCCTGTTCGTCTGGGACCTGGACAGCGGCGCGGTGCGGCTGGACGCGCCCATGCCCGATTGCGCGGGGGTTGGCGCGGTGAAAGACGGCTTTGTCGTCACCTCCGGGCAGGGCCGTTGCCGCTTCTACGATTGCCGCAAGGCCGAGCTGGTCGGGCAGCCGATGAACCTGCCGTCCGGTTTCTGGGACAATCACCTGCATCTTGTCTGATTGATCCGCTGCCTGCACCGGCCCTATCGCCGGCAAGCCAGCTCCCACAGGTACACCACAGGTCCTGAAACCTACGGTGTACCTGTGGGAGCTGGCTTGCCGGCGATAGGGCCGGTGCAGACAATTCACTCCCCTTCAATCAAAAAACAGTCAATACTTCCCCCATCCACACGTGGGCAGGATCGCCCGTTGTCGTGTCCAGGCTAATAACAACCGTATCCAGGGAACCGGACCTATGCTGCGCCGCCGCATGCTGATCATGTTGGCCGTGGTTCTGCTGATCGTGCTGGCCTTGGGGGGCTACAAGGCTTTCTCCATCTACCAGCAGATCCAGATGTTCACTGCCCCCAAGCCGCCCATCACCGTAGCGGCAGCCTTGGCCGAACAGCGCCAGTGGCAGGAGCGCCTGCCCGCCGTCGGCAGCCTCAAGGCCCTGCAGGGTGTGGAACTGAGCCTGGAGGTAGAAGGGATCGTCAAATCCCTGCACTTCGACTCGGGCCAGCAGGTCAAGGCCGGGCAACTGCTGCTGCAACTCAACGACGACCAGGAAACGGCCCTGCTCGGCACCGCCCAGGCTGACCTGGGCCTGGCCAAGGTCGATTTTGGCCGGGGCAGCCAGCTGGTCGGTGACTCGGCCATCTCCCGTGGCGAGTTTGATCGCCTAAGCTCCCAGTACCGCCGAAACCAGGCGGTGGTCGAGCAGCTCAAGGCGCAGAAGATCAAGAAGAGCATCAACGCCCCGTTCAGCGGCACCATCGGCATCCGCCAGGTAGACATCGGCCAATACCTCGCCGCCGGCACGATGATCGCCACCCTGCAGGATACGTCCAGCCTGTACGTCGACTTCAACGTACCGGAACAGGCCCTGCCGAAGCTGAGCCTGGGCCAGCAGGTGCTGTTACAGGTGGCCGCCTACCCGGGCCAGACCTTCCCCGCCAGCCTCAGCGCCATCAACCCCAAGGTGGAAGAAACCACACGCAACCTGCTGGTCCGTGCCGTCCTGGCCAACCCCGACGGCAAGCTGCTGCCAGGCATGTTCGCCAACCTGCTGATCTTGTTGCCCAACCCTCAATCACAAGTGGTGGTGCCGGAAAGCGCGATCACCTACACCCTGTATGGCAACTCGGTGTACGTCGCCACGCCAAAGAAGGACAAGGATGGCCAGCCCGAAACCGACGACAAGGGCCAACCCAGGCTGGTCGCCGAACAACGCACGGTTCAAACCGGCGAGCGCCGCGACGGTGTGGTGGTGGTCAGCAAGGGCCTGCAGGCCGGCGAACAGGTGGTCACCGCCGGGCAACTGAAGCTCACCCCGGGCGCCGCGATCCGCATCGGCCAGGACCAAGCCCTCAAGCCCGAACAGGGCGTCCCGGGCAAGGACTGACAGGAGGCTGGCATGGCGTTTACCGATCCGTTCATCCGTCGCCCGGTGCTGGCCAGCGTGGTCAGCCTGCTGATCCTGCTGCTGGGCTTCCAGGCCTGGAACAAGCTGCAGATCCGCCAGTACCCACAAATGGAAAACGCCCTGATCACGGTGACCACCGCCTACCCCGGGGCCAACGCCGAGACCATCCAGGGCTACATCACCCAGCCGCTGCAGCAAAGCCTGGCCAGCGCCGAAGGCATCGACTACATGACTTCGGTGAGCCGGCAGAACTTCTCGATCATTTCCATCTACGCGCGTATCGGCGCCGACAGCGACCGGTTGTTCACCGAGCTGCTGGCCAAGGCCAACGAAGTGCGCAACAAACTCCCTCAGGACTCCGAAGACCCGGTGCTCAGCAAGGAAGCCGCCGATGCCTCGGCGCTGATGTACGTCAGCTTCTACAGCAAGGAAATGAGCAACCCGCAGATCACCGACTACCTGTCGCGGGTCATCCAGCCCAAGCTGGCCACGTTGCCAGGCATGGCCGAGGCGGAGATTCTCGGCAACCAGGTGTTTGCCATGCGGATCTGGATCGACCCGGTGAAGCTGGCCGGCTTCGGCCTGTCTGCCACTGACGTGACCAATGCGGTACGCCGCTACAACTTCCTGTCTGCCGCCGGTGAGGTGAAGGGCGAGTACGTGGTCACCAGTATCAACGCCAGTACCGAGCTGAAATCGGCCGAGGCATTCGCCGCCTTGCCGGTCAAGACCAGCGGTGACAGCCGTGTGCTGCTGGGCGATGTGGCGCGGGTCGAGATGGGGGCAGAAAACTACGACACGGTCAGTTCGTTCGACGGTACTCCGTCGGTGTATATCGGCATCAAGGCCACCCCGGCAGCCAACCCGCTGGATGTGATCAAGGAAGTTCGGCGCATCATGCCCGAGCTGGAAAGCCAGCTGCCCTCGGCGCTCAAGGTGTCGATCGCCTACGACGCCACCCTGTTCATCCAGGCCTCCATCGACGAAGTGGTCAAAACCCTCGGTGAAGCGGTGCTGATCGTCATCGTGGTGGTGTTCCTGTTCCTCGGCGCCCTGCGCTCGGTACTGATCCCGGTGGTGACCATTCCCCTGTCGATGATCGGCGTGCTGTTCTTCATGCAAATGATGGGCTACTCGCTCAACCTGCTGACCCTGCTGGCCATGGTGTTGGCCATCGGCCTGGTGGTGGACGATGCCATTGTCGTGGTGGAGAACATCCACCGGCACATGGAGGAAGGCAAGTCGCCGTTCGACGCGGCACTTGAGGGCGCCCGGGAAATTGCCATGCCAGTGGTGTCGATGACCATCACCCTGGCTGCCGTCTATGCGCCGATCGGCTTCCTCACCGGGCTTACAGGGGCCTTGTTCAAGGAGTTCGCCCTGACCCTGGCCGGGGCGGTGATCATTTCCGGCATCGTGGCCCTGACCCTTTCACCGATGATGTGCGCCCTGCTGCTGCGCCGGGAGCAGAACCCCAGCGGCCTGGCCCATCGCCTTGACCAGCTGTTCGAACGCCTGAAGGTACGCTACCAGCGCCTGCTGCACGCCACCCTCGACAGTCGGCCGGTGGTGCTGGTGTTTGCCGTGATCGTGCTGTGCCTGATCCCGGTGCTGCTCAAGTTCACCCAGAACGAACTGGCACCCAACGAGGACCAGGGGGTGATCTTCATGATCAGCAGCTCGCCGCAGCCGGCCAACCTCGATTACCTCAACGCCTACACCGACCAGTTCACACCCCTGTTCAAAACCTTCCCCGAGTATTACTCGTCGTTCCAGATCAATGGTTTCAATGGTGTGCAGAGCGGCATTGGTGGTTTTTTGCTCAAGCCCTGGAACGAGCGCGAACGTACACAGATGGAGCTGCTGCCGCTGGTGCAGGCCAAACTTGAGGAAGTCGGCGGCCTGCAGATTTTCGGCTTCAACCTGCCCTCGTTGCCCGGCACTGGCGAGGGCCTGCCGTTCCAGTTCGTGATCAATACCGCTGGCGACTACCCGGCGCTGCTGGAGGTGGCCCAGCGCATCAAGACGCGCGCCCAGGCATCTGGCAAGTTCGCCTTCCTCGACATCGACCTGGCCTTCGACAAGCCTGAAGTGGTGGTCGACATCGACCGGGCCAAGGCGGCGCAGATGGGGGTGTCGATGGACACGTTGGGCGGCACACTGGCCACCTTGCTGGGCGAGGCGGAGATCAACCGCTTCACGCTGGAAGGACGCAGCTACAAGGTAATTGCCCAGGTCGAGCGGCCATACCGCGACAACCCCGGCTGGCTGAACAACTACTACGTGAAGAACGACCAGGGCCAACTGCTGCCACTCTCGACCCTGATCACCCTCACCGACCGCGCCCGCCCGCGCCAGCTCAACCAGTTTCAGCAGTTGAACTCGGCGATCATCCAGGGCGTGCCCATGGTCAGCCTGGGCGAAGCGCTGAAGACCGTGCAGGACATCGCCCGCGAAGAGGCCCCCGAAGGCTTCGCCTTCGACTATGCCGGCGTGGCCCGCCAATACGTGCAGGAAGGCAGCGCGCTGTGGGTGACCTTCGGCCTGGCACTGGCGATCATCTTCCTGGTGCTGGCAGCGCAATTCGAAAGCTTCCGCGACCCGCTGGTAATCCTGGTGACGGTGCCGTTAGCCATCTGCGGGGCGCTGCTGCCGCTGTTCCTGGGTATATCGAGCATGAACATCTACACCCAGGTGGGGCTGGTGACCTTGATCGGGCTGATCAGCAAGCACGGCATTCTCATCGTCGAGTTCGCCAACCAGCTGCGTGAGGAGCGCGGCCTGAGCGTGCGCGAGGCCATCGAAGAAGCGGCGGCCATTCGCCTGCGGCCGGTGCTGATGACTACGGCGGCGATGGTGTTCGGCATGGTGCCGCTGATTCTGGCGACCGGCGCCGGGGCGGTCAGCCGTTTTGACATCGGGACGGTGATCGCCACCGGGATGTCGATTGGCACACTGTTTACCTTGTTCGTGCTGCCTTGTATCTACACCTTGTTGGCGCACAAGACGAATGCCAAGGAACCTGCAATAGCCTGACCGGCCTCTTCGCGGGCTTGCCCGCTCCCGCAGACAGGGCATCGGGCCTGACATGGGTGCAGTACCTGTGGGAGCGGGCAAGCCCGCGAAGAGGCAGTATGGGTACAGAAGGCCGATAGAAAATCACTGCTACGCAACACAATCTAATAATTACCGCTCACAAGCTCCCACATCATTCAGATTCACGGCTGATCTTCCTGCTCGCCAGTGAAAGACTGAACAACTGTCTCATCCACTCTGCCCGGTAACTATTAGACTCAGAATGGCAGGCTACCCGCGAGCCAGACGTCTTCCAGCAAAATTCAAACACTCCTGGAAATGGCTTCGGTAAAAAATCCTACACCTTGATCAGAAGTTTCGCCACCCTCTTCGGCTTGTACATCTTGGGCTTAACGCTATTATCAAAAACGTCGCAATGACGCGACGCACACATGGATAAATCAATAATTTTCAAAAACCACCCCTCTACCGGCAAGGTGGTTATTGACCCTCTAAAAGACAATTGCATGCTTCGGATATCCGCAATATCCAAAATCACGATGTTGGCAATTAAACGCACCGATGTATTGAAAGATTCAGGCTATACGTTACAGTTCAGGGCAGCGGGAATCGTCTCTCTATGAGTCAGGCCAAAAACTTTAAAATCACCATTCTTCGCCCATTGCTTTTGATTCTTTTATGTCTATTAGGCGTTTTTCCTCTGGACGTCATCCTTCCTTCGTTCCCTGCGCTTTCAGAAGCCTTTCAAGTAGAACCAAAGCAAATAGCTTACTCTGTAAGCTTATTCGCGTTTGGCGTAGCTGTGGCGCAAATATTTATTGGCCCTCTGTCTGACCGAACTGGGCGTAAAAGGCTATTAATCGTTGGTTTGGGGGTATCCATTGCTGGGGCTATTGGCTGCCTAATTTCAACTGACTATGAGATTTTTTTGGCATTTCGGTTGTTGCAAGCCGCCGGCTGTGGCAGCTTGGTTCTTGGCCAAGCACTTGTACAGGACCTGTATAGTGGAAAGCAGCGCAACACCATGCGCATCTTGTTGACGAGTGCAAGTGGTTTATTCATATCCATCTCGCCCGTCGCCGGTGCAGCTATCCAACAATCAATCGGCTGGACAGGCAGCTTTACTGTATTTATTGGAATAGCCATCTCAGTCATCGTGCTTGCATGGGTTCTGCTGAACGAAACACCTGTTTTATGCGCGGGTAATTCAGGTGTTCAAAGTTATATTGTGATGTTGCGCGACGCCTTCTATGTAACCTATTCCCTACAGGCCACTTTAGCGTTCGCCTGCCATTTTTCCTTCATCGTCGTTGCACCACTGGTACTGATGGAGCAGCTAGGCCTTACGCCGTATCAGTTTTCCGTTGTATTCATCGCCTACGGGCTGGCGTATGTCGTTGGTGGTGCCATCGCGACTTTCTTGAACAATCGCATCAGCGCACAAGCTCAGATCTGCGCGGGATTTCTACTGATAGGCTCCGCAGGTGCGGCCCTATTGATTTGGCAGTGGGTAGCAGGGCTGACAGTAATAGGCCTCATGATACCGATGATTTTATGTACAGCAGGAACGACGTTGGTACGCCCCGCTGCGGCTACGCAAGCATTAGCCCGCTATCCGCAGCAGGCAGGGGCAGCAGCGTCGCTCAACACAACAGTGCTATTTGCCGGGGGTGGTTTCGCAAGCACTGTGATTGCGTCAGCTGAACAGCTGCTTCCATTGAGCCTGGGGATTCTGTTCTTGAGCAGCGCCCTTGGCGGTTTCCTGCTGCTCACGCGCCTCAAAGGCAATAGCCTGCAGCACTGCTAACTTTTGCAGAAGAGGCCAGAAAGCCCGACACAAAAATGCCAGAGGCCCCGCAATCGCGAGGCCTCTGGCATTTCTAGCTACCGCAGGGTTCAACCAAATGGCCGTAACCCCTGACGCAAGCCAAACAGGAACAGCAAAAGGTCCTGGTCCGGCGCAAACTGTGCCTGCTGCTGTTTCGCTTCCCGCGGCAACGCGCACTGGTCGGCCATTTCAGCCTTGCTGAACACGGTCGGCCTGGGCTCTTCCCAGGCAGCCACCGCCACGGTGGTGACCGCCAGGCCAGCTACCAGGAACAAAGCTCGAGCTATTTCTAGTTTCATTACCCTAACCCTTTGACAGCGCTGCCAAACGCCATCTGGTAAAAGTAGAGCAGCGTCTGCCATTCTGCGTCATTGAGCGACGAATGGCGGCGCAGTTGGCGCAGGTCGTTGCCAGCCGCACGCTGACAACTGATGCGCCGCCTGCACTTCTCAAGGTCCAGCAGCGCCACTTCGACGCGCGCTTGCTCGCTTTCGCCAATTACCTTGATGAATACGTGCTTGCCATACAGGCAGCCGTGCTGCCAGTGCCCCAGGTGCATGCGCGCCAGGTTATCCGCCAGGTCCTTGAGCATGCGCTCATGCACCACCTGCGGGTAGCGCTCGCGGGCACCTTCGGCATGCCAGGTGTCTAGCTCGACAAAGCCATCCAGCGCTTCGCTCACCAGCAGCGCACGCCACTGGTGGTCGGCATCGCGTTCGGCACCACAGAAGACAATGCGGGGTACACGCACACCCAGTTGCTCGAAACTGTTCAACGCATCGAGTTCACGCAATACGGTCGGCCGGCCGAAAGGGTGCAGCAGGCTGCGGTAGATATGCCCGACCTGGCGCTTGGCATACAGCAGCTTGCCGCTGGCATCGTTGAGGCGTTGCACACCACTCTCGCCGCCGCGGCGCTGGTTAGGCTCCTCGACCCACTCGCCCTGTTGGCGCCAGTAAAAATCGAACCGCGACTCCCCGTTCTGGGCTACAGCCATCAAACACTACCCCTTACGCAATACATAGACCCGCCACATGGCATAGAACGGCAGGAAGTCGAGGCGTTCCTGGATTCTGAAGCCGGCGGCCCTGAATTCTTCTTCAACCGTTTCGGCAGGTAACACGAAACGGTTCTGGTAATTGTCCTGCTCGGCCTTGGCACTGCGGCGGTGTTCCAGTTTTTTCCGGCGCCAGGCCTTGAAATTGCCATCCACCCACAGTGAAAGGATCACACTATCACGGCTAACCCGCTGAAATTCCGAAAGAATGGTCTTTCGGTGGGCAGATTCGCCAATGTGATGGAACAGGCGCATGCAGAAAATGCTGTCCACCGCGTTATCCGGCAGGTCAATGGCAAACGCTGACGTCTGCAAAGGACGTACCCGCGCCACCACTTCTGGCGGTTGCGCGGCGCACGCTGTCTCGATCATCGCTTCGGAATTGTCGGCACCAATAATCACCCTGTTGGGCTTTTCTGCCAACAGCGGCCAGAAGCGGCCCGCACCGCACGGCAGGTCCAGTACCAGGCCAGGCTCACCTGCCAATGCCAGGGCGCGGCGCGCCAGTTGCTCATCTCGCTTGTGGGAAAGGCGTCGCGCCAGGCCGTCCTGGTGCTTGAGAAAGTACTCACGCGCATGGTCTTTGTCGTACTTCTCGGAAAATTCAAGCTTGATGGGGCTACGCATTGGGCATCTCCTGACTCCAGTGCCGCTCACCTTAGGCAAGCAAGCGTTGGAATCAGGTCACGCCAATGTGAAAAAAATGTTGCCCTCCCTTTGACCTGTTACAAGCCATTACTCGGCCATGGCGTTCAGGTCGCCTTTGCCCGTGGTACTGCTCAGGTCTACCTGGAAACGGCAACCATGCGGCAAGGTGGATGTCAGCGTGACACGCCAGCCTTGGTCATCACAGATCCGCTGTACCAGCGAAAGCCCCAGCCCCAGGCCCTCGCCGCGCCGCTCATCGCCGCGTACGAACGGCTTGAACATGGCCTCGCGCTGCTCTTCGGGAATGCCCACACCGCTGTCCTCCACACTGAAACCGTTGGCTTCCAGGCTCAGGCGGATGTAGCCGCTGTCGGTGTAGTGCGCAGCATTGCGCAGCAGGTTACCCATCACTGACTGCAGGAAAGTGGCGTTGTACAGCACCGGGCTTGCGCTGACGCGGCCATCGAAGTACAGGGTAAGGCCCTTCTGCTCGATGGTATCGCGCCACACGCCGATAAGCTCGTCGGCCACTTCGCGAAGGGTCGCCTGCGAAGCCACCGCCCCCTCGTCACGCTGCGCCCGCGCCAGCATCAGGAAGGTCTTGACCAGTTCGCGCATTTCTTCGGTGGCCCGCGCCACGCGCTCCACCTGGCTACGCGCGCGGGCGTCGAGGTTGGGGTTCTCCATCAGCAGTTCGCAGGACGTGGCCAACACCATCAAAGGCGTACGCAGTTCGTGGCTGACGTCACTGGTGAACAGCCGTTCGCGGGTCAGTGCGTCGCGCAGGCGGCCCAGGGTGTCATCGAAAGCCACTGCCAACTGGCCAACTTCGTCCGCGGCATAGTCCGGTGCCAGCGGCGGGGCCAGGCCCAGCAGCTGGTCACGGTGGCGTACCTGGCGAGCCAGGCGGATCACCGGCGCCATCACCCGGCGCGCCACCAGCCAGCCGAGGATAACGGCCAGCACCAGGCTGAGCACGAAGCCCACCACCACCACCGCGAACAGCACGCGCTCGCGTTCTTCGAAGTCGCTCTGGTCCTGCAGCAGCACATAACGGCGGCCATCGACGATCTCGACCATGGCGTGGTACGACAGCTGGTCGCGAAACACCTCGTGAAAGCCCCGGTCGAGGTGGCGCAGATCTTTGGGCAGCTCGAAGTCGTCACGCCCGCCGCTGAAGTAGAACAGCTGATCGGGGCGTGGCCGGTGGCTCCAGTCGCTGACGCTGTCCATGCGCAGCAGGCGCTGCAGGTCACCGCCCAATACCGAGGAAATCAACCGCTCTTCGACCAGGTGCACAGTGGCAACGATGCCGAAGGCGAACGCCCCGGCCACCAGCGCGCTCATCAAGGCAAAGGCGATGATGATGCGCTGGGCAAGGCTTTGCTTAAACTCCATCGCGACCCTCGGCGAGGCGATAGCCGACGCCATGGACGGTATGCAGCAACGGTTTTTCAAACGGTTTGTCGATCACCTGGCGCAGCTGGTGTACATGGCTGCGCAGGCTGTCGCTGTCAGGGCAGTCGTCGCCCCACAAAGCCTCTTCCAGCACTTCGCGGCGCAGTACGTGCGGGCTTTTCTGCATCAGCACTGCCAGCAGCTTGAGACCGACCGGGTTGAGCTTGAGCAAGCGCCCCTGACGGGTAACCTCCAGGGTGTCGAGGTCGTAGCTGAGGTCGGACACCTGCAGCGTGCGGCGCCCACCGCCCTGGGCACGGCGCAGCACCGCTTCGATGCGGGCCGCCAGCTCCGACAGGGCGAACGGCTTGAGCAGGTAGTCGTCGGCACCGGAGCGGAAGCCTTGCAGGCGGTCGTCCAGCTGGTCGCGGGCGGTAAGCATGATCACCGGCGTGTCGCGGCGGGCGTCCTCACGCAAGCGCTTGCAGAGGGTGTAGCCATCGATGCCGGGCAGCATGATGTCCAGCACGATCAGGTCGTAGTGTTCGGTGGCCGCCAGGTGCAGGCCGGACAGGCCGTCCTGGGCGCAGTCGACGGTATAGCCCTTCATGCCCAGATAATCGGCCAGGTTGGCCAGGATATCGCGGTTGTCTTCAACCAAAAGAATGCGCATCGGTTTCTCCTGTGCGGCGCTTCTCGCTGTGGTGCGCGGCAGGCGCAGCTTAAGGCCAATGCCTGCATGGTGCCAGCCCCAAGCAAAATTCACCGCACTTGACGGTTTTTTCACTGATCCTTCACGGACACAGGATAGCGGGCGGCCGACAATGCCCGATCTTTTTCGTGCCCTGGAGCCGTCATGCAGCAACGAACCCGCCCTCGCCCGATCAATTACTGGCTGTACCTCGGCATACCCTTGGCGACTGCGCTGGCCTTGATCCTGCTGGAGCTGACTTCAGTCGACATGGATGTGGCCAACCTGTTCTTCGATCCCGCTGCCGGGCAGTTCATTGGCCGCCACAGTTATCTGCTGGAAACCATCCTGCACGACCGGGTCAAGCAACTGGTGATCTTGCTGGGTGTGTTGTCGCTGCTGACGTTTGCCGCCAGTTTCTTCTGGAAGCGCCTGTTCGGCTGGCGCCGCGAACTGGGCTGCCTGGTGCTGGCCCTGGGCCTGTCCACAGCCTTTGTCACGCCGCTGAAAAAGGTGACCCAGGTGCAGTGCCCGTGGAGCCTGACCCAGTTTGGCGGCACGGAAACCTACAGCAAGCTGCTGGAGCCGCGTCCGGCCACCGACAAGCCTGGGCTGTGCTGGCCGGGTGGGCATGCAGCTACCGGGTTCTGCCTGTTTGGTCTGTTCTTCATGCTGCGTGATCGCAAGCCGCGGTTGGCACGGGTGGCGTTCGTAGTGGCGCTGATAGCCGGATCAGTGCTGGGTGTGGGGCGGATGATGCAGGGGGCGCACTTTTTGTCGCACAACGTGTGGACGGCCGTGTTCTGCTGGTTGATCGGGTTAGGGTCGTATTACCTGGTTCTGTATCGGCGGGGCGTGGTGGAAGCGCCATCTGTCGAACCTAGCGTCGCCTGACAGAGGGGCCGCTTTGCGGCCCATTCACAGCACAAGGCTGCTCCTACAAGGGGACGCGTCGGTGCCGGACTGTACGCGATACCTGTAGGAGCAGCCTTGTGCTGCGAAGAGGCCCTCACAGGAAAATAAAAAGCCCCGGTTCTCACGAACCGGGGCTTTTTAATGGTGCAGGGGGTAAGGCTGGCTTACATCATGCCGCCCATGCCACCCATGCCGCCCATATCTGGCATGCCGCCGCCAGCTGGGGCTTCGCTCGGAGCGTCAGCAATCATGGCTTCGGTGGTGATCATCAGACCGCCGATCGAAGCAGCAGCTTGCAGGGCCGAACGGGTGACCTTGGCCGGGTCCAGGATACCCATCTCGATCATGTCGCCGTATTCGCCGGTAGCAGCGTTGTAACCGTAGTTGCCGGAACCTTGCTTGACCTTGTCAGCGACAACGCTTGGCTCGTCGCCGGCGTTGGCAGTGATCTGGCGCAGCGGCGCTTCAACAGCGCGACGCAGCAGGGCGATACCGACGTTCTGGTCTTCGTTGTCGCCTTTCAGGTCAACGATTGCGTTCAGGGCGCGAACCAGGGCAACACCACCGCCAGGCACCACGCCTTCTTCAACGGCTGCACGGGTAGCGTGCAGGGCGTCTTCAACGCGGGCTTTCTTCTCTTTCATTTCAACTTCGGTGCCGGCACCGACCTTGATCACGGCAACACCGCCAGCCAGCTTGGCCAGACGCTCTTGCAGCTTCTCACGGTCGTAGTCCGAGGAAGTCTCTTCGATCTGGGCACGGATCTGCTTGACGCGTGCCTGGATGTCATCTTCAACGCCAGCGCCGTCGATGATGGTGGTGTTTTCCTTGGACAGGATGACGCGCTTGGCGTTACCCAGGTGCTCCAGGGTAGCGGTTTCCAGGGACAGGCCGATTTCTTCGGAGATGACCTGGCCGCCGGTCAGGACAGCGATGTCCTGCAGCATGGCCTTGCGACGGTCGCCGAAGCCCGGAGCCTTGACAGCAGCAACCTTGACGATGCCGCGCATGTTGTTGACTACCAGGGTAGCCAGCGCTTCACCTTCAACGTCCTCGGCAACGATCAGCAGAGGGCGGCCGGCCTTGGCAACGGCTTCCAGAACTGGCAGCAGCTCACGGATGTTGGAGATCTTCTTGTCGACCAGCAGCAGCAGTGGGCCTTCCAGCTCGGCAACCATGGTGTCCGGCTTGTTGACGAAGTACGGCGACAGGTAGCCGCGGTCGAACTGCATGCCTTCTACAACAGACAGTTCGTTATCCAGGCCCGAGCCTTCTTCAACGGTGATCACGCCTTCTTTACCGACTTTTTCCATGGCTTCGGCAATGATGTTGCCGATGGAGTCGTCAGAGTTGGCGGAGATGGTGCCTACCTGAGCAATGGCCTTGGAATCGGCGCATGGCTTGGACAGGTTTTTCAGCTCGGCAACAACGGCGGCGGTCGCCTTGTCGATGCCGCGCTTCAGGTCCATCGGGTTCATGCCGGCAGCGACGGCTTTCAGGCCTTCGTTGACGATGGCCTGAGCCAGAACGGTAGCGGTGGTGGTGCCGTCACCGGCAGCGTCGTTGGCCTTGGAAGCAACTTCCTTGACCAGCTGGGCGCCCATGTTTTCGAAGGCGTCTTTCAGCTCGATTTCTTTGGCGACGGAAACGCCGTCCTTGGTGATGGTTGGCGCGCCGAAGCTCTTGGCCAGTACCACGTTACGGCCTTTCGGGCCCAGGGTCGCTTTTACAGCGTCAGCCAGTACGTTGACACCAACCAGCATTTTCTTACGAGCGGAATCGCCAAACTTTACGTCTTTAGCAGCCATGATCGTTTAATCCTTGAAATTCTTTGGAGTAACGGGAAGTCGGGGAAATCAGCCTTCGACAACGGCGAGGATTTCGTTCTCGGCCATGACCAGCAGGTCTTCGCCATCGACTTTCACGGTGTTGCTGCCCGAGTAAGGGCCGAAGACCACTTTGTCACCCACTTTCACGGCCAGCGCGCGAACTTCGCCGTTGTCCAGGATGCGACCGGTGCCGACGGCTACAACTTCGCCGCGGTTTGGTTTTTCAGCGGCCGAACCCGGCAGGACGATACCGCCAGCGGTTTTCGATTCTTCTTCGCTGCGACGGATGACTACGCGGTCATGCAGAGGACGAAGCTTCATTGTCGATCTCTCCCAAATTGTGGTTTTCATCGGCCGGTATCGACACCGGCGGGTTGATGCTGTCCGGCGTTGCCGGGAAGTGGCCCGCGTTGGGCGAACCACTTGTGTAATGTCTGGTGTTGCCACCAGAAACCTTGCGGTGACCACATACATGAGGCCGCCATAATCAATTACAAGGCTAGGTACACAAAATTTTTCATCAGGCCGAAAAAGACCGGGGCCGCTTTTGCGGCCCCGGTGCGTTCTACTTGTCGCGGCGCTCGTACTCGCCTTCGATCACGTTCGGGCGATGGCCGCCCTCACGCGGCTGCGCCTGGAACGGGTCGTCCTGGAACGCTCGCTGGCGCATGGCCTGGGCCTCGGCACGCTCGCGCATCTTGCGCGCAGCCAGATGACGGGTGAAAGGCAGGAGGCACACCAGGCCGAGCACGTCGCTGATGAAGCCTGGCAACAGCAGCAGGCCGCCACCGACGGCCAGCATCATGCCCTGGAACATGTCTTCGGCGGGCAGTTCACCGCGCTGCAGGCTCTCACGGGCACGCAATGCGGTGGCCAGCCCGGCCACCCGCATCACCAGCACGCCCAAGGCGGAGCCGGCGATGATCAGCAGCAGCGCCGGGAAGAACCCGATCGCGGCACTGACCTTCACGAAGACGAACAGCTCCAGCACGGGAAACAGCAGAAACAACAGTAGAAAAGCACGCATCAAAGCAATCCTCGTTGGAAGACAACCTTCCTGTAAGACCTACAGATGGATGCAGATGCTCGGTTTTTCAACCCTCGACCTGCGCCGCAGTGGGCCACTGGTCAGCGCGCGCCAGCAAAACAAGGGCTTCGCGGACTTGTGTCGGCGTATTGCAAATACTGGGAAAAGGCAACCAGTGCACCGCCTGGCCAATGCGCAGGTGCATGCCCTCGCTGTCCACCCCGGCCATCTGCGCCGTCACATGCTGTGGCAGGTCGGTCAGCGCTACATAGTGGGCGATGGCGTTGGCATGATCGCTGTTCATGTGCTCGACCATGCTCGCCTCGGCTTTGCCGGCGAACGGGTTGGGCAAGGTCACCTGGTCGAGCCAGTGGATCGCGCCAAAGCCGCCAATGTAGCGGTGACGCACGGGCTGCAATACCCAGAAGTCGAAGTCGTGGGCCTTGTGGTAGTTGGCCGCGTCCGGGAAATAGCGGTAGTAGCGCTCGGCAGCCGCTTCCACAGTGGCCTCGTCGACCAGCTTGTGCGCCTCGGCCATCACGGTCAGGCGCCCTACTGCCTGCACATCCTCGGCCTCGCGCTCACCCACCAGCAGCGAGCACTTGGGGTCTTTCTGCAGGTTGTGGGTGTGCTGGGCGATGCGGCTGATCAGGATCAACGGGTTACCGTCGGCGTCAAGGCAATACGGCACGACCGAGCCGAACGGGTAGCCCGGCATTGACTTGGAATGGGTCGAGAGCACGCCGCGGTACTCCTTGAGCAGCAGTTCCCGGGCTGGGCGGATGGCGTTGGTACTCACTTGAGGGCAGCTCCTGGCGGACTGGGAGGGGGACAAGATAAGCATTATCACCCAATGCTGCCAATGGGGCTGCCGTGCAGCCCCCGGCGATTTACCAGGTAACGCCGAAGCCAGCGGTATAGCGGGTCTTGTCCAGGTCACTTTCACGCGTGCCGGTGATGATGTCCTTTTCAGCCTTGAGGTTGAGCGAGGCCCACTCGGTGACCTTGTAGCGCAGGCCAACTTCGGCATCCAGCGAGTAGTCGGCCACGCCACCCAGCGGCTTGGCGAACTCGCCGTTGGTAAACAGCTGCACGTTCTTGCCGATCAGGTAGCGGGTGTAGTCCCACTTTACCGCTGCGGAATAGAAGTTGTCCTTGCCGCCGTCCTGGTACTCGAAGTCGGTGCGGTTGATCAGTGAACCCAGCGAGAACGCCCCCAGTTCATCGTCCCAGAACTGGTAACCCGGGCCGGTACCGACAGTGCGCTGACGGGCCAGGTCTTCGATGCGGTCACGCTTGTATTCCGCACGCCCCTGCCAGAACCACTTCTCGGTAATGAAACGGTCCAGTGCGTACTCGGCGCTCCAGTTGTCGGTAGTGGTGACGTCGTCCTTGGTCTCGCGGTTGTATTCGCCTTCGGCATTGTGCCGCCAGCGGCCATGGCGAGCGGTGGTCTTGAAGCCTACGTCGTAATCGTCGGTGTCGTTCTCGGCGCGCTTGTAGTCCAGCGCCACATCGACGTTGCCTTTCCACACGAAGTCCTCGACCAGCGGTTTGGGCTTCATGATCTGCTCGATGCTGGCCAGTTCCACAGTCTTCGGCGCCTCGCCGTTGGCCAAGGTCACCTTGCCGGGCTCTGCGGCTTTCAGCGACTTGGCTTTTTCACCGGTGTAGGCGTCTTGCTTGACCAGCATCTCCTGGTCGCTTTCCAAGGTCTGGACTTGTTTCCAGTCCAGCGCAATAGACCCACCGTACGGGGTTTCCAGCAGCAGCTTGCCGCCGTCGAAGACTTTGATCTTGCCACTGAGCCGGTCACCGTTCTTCATCCATACGGTGTCGGCCAACACCGGAGAGGCGCACAAGGAGGCAGCTAGCAGGCACAACAACGATCTAGAATACATAAGCGGGCTATGGGTTCGATTTGACAAAAAAGCCGGGCATTATCCAGATACCGACGGCCAGAGCAAGGACAGACCGAGCACATGGCGTTGAGTTCAACTCTCATTTGCCGGACCACCGGTCCAGTTTCATCTGCAGCCCAAGGGGGGCGTGATGTCTGATGGATATGAGCACGCACTGGGGAGTGCCGAGGGCCGACGAACGGTGTTGTACTCGGTACTCGGCCAAGTGCCGCCCGGCAAGGTGGTGAGCTACGGCCAACTGGCCGAGCTGGCGGGGCTTGGCCGCGCGGCACGTTGGGTCGGGCGCACCCTTGGGCAGCTGCCGGCAGACACCCGGCTGCCCTGGCACCGGGTACTCGGCGCAGGTGGCCGGCTGAGCCTGGCATTGGGTACGCCATCAGGGGATGAACAGCGGGCGCGATTACGCGCAGAGGGTGTGAATGTAGCCAACAATCGTGTGGATATGTCGCGCCATGGCTGGCGCCCAATGGAGCACAGCGGTTAGAGTGCGCGCTTTGTTTTCGTAAACTTGAGGCAGATGTTGGCCCATGCCCCGTAAAACCTGGCGCGCTGCGCTTGCTGCCTATGCCAGCCCGTCAACCTTGGTACTTTTGCTGCTCGGTTTCGCCGCTGGCCTGCCCTACATGCTGGTGTTCTCGACCCTGTCCGTGTGGTTGCGTGAAGCCGGCGTTGCCCGCGAAACCATTGGTTACGCCAGCCTGATCGGCTTGGCCTACGCCTTCAAATGGGTGTGGTCGCCGCTGCTGGACCAATGGCGCCTGCCGCTACTCGGCGGCCTGGGGCGCCGGCGCTCGTGGTTGCTGCTGTCGCAAGCGCTGGTGGTGGTCGGGCTGGTTGGCATGAGCCTGTGCGACCCGCAACAACACCTGTCGTGGTTGATTGCCATGGCGGTGCTGGTAGCGTTCGCCTCTGCCACACAAGATATCGCCGTCGACGCCTATCGCCTGGAAATCGCCGACGACCAACGCCAGGCCGCACTCGCCGCCAGCTACATGGCCGGTTACCGGGTGGCCGCATTGCTCGCCACGGCAGGCGCACTGTTCTTCGCCGAATGGTTCGGCTCCACGGGTTTCAGTTATTTGCACAAGGCCTGGGCCGGCACGTATGTGATGTTCGGGGTGATGATGCTGCCCGCCCTGTTCACCACGCTGGTCATGCGCGAGCCGCCAGTGCCCATGCGTACCCAATTGTCGGCAGCGCGCTATGGGCTGATGCACCAGCTGGCGTCGGTGTTCGTACTGATCATCCTGCTGGTGTCGGTACCCGCCAGCTTTACCCAGATGTTCAATACCGGCTGGTCCAGCGTCATTTCCGGTGATGCCACGCCGCTCGACCTGTTGCTGGAAGACCGCGCTTTCCTGCGCCTGATCCTCTATGTGCTGCTGAGCTGGGCGTGCCTGTCCAGCCTGGGCCGCCGGGGCCTGGCCCCGGTGCTGACCCCGGTCAACGACTTCATCACCCGCTATCGCTGGCAGGCCCTGCTGCTGCTTGGTCTGATCGCCACGTATCGCATGTCGGATACCGTGATGGGCGTGATGGCCAACGTGTTCTACATCGACATGGGCTTCACCAAGGACCAGATCGCCAGTGTCAGCAAGATCTTCGGCCTGATCATGACCTTGGTCGGCGCCGGGGTTGGCGGCCTGCTGATCGTGCGTTTTGGCATCATGCCGATCCTGTTCATCGGCGGTATAGCCTCGGCCGGCACCAACATCCTGTTCCTGATGCTGGCCGACATGGGGCCGAACCTGGAAATGCTGGTGGTGACCATCTCGCTGGACAACTTCAGCTCCGGCATGGCCACCTCGGCCTTTGTTGCCTACCTGTCGAGCCTGACCAACCTGAAGTTCTCGGCGACCCAGTACGCGCTGCTTAGCTCGATCATGCTGCTGTTGCCGCGGCTGATCGGCGGGTATTCAGGGGTTATGGTGGAGAAGTTCGGCTACCACGACTTCTTCCTGATCACCGCATTGCTGGGTGTGCCTACGCTGATTCTGATCGCCCTGCAGTGGCGCCAGGAAGCCGGGCGAGGCAAGCCGGTGGCAGAGGAAGGTTCAGCCGCTGAGCGGCCCTGAAAGAACTCTATCCCTGTACCGGCCCTTTCGCGGGTAAACCCGCTCCCACAGGTACTGCACAGCGCTCAAAGACGGTGCCGTACCTGTGGGAGCGGGTTTACCCGCGAAAGGGCCGGTACAGCCAACTGAATTTACTGAGCAACAGCCCCTTCCCCAGGCCGCCCACCGACGACAAACCACAACGGCCACAACGCCAGAGCCCCCGCCACACCCGCCGCCATGGCAAAGTGCAACAAGCTGGCCCCGGCGCCGATCATCGCCAGCACCGCACCGCCCAACCCCAGCAGGGCAATGGTGATCATGCCCAGCATGGCCGAGACCAGGCCTTTGCTCTGTTCGCTGGAGAACAATGTCATGCGGTACAGCACAGCGTTGGCCACACCCAGCCCCAGCGCGTACAGCGACATGCCCGCCACCACACTGGTAACGCTCGGCCAGTACCAGGTCGCCAGCACCATCAGGCACAAGCCGGCCAGGTAAGGCCATAGCGCGCCACGCACCAGGGCCGGGAGTGGGTAGCGATCGGCGATGCGGTTGATGATCAGGTTACCGAGGATCAGCCCGCCAAACACCGGCAGCTGCCACAACGCATATTCCATCGTGCTCAGCCCCTCATCGTGGATGAGCAGCACCGGCGAGAGGCCGATCCAGCCAATCAGCGGCAAACCGACCAGGCCCAACGCAGCGCTGCCAGCGACAAAGCGCCGGTTCGTCAGCAACTGACCGTAGCCCGCCAGCAGTGGCAGCAGGTGAATCGGCGTGAACGCCAGGCGCGAGCCGTCGCGGCGTTCCACACCGAGAGTCTCCGGCATCAGGCGGTACAACAGCCCCCACACCAGCACCGCGCCAATGGCAAAGGCCACGAACAGCCAGCGCCAGTCCAGCCACTGCAGCAGCAGGGTTCCCACCAATGGCCCAAGCAGGGGTGACAGCAAGGCGATGTTGGCCAGCAAGGCCATCATGCGCACAGCGTCAGCCTCGCTGAAGGCTTCGTTCAGGGCCGGGTAGCTGACTGTGACGACAAAGCCGAGGCCGATGCCCTGCAACAGGCGCAGCAGGTTGAACAGGCCAATGTCGTGAACCCAGAAGGTGGCCAGACAGGCCAGGCCGAAAAACGCGCAGCCAACCAGAAGCAGCGGACGCCGGCCATAACGGTCGGCCAGTGGACCGATCAGCCATTGCAGCACCACGCCCCCCAACAGATAGAGGTTCAGGGCATGGGGGATGTAGTCGGGGCTGGCGTTCAGGTCGCCCACCACCACCGGCATGGCCGGCATGACGGCGTCGCTGGCCAAATAAGTCAGCAGCTCGAACAAGGCCAGGGTCAGGCCGAACAACAAGGCGCGCAGCGGGGTGATGTACAGCAGTGGTTTCATGATGGCATATCGGGTGTGGCAGGTGGGGCCAGGGTATATGCCAGAAAAGTCGAGCAATTGCTGTGAACAAGTGTAAAACCGGGGCCGCTTCGGGGCTTGCCCGCTTCCACAGAGGTCAAGCAATCCCTGTGAGAGCGGGCAAGCCCGCGAAAGGGGCACGCAGCGGCCCCTTTGATGACAACGCGGTACTACTGCGTGGCCGTTTCCTGCACCACACGAATCACCCGCTGCGGAAACGGAATGTCGATCCCCTCGGCTTTCAGGCGGTCACGCGCCTGCTCGTTGAGCATGAACATCACGTCCCAGTAATCGGACGTCTTGGTCCACAAGCGCAGCGAGACGGTAATCGAGCTGTCGCCCAGCGTCGCCACTACCGCCTGCGGTGCCGGGTCGGGCAGAACACGCGGGTCCTTTGCCAGCTCCAGCAGCACGTTGCGGGCCTTCTGCAGGTCGGCCTCGTAGTCCACACCCACATCGAATACCACCTTGCGAGTAGGCTGGCGGTTGGTGTTGGTAATGATGCCGTTGGACAGGCTGCCGTTAGGCATGATCACAGTCTTGTTGTCACCGGTACGCAACACGGTGTGGAAGATCTGGATGCTGTCGACTGTCCCGGCAACGCCCTGCGCCTCGATCCAGTCACCGATGCGGAAGGGGCGGAACATCAGGATCAGCACACCACCGGCAAAGTTCGCCAGGCTACCCTGCAAGGCCAGGCCGATAGCCAGGCCCGCAGCACCGATAGCGGCCACGAACGAGGTGGTCTCGATGCCGATCATCGAGGCCACGCTGACCAACAGCAGCACCTTCAGCACGATGTTCGCCAGGGTGCTGATGAAACCCTGCAGCGCCAGGTCGGCGTTGCGCAAGCCCACCAGCTTGCCGAGGCGTGCGCTGACTTTGTTGATGATCCACCAGCCCACCGCCAGGGTCAGCAGTGCCAGCAGCACACGGCTGCCGTACTCCATGATCAAGGGGATCCAAGTCTGGGATTGGCGGACGAGCTGATCGACTTCAGCGTTCAAATCCATATTCATCTCCTGATGCCGAGCGGCAAGTACACGGTAGAACAGGCTGCGCGCATTCACACAGCCCCGGCCCCCATGGACATCATTGCGCCATCGGGGTTCCGGCCCGCAACCGCATCAATCGCGGAAGTTGTTGAACTGCAGCGGCATGTCGAATTCCTTGGTGCGCAGCAGCGCAATGGCTTCCTGCAGGTCGTCACGCTTCTTGCCGGTGACCCGCACCTGCTCACCCTGGATGGCGGCTTGCACTTTCAGCTTGCCATCCTTGATGGTGGCAACGATCTTCTTCGCCAGGTCTTTGTCGATGCCTTCGCGGAATTTGGCTTCCTGCTTCTTTTCCTTGCCGGAAGGGTACGGGTCCTTGGTTTCCAGGCACTTCACGTCGATCTTGCGCTTGACCAATGCAAGGCGCAGGATTTCCAGCATCGCTTCGAGCTGGAATTCTTCCTCGGCGGTGAGCATCACGGTCTGATCTTTGTCCTTGAACTCAAAGGTGCCCTTGCCTTTCAGGTCGTAACGGCGATCAAGTTCCTTGATGGCGTTATCAACGGCGTTCTGCACTTCGTGCTTGTCCAGTTCCGATACCACGTCGAACGAAGGCATGGTTGTTCTCCCAAAATAAAAGCGCGCTCAGGCTGAAGATGGAGCGCGCTGGGTTTGACGGTTAAAATGCGGACTCATTATAACGGGTTGCGAAACGCATATGAGCAGCACCTGGCATATTCTCGGCGCCGGTAGCCTGGGCAGCCTATGGGCCTGCCGCCTGGCGCGCACAGGCAAGGCAGTGCGCCTGATCCTGCGTGACGGGCAACGGCTGCAGGCTTATCAGCAGGCTGGCGGCCTGACACTGGTCGAACAGGACCACTCCCAGCACTACGCCATCCCTGCCGAAACCGCGCAGGCACAGGGCCCCATCCACCGCCTGCTGGTGGCCTGCAAGGCCTACGACGCTGCACCGGCGATCGCCAGTGTGGCAGCGCGTCTGGCCGAGGGGGCCGAAGTACTGTTGCTGCAAAACGGCCTGGGCAGCCAGGACGAAGTGGCCGACCTGGTGCCCCACGCACGCTGCATCTTCGCCTCCAGCACCGAAGGGGCCTTTCGCGAGGGGGACTGGCAGGTGCGCTTTGCCGGCCACGGTTTCAACTGGCTGGGCGACCCACGCAACCCGACAACACCCGCCTGGTTCGATGACCTGCACCAAGCCGGCATACCTGCCGAGTGGACGGTCGATATCCTCACCCGCCTGTGGCGCAAGCTGGCGCTCAACTGCGCCATCAACCCGCTGACCGTGCTACACGAATGCCAGAACGGAGTGTTGCTTGGGCACCTGGCTGAAGTCGATGCACTGTGCGCCGAACTGGTCCAGTTGCTGCGGCGCTGCGGCCAGCCGCAAGCGGCAGATGAGCTCAGCGAAGAAGTGCAGCGGGTGATCCTTGCCACCGCAGCCAACTACTCTTCCATGTATCAGGATGTGCGCGCGGGCCGACGCACCGAGGTGCACTACCTGCTCGGCCATGCCTGTCGGGCGGCCGGGCGCCACGGCCTGCAACTGCCACAGCTTGAACACTTGCTGCAGCGCCTGGTCGATAACTTGCGCATGCGTGGCTTGCCCTGCGACTAACGCGCCCCTTTCAACCGGATACGGACATTGCCTAGCCCATGACCTTGCGCCAACGCCTGGAAAACCTCCCGGTCGGGCAGAAGCTGCTGGCGGCCCTGCTGGTATTGCTGGTGACCATCCTGCTGGTGGCCAACCTCACCTTCATTAGCGCCGCCTACTGGATCACCCAGGAAAGCATGGCGCCGCAGGCACTGCAGACCATCGGCCGGCTGGTGGCCAACCCGCAGCTGGCGGCCCGCGCTGGCGACACCCCGGAAACCGCCGGTGCCCTGCTCAAGGAACTGGACAGCTACACGCCGCTACGCGCCGCCGCTGTCTACGGCGGCGACGGGCGTATGCTGGCACAGCTGCAGCATGGCGAGCCGCTGGCCCTGCCCAAGCGTTTTCGCAACATAGACGGCTGGCGCCTGATGGAGTTTCGCAGCACCCAGCTGATCCGCATACCGCGCGACGCCAACCCGCCTGCACACCTGCTGCTGGTGGCCAGCAGCGAGCTGCCCATGGCGTTCTACACCGGCACACTGAGCGCCAGCCTGGGCATACTGGTGTTCAGCATCCTGCTGTGGATTGTGGTCGCCCGGCAGATAAAACGCCTGATCACCCAGCCGATCAACCAGCTCGAAGAGCTCAGCCGCCAGGTCACCCGCGAAGAGAGCTACGCCTTGCGGGCCAAGCGCGGCAACGACGACGAAATCGGCAGCCTGGCCGAAGCCTTCAACACCATGCTCTCGCGCATCGAAGGCCGCGAGCAGCAGCTAAAACGCGCACGAGACGAATTCCAGAGCGCCTACGACCAGGCCCAGGGCCTGGCCGAGGAAACCCGCCATACCAACCGCAAACTTGAGTTGGAAGTGCAGGTGCGCAGCAAGATCGAGAAAAAACTCACAGGCTTCCAGAACTACCTCAACAGCATCATCGACTCGATGCCCTCGGCGCTGATCGCCCTCGACGAACAGCTCTACGTGACCCAGTGGAACCACGAAGCCACGGTGCTTTCCGGTACGCCACTGGACGAAGCGCTGAACCAGCCAGTATTCATTGCCTTCGAGCCGCTCAAGCCGTTCTTGCCACAGTTGAAGGAAACCGTGGAAAAACACCGCGTCGCGAAAATCGAGCGGGTCACCTGGCCCAAAGGCGATGACCTGCGCCACTACGCTTTGACCTTCTACCCCCTGACCGGCGGCGGTGGGCGCGGCGTGGTGATCCGTATCGATGACATTACCCAGCGCCTGTCGCTGGAAGAGATGATGGTGCAATCCGAAAAGATGCTCTCGGTCGGTGGACTGGCGGCGGGCATGGCCCACGAGATCAACAACCCGCTGGGCGCCATCCTGCACAACGTGCAAAACATTCGCCGGCGCCTGTCGTCCGAGCTGCCGCGCAACCAGGAGCAGGCCGAAGAGCTGGGCATCGACCTGGCCACGGTCAACCGCTACCTGGACAGCCGTGAGGTGCCACAGTTGCTCGATGGCATTCAGCAGGCCGGTGCCAGGGCAGCGAAGATCGTTACCCACATGCTCAGCTTCAGCCGCCGCAGCAACCGCCAGTTGGCGCCGTGCGACCTGCCGGCACTGATCGACCAGGCGGTGGAAATTGCTGGCAATGACTTTGACCTGGCCATCGGCTTCGACTTCAAGGGCCAGGCCATCGTGCGCCAATTCGACCCGGAGTTGGGCCCTGTGCCATGCACCGCCAACGAACTGGAACAGGTACTGCTCAACCTGCTGAAAAATGCGGCTCAGGCCATCCACGTGCGGCCACAGCCCAGCGAGCCCGGGCGCATCACCCTGCGCACCCGGCTGAACCCGCCATGGGCGGAAATCCAGGTCGAGGACAATGGCGTCGGCATGCCCGAGGCGGTGCGCAAACGCACCTTCGAGCCGTTCTTCACCACCAAGGAAATCGGCCAAGGCACCGGCCTGGGCCTGTCGGTTTCGTATTTCATCATCACCAACAACCACAAGGGGCAGATGGAAGTGCAGTCCACGCCCGGCCAGGGCACCTGCTTTACCCTGCGCCTGCCCCTTGGCCAGCCGGCGACGCCGGCCAACACGGAGAAGTGACATGGGCTACCGCCTGTCGAAGATCTACACACGCACCGGCGACACGGGCGAAACCGGCCTGGGCGACGGACGCCGGGTGCCCAAAGACCACCCGCGGATCGAGGCAATTGGCGAGGTGGACAGCCTGAACAGCCAGTTGGGCTTGCTGCTTGCGGGGCTGGACGAGCAAGGCCTGGACGAGGTGAGCGCCGTGCTGATGCCGTGTCAGCACCGCTTGTTCGACCTGGGCGGTGAGCTGGCGATGCCGAGCTACCAGGCATTGACCCTGGCGGAGGTGGAACGCCTGGAAGCAGCCATCGATGTGTGGAACGAAGAGCTGGGGCCGTTGAAGAACTTCATTTTACCCAGTGGTTCGGCGCTGGTGGCGCAAGCGCATGTGTGCCGCAGCCTGGCGCGCAGTGCAGAGCGACGTTGTCAGCAGTTGAATGCCGTGGAGCCACTGGAAGGCGTTGGGTTGGCGTATATCAACCGGCTTTCCGATCTATTGTTCGTGGCGGCGCGGATCATCGGGCGGCGCCAGGGGGTGGACGAGGTTTTGTGGCAGCCTGCCGAGAAACCCAAAGGCTGATATTTCTGGGGCTGCTTTCAGCCCATTCGCGGGACAAGCCCGCTCCCACAGGTACCTCACTGCCCTGAGGTTCGGCGCATTACCTGTGGGAGCGGGCTTGCCCCGCGAATGGGCCGCGCAGCGGCCCCTGTTACAGGCAACTCACCTCTCGGGCCAGAACGCCCGGATCCCGGCAACACCCTGTGCCCCGGCTTCCCAGGCTTGCTCGCGCTGATCAGGCCCTACCCCACCCAGCAGGTAGACCGGTTTGTTGAACCCGGCTATCAACCGCTGCGCCTCATCCCACCCTAGCGGCACTGCCTCAGGGTGGGTCTGGGTCGCCTGCACCGGCGACAAGGTGACAAAGTCCACGCCCATCTGCTCCGCCAGCGCCAGCTCCTCGGCGCTGTGGCAGGACGCTGCCAGCCAGCGCTCATTGGGAAATGGCCGGCCCTTGGCCGCGTACTTGCGCAGTTGCGCGGCCGTCAGGTGCCAGCCGGCCGCAGGGAAGTCACCCAGCCACTCCAGCGGCCCCTTGAGCATCAGCTGTGCCTTGCCTGCACACAGCCCGACTGCATCCACCGCGACATCGCGATACTTGGGGTCGTACATGTCCGGCGCCCGCAGCTGGATCAGGCGAGTACCGTTGGCCACCGCCTTCTGGATGCCCTTGAGCATCTGTGGCACTTCCAGGCCATCCGGGGTAATCAGGTACTGATCCGGCAGCCGCGCCGCAGCAACGATGGGCTTGTTGGCTTCAGGAAATTCATAGTGCGACAGATCCCGCGGGGCCACCCACTCCAGCGGCTGCCCTTCTGCGCCATGAGGTGCGCCCGTGAACGCTTCGACCTCGCGCACGTCCAGCAGCACCTGTTTGTCCGGGTAGTCATGGCTGACCTTGATCAGTGCACGCGAACGGGTCACCTCGATGCCCAACTCTTCGCGCAGCTCACGGGCCAGGGCCGCTTCAACGCCTTCGCCCTCTTCCACCTTGCCGCCGGGAAACTCCCACAGGCCGCCCTGGTGCTGGGTATCGGCCCTGCGTGCAATCAGAATTCGGCCGTCAGTACCTCGAATGACCGCCGCTACAACATGTATCCGTTTCACCCTTCACGCTCCGCCAGGCCGGCCTGCTGCCACGCCTGGAAGGCTGGCCACTGATAAATGGTTTCGATATAGGCTGCCGCCTCTGCCGGCACCTCCACGCGGTAGCTGCGCAGGCGCACGGCCACCGGGGCGAAGAAGGCGTCGGCCAGGGTCGGCTTGCCGAACAGGAACGGGCCGCTGTCCTTGGCCACCACGCGGCATTCGGACCACAGCGCGACGATACGGTCGATGTCGACCTGCACGTCCAGCGGCACAGTGTCGAGGGCCTGGTCACGCGACAAGTCGAACGGCATGGCCCCGCGCAGGGCAAAGAAACCGCTGTGCATCTGCGCGCAAGCCGAACGGGCCTGGGCGCGGGCGGCTGCGTCAGCAGGCCACAGTTGAGCGTCGGGGTGCTGTTCGTTGAGGTATTCGGCGATGGCCAGAGAATCGGCGATCACACCGTGCTCGCTCTTGAGCAACGGCACCTTGCCAGTGGAGGAAAATGCAAGGATACGCTGACGAGTATCAGGCTGGTTCAGCTTGATCACGGTTTCTTCGTAGGGCACGCCGGCCAGCTCGAGGGCCAGGGCGCCACGCAGCGACCAGGAGGAATACAGCTTGTCGCCGATGATCAGGTGATAGCTCATGGTTCGGCTCCATCAGGTTTGTATTGCAAAACCCGCAGGCTGCTGCGCAGCCTTTCGCGGGCAAGCCCGCTCCTACAAGGACCGCACCGCTCCTACAGGCCTTTCAAAACCTGTGGGAGCGGGCTTGCCCGCGAAGAGGCCTTCGGATCAGTAGATCAAGTACGGTATTCAGCGTTGATCTTCACGTACTCGTGGGACAGGTCGGTGGTCCAGATGGTTTCGCTGCACTGGCCACGGCCCAGTTCGATACGGATGGTGATCTCTTCCTGGGCCATCACTGCCGAACCCTGTGCTTCGGTGTAGCTCGGGTCGCGGCCACCTTTGCTGGCGATGCACACGCTGTCCAGGTACACGTCGATCAGGCTTACATCCAGCTCAGGCACGCCAGCACGGCCAACGGCGGCCAGGATGCGGCCCCAGTTCGGGTCGGAGGCGAACAGGGCGGTCTTGATCAATGGCGAGTGGGCCACGGCATAGCCGACATCCAGGCATTCCTGGTGGTTGCCACCACCGTTGACCTGCACGGTCACGAACTTGGTGGCGCCTTCGCCGTCACGGACGATGGCCTGGGCCACTTCCATGCACACTTCGAACACCGCCTTTTTCAGGGCTTCGAACAGCGCGCCGCTGGCTTCGGTGACCTCTGGCAGGTTGGCCTTGCCGGTGGCAATCAACATGCAGCAATCGTTGGTCGAGGTGTCGCCATCGATGGTAATGCGGTTGAACGACTTGTTGGCGCCGTCCAGCATCAGGTTCTTGAGTACCGCCGGGGCAACCTTGGCGTCGGTAGCGATGTAGCCGAGCATGGTGGCCATGTTCGGGCGGATCATGCCTGCACCCTTGCTGATGCCGGTGACGGTAACGGTCACGCCATCGTGCTGGAACTGGCGGCTGGCACCCTTGGGCAGGGTATCGGTGGTCATGATGCCGGTGGCAGCTTCCGCCCAGTGGTTTTCCGACAAGTTGTCGAGGGCAGCCTGCAATGCACCTTCGATCTTCTCGACCGGCAGTGGCTCGCCGATCACGCCGGTGGAAAACGGCAGTACAGACTCGGCCGGCACGCCAGCCAGCTCGGCCAGCTTGGCGCAGGTACGTTCGGCTGCAGCCAAGCCTGGCGCGCCCGTGCCTGCGTTGGCGTTACCGGTGTTGGTCAGCAGGTAGCGCACGGTGCCCTGTACACGCTGCTTGGCCAGGATCACCGGTGCTGCGCAGAAGGCGTTGAGGGTAAACACACCAGCCACGCTGGAGCCTTCGGCACAGCGCATGACCACCACATCCTTGCGCCCCGGGCGCTTGATGCCGGCAGAAGCGATGCCGAGTTCAAAACCCGGTACCGGGTGCAGGGTGGGCAAAGGACCAAGACCAACAGCCATTAGAGCGCTCCTAGAAAAACGGTGAAGTGATGATGGAAGAGCGGGGCCGCTTCGCGCCCCATTCGCGGCACAAGGCCGCTCCCACAAGGACATCGCAGCCTTCCGGTCGGGCGCGGTCCCTGCAGGAGCGGCCTTGTGCCGCGAATGGGCCGCAAAGCGGCCCCGGTTTGTCACGTTACAGCAATGAATCAGATCACTCGATCTGCCCGTGGCAATGCTTGAACTTCTTGCCCGAACCACACCAGCACGGCTCGTTGCGGCCCAGTTTCTGGTCGTTACGCACTGGCGCTGCGGCCACCGCCACTTCGGCGCCCTCCTCGCTCAGTTGCTCGCTTTCCAACCCTGGGGCAGGGGCATGCTGGAACTGCATGCGGCTGGCCAGTTCCTCGGCCTCGCGGCGAAGGCGTGCTTCCTCCTCGATCGGATCTTCGCGGCGAACCTGAACGTGCGACAGCACGCGGATGGTGTCGCGCTTGATCGACTCGAGCAGCTCCTGGAACAGGCTGAACGACTCGCGCTTGTACTCCTGCTTCGGGTTCTTCTGCGCATAGCCACGCAGGTGAATACCGTGGCGCAGGTGGTCCATGGTCGACAGGTGGTCTTTCCACAGGTCGTCCAGCACGCGCAGCAGGATCTGCTTCTCGAAGGTACGCAGGGCTTCGATACCGGCCTGGTCTTCCTTCTCGGTGTAGGCAGTGGTGATCTCGTTCAGCAGCTTCTCGCGCAGGGTTTCCTCGTAGAGGTGATCGTCCTCATCGAGCCACTGCTGGATCGGCAGTTTCATGGCGAAATCGCTGGCCAGCGAGGCTTCCAGACCGGCCACATCCCACTGCTCTGGCAGCGACTGCGGCGGGATGTGCTGGCTGATGGTAGCGTCCAGCACTTCCTTGCGGAATTCGACGATGGTGTCGCCGATGTTCTCGGCGGCCAGCAGGCTGTTGCGCATGTGGTAGATCACCTTGCGCTGTTCGTTGGCCACGTCGTCGTATTCGAGCAATTGCTTACGGATGTCGAAGTTGCGGCCTTCAACCTTGCGCTGGGCTTTCTCGATGGCGTTGGTGACCATGCGGTGTTCGATGGCCTCGCCCGACTGCATGCCCAGTGCCTTCATGAAGTTCTTCACCCGGTCAGAGGCGAAGATGCGCATCAGGCTGTCTTCCAGCGACAGGTAGAAGCGGCTGGAGCCCGGGTCACCCTGACGGCCCGAACGGCCACGCAGCTGGTTGTCGATACGGCGCGACTCATGGCGCTCGGAGGCGATCACGTGCAAGCCGCCCGACTCGATCACTTGCTGGTGACGCTTCTGCCAGTCGGACTTGATCTGGGCGATCTGTTCGGCGGTCGGGTTTTCCAGGGTGGCCACTTCGGCTTCCCAGTTACCACCCAACAGGATGTCGGTACCACGGCCGGCCATGTTGGTGGCGATGGTCAGTGCGCCTGGAGCACCAGCCTGCGCGATGATCTCGGCTTCCTTCTCGTGGTACTTGGCGTTCAGGACCTTGTGCTCGATACCTTCCTTGAGCAACAGGTTCGACATGTGCTCGGAGGTTTCGATGGTCGCAGTACCCACCAACACCGGGCGGCCCTGGGTCATGCTTTCCTTGATGTCGGCAATGATCGCGGCGTATTTCTCGTCGGCGGTCAGGTACACCAGGTCGTTGAAGTCCTTACGTGCCAGCGGCTTGTTCGGCGGGATCACCATCACGTTGAGGCCGTAGATGGACTGGAACTCGAACGCTTCGGTGTCGGCGGTACCGGTCATGCCGGACAGCTTGGTGTACAGGCGGAAGTAGTTCTGGAACGTGGTCGAAGCCAGGGTCTGGCTCTCGGCCTGGATATTCAGGTTTTCTTTTGCCTCAATGGCCTGGTGCAGGCCCTCGGACAGGCGACGGCCCGGCATGGTGCGGCCGGTGTGCTCGTCAATCAGCAGGACCTGGCCGTCCTGGACGATGTACTCGACGTTGCGGTGGAACAGCTTGTGCGCGCGCAGGCCAGCGTAAACGTGGGTCAGCAGGCCCAGGTTGTGCGCGGAGTACAGGCTCTCGCCCTCGGCCAGCAGGCCGGCCTGGGTGAGCATTTCTTCGATGAACTGGTGACCGGCTTCGTTGAGCTCGACCTGGCGGCTCTTCTCGTCGATGGTGAAGTGGCCTTCCTGGGTGACCTGGCCTTCCACTTCTTCGATATGCTGGGTCAGGCGCGGGATCAGGCGGTTGATCTCGATGTACAGCTTGGAGCTGTCCTCAGCCTGGCCGGAGATGATCAGCGGGGTGCGTGCTTCGTCGATGAGGATGGAGTCGACTTCGTCGATCACGGCGAAGTTCAGCTCACGCTGGAACTTCTCTTCCTGGCTGAACGCCATGTTGTCGCGCAGGTAGTCGAACCCGAATTCGTTGTTGGTGCCGTAGGTAATGTCGGACGCATAGGCGGCACGCTTTTCTTCTGGCGGCTGGAAGGCCGAGACGATACCGACCGACAGGCCGAGGAACTCGTACAGCGGACGCATCCAGTTGGCGTCACGGCGGGCCAGGTAGTCGTTGACGGTGACCACGTGCACGCCCTTGCCGGACAGTGCGTTCAGGTACACGGCCAGGGTACCGACCAAGGTCTTGCCTTCACCGGTGCGCATTTCTGCGATCATGCCCTCGTGCAGGGTCATGCCACCGATGAGCTGCACATCGAAGTGGCGCATGCCCATCACACGCTTGCCGGCCTCTCGGGCCACGGCGAAAGCTTCAGGCAGCAATTGGTCCAGTGTCTCGCCTTTGGCCAGGCGCTCCTTGAACTCTGCGGTCTTGCCCCGCAGTTGCTCGTCGGAGAGGGCCACCATCTTCTCTTCGAAGGCATTGACGATACTCACCGTCTTGAGCATGCGTTTCACTTCACGCTCGTTCTTGCTTCCAAAAAGTTTTTTTAACAAAGGCGCAAACATATCGGCAGGATCTTCCACACGTAGGGATGGAGGGCGGCCCCATGAGTCGCCCGTGCAGCCCTGAGGCCGCATGCGAACGAGCATTCTACCCGGAAACGATGGTGAGGAAAGTGGTGGATTTCCACGATGCTATTACAGCGTTTTGGCAGGGGCTTGTCTTAGATAGGGGCATTCTCCGTGAGTTCAAGGCTTGGCAACATGAAAGCTATCGAGAATTGGTCTTATCTGGCCTGCACTGGGGAATGCCTGTAATAGCGGGCAAGCCCGTGAAGAGGCCGGCACCGGCTACAGAGGTGTTAAACTGCTGACCTTGAACCTCATGCACAGTCCCATGGCCTACAAACCCTCCCCTGCCCAGCCGCCCTCCGCACTGCTGCGCCAGGTCCGCCCGCTGCGCCTGCTGCTGAACCAGGCCGAGCGCCTGGAGCACCTGCAACGCCTGCTGGAAAGCCAGCTGCAACCCGCTGCCCGCGAGCACTGCCATGTCGCGTCATGGCGCGATGGCACCTTGCTGCTGGTTGTGACTGACGGCCATTGGGCAACCCGCCTGCGCTACCAGCAGAAGCGCCTGCTGGCGGCATTGCAGGCCATGGAGGCGTTCGGCAACCTCAGGCGCATCCTGTTCAAGGTGCAGCCACCGCTGGTGCCGGCCAAGCGTGGCCTAAACACCACCGAGCTGTCGGCCAATGCCGCGCAGAGTATTCGCGGTTCCGCTGAAGGCATTACCGACGAGAAGCTGCGCGCCGCATTGGAGCGTTTGGCTAACAATGCTTCGCGCAAAAAAAAGCCTTCAGAATAAAACAAGCTAAAAAACCTGCACTTTAAGACTGACAATTTTACCAGTAGCCGGTAGGTTTTGGAGATGGTTTATTGAGCGTTCTTAACCCAGGAACTGCATCATGACCCTGCCCACGACTGACTATAGCGAACATACAACTTTCACTGATAAGGCATACAACGGCTGGAACGCAATACGCAGCGGACACTCATTAACATTCAACACCGCAAATCAAAGCAACATTTATGTTGAATATGACTCGCCGCCAAACCTCCCACCGCTTCCCCGACACGATGGCGTGCTGCTGATCCAGAAGACGATAAGCGGTCTGGTCCAGGGACACCTCTACTCTATCAGCTTGCGTGTCAAGCGATTCCCCAAGGACCCCGTCCCACACCTCACCTGGTACATAGACGATACTGTCCAGCATCGCTCAAAGCTTGAAAACCACCAGGACTGGCAACGTTTCGTTGTCGACTTCCGCGCGACATCCCCGACTCATACCCTGACACTTGGCAGTTTCGAGCCTGACAATACGCATGTGCATTTCGCTTTCGACGATATCCGCATTTACCCGCACGTACTGCATATCAATTTCGAGGAGCAACCTGGCGAGCAGCTCATTCTACCCGGGCAATCACTCGTACTTCCGCATTTTACGCTGCACCATCTCAGTAGCAATTATGGCTCTAAAACAGGCATTGAGACAGTCAATGAAACCGTCGAAAACATGGCTGAGGGAAAGGCAATTGTACTTTCCAAAGGCCAAAGTTCCGACAGCAATAAAATCGCACTGGATCTGAACGGTGAGTACGGGTACATGCAGTTCGCCTGGAGCCTGATTCATTACGAGGGGTCCGTGAGTTTCTTCACCTCGACTGAGCCAGACCCGCTGAAAACGATCAACTTGGCGAGCGACGGCACACCCAAGCACTTTCTGGTGAGTTTCCGGTCGCCGTACGGCAAGCCAATCACACGCGTGGAGTGCACCTCGACAGACCACAGTTACATCGATTTCATCCTGCTGAAAACCCATGCTGTCCTGAGTGCCTACGACAGAGATAGCCACGACGCATAACCCCAAGCACGCTTGGGGAACTCAGCGAATAAAAAAGGCCACCCGAGGGTGGCCTTAATCACTAGAGAGAGTGCTCGAACTTACACGGCCGCAACAGGGCGCATATAAGAGATCGGTGCCGTGCTGGCATCTTCGAACGTGACCACTTCCCAGGCATCGGTTTCAGCAATCAGCTTGCGCAACAGCTGGTTGTTCAGCGCGTGGCCGGACTTGAAGCCCTTGAACTCGCCAATCAGGCTGTTGCCCAGCAGGTAAAGGTCGCCAATGGCGTCGAGGATCTTGTGCTTTACGAATTCGTCTTCGTAACGAAGGCCGTCCTCGTTGAGCACGCCGTCCTCATCGACCACGATGGCGTTCTCGACACTGCCACCCAATGCAAGGTTGTGCTTGCGCAGGTACTCGATGTCACGCATGAAGCCGAAAGTACGCGCGCGGCTGACTTCCTTCACAAACGAGGTGCTGGAGAAGTCGACGCTGGCGCTCTGGGTCCGGTTGCGAAGCACCGGGTGATCGAAGTCGATCTCGAAGCTCACCTTGAACCCTTCGAAAGGCAGGAACGTGGCGCGCTTGTCGCCCTCTTCCACGGTTACCTCACGCAGGATGCGGATGAACTTCTTGGCTGCGTCCTGCTCTTCCAGGCCGGCAGACTGAATCAGGAATACAAAGGGTCCGGCGCTGCCATCCATGATCGGCACTTCCGAGGCGGAGAGCTCGACGTAGGCGTTATCGATGCCCAGGCCCGCCATGGCGGAGAGCAGGTGCTCGACCGTATCGACCTTGACGTCACCGTTGACCAGCGTCGTCGACATGGTTGTCTCGCCGACGTTGGCCGCACGCGCAGGGATCTCGACCACAGGGTCAAGGTCGGCGCGGCGGAAGACGATGCCGGTGTCAACAGGTGCGGGCTTGAGGGTCAGGTAAACCTTCTCCCCAGAGTGCAGACCGATACCTGTGGCACGGATGGTATTCTTCAGGGTGCGTTGTTTAATCATGGCATTGGCCGCTTCAGCGCAAATTGCGAACAGGTATCAACAAAGGCTGGGGATGATAACAGACCCAACCTTTGATGAATACCAATCACCTTTATACCCCTGATAAATTCCATTAATCAGCCTGACGACGCAGGAAAGCCGGGATATCAAGGTAGTCCAGGTCATCCTGAGGGTTCAGTTTAGCGGCTGCAGCAGCACCTGCATGGGCCTGATTGCGCATCACGGTCGGGCGCTCCAGGTCACGGTAGTTGACCGCTGGCTGCTCCTGGCGTACCGGCGCAGGATTGGACGCCTCGTATGCCTGCTGGGCGGTCTGCAGGGTGTTGTCGACCACTTTGACCGGCTTCTCGATGCGCGCGCCCAGGCCAGTGGCCACAACGGTAACGTGCAGCTCGTCGCGCATGTCCGGGTCGATCACGGTGCCGACCTTGACCATGGCGTGGTCAGAGGCGAAGGCTTCGATGATGCTACCCACATCGGAGTACTCACCCAGCGACAGGTCCGGACCTGCGGTGATGTTCACCAGGATGCCACGGGCGCCCTGCAGGTTGACGTCTTCCAGCAATGGGTTGCGGATCGCCGCTTCGGTGGCTTCACGGGCGCGGTTCGGGCCGCTGGCACAGCCAGTACCCATCATTGCCATGCCCATTTCGCCCATCACCGTACGCACGTCGGCGAAGTCGACGTTGATCATGCCTGGGCGTTTGATGATGTCGGAGATGCCGCGAACGGCACCGGCCAGCACATCGTCGGCCTTGGCAAAGGCAGACAGCAAGCTGGCATCCTTGCCCAGGATGGTCAGCAGTTTCTCGTTGGGAATGGTGATCAACGAGTCGACGCTTTCAGCCAGCATGCGGATGCCTTCATCGGCGATCTGCATACGTTTGCGGCCTTCGAACGGGAACGGACGGGTCACCACGGCTACGGTGAGAATGCCCATTTCCTTGGCCACTTCGGCAATGATCGGCGCTGCACCGGTACCGGTACCGCCACCCATGCCAGTGGTGATGAACACCATGTTGGTGCCCTGCAGTACCTCAGCGATGCGCTCACGGTCTTCCAGCGCAGCCTGACGGCCCACTTCCGGATTGGCACCGGCACCCAGGCCCTTGGTCACGCCAGTGCCCAATTGCAGGATGGTGCGCGCGCCAATGCTTTTCAGCGCCTGGGCATCGGTGTTGGCGCAGATGAATTCCACGCCCTCGATGCTGCTCTTGACCATGTGGTTGACGGCGTTGCCGCCACCACCACCAACGCCGATCACCTTGATGACCGGGCTTTGCGGGACGTTGTCTACGAGCTCGAACATTTTCCCTCTCCTTACAGTTCTCTAGTTGTTGCGCCTACCACTACTGCTTTGAAACTTAGAAGTTGCCCTGGACCCACTTCTTGAAGCGCTCAAGCACTGGGGCCTTCGGTTCATCGCCATAGCTGTTGTTGCTGCTGTTTGTGTTACCGGTCAGGATCAGGTCCTCGGACTGCTTCAGCAGACCGTAAGTGAGCAAGCCCACGCCGGTGGAATAGATCGGGTTGCGAACCACGTCGCTCAGCCCCCGAACGCTGTGCGGTACACCCAGGCGTACCGGCATGTGGAAGATTTCCTCGGCCAGTTCCACGGCACCTTCCATCTTCGCGGTGCCACCGGTGAGTACGATGCCGGCTGGCACCAGGTCTTCGTAGCCGCTGCGGCGCAGTTCGGCCTGAATCAGGGTGAAGAGCTCGTCGTAACGTGGCTCTACCACTTCAGCCAACGCCTGACGCGACAGCTCGCGCGGTGGGCGGTCGCCCACGCTCGGCACCTTGATGGTTTCGCCGGCGCCAGCCAGTTTGGCCAGGGCACAGGCGTAGCGGATCTTGATTTCTTCGGCGTACTGGGTAGGGGTACGCAGGGCCATGGCGATGTCGTTGGTCACCTGGTCGCCGGCAATCGGGATGACCGCGGTGTGACGGATGGCGCCTTCGGTGAAGATGGCGATGTCGGTGGTACCGCCACCGATGTCCACCAGGCAAACACCCAGCTCTTTTTCATCGTCGGTCAGCACCGAGTAGGCCGAGGCCAGCTGCTCAAGGATGATGTCGTCAATTTCCAGGCCGCAGCGGCGTACGCACTTCTCGATGTTCTGCGCCGCGTTGACTGCGCAAGTGACCACGTGGACCTTGGCTTCCAGACGCACGCCAGACATGCCCAGCGGTTCGCGCACGCCTTCCTGGTTGTCGATCACGTAGTCCTGCGGCAGGGTGTGCAACACGCGCTGGTCGGCCGGAATCGCCACAGCCTGGGCAGCGTCGAGTACACGCTCCAGGTCGGCCAGGCTGACCTCGCGGTCGCGGATGGCGACGATGCCGTGGGAGTTCAGGCTGCGGATGTGGTTGCCGGCCACCCCGACGAAAGCCGAGTGGATGCGGCAGCCGGCCATCAGCTGCGCTTCTTCGACGGCGCGCTGGATCGACTGCACGGTGGACTCGATGTTCACCACCACGCCTTTCTTCAGGCCGCGGGACGGATGGGTGCCGATCCCGACGATTTCCAGGGTGCCGTCTTCGCCCACTTCGCCCACCAGCGCCACCACCTTGGAGGTGCCAATGTCCAGCCCGACGATCATTTTGCCGCTATGCGCGTTTGCCATGGTCCTGCCTCTCTCTAATTCTTCGCAACGGCGGGTTGGGCCGTCGTCGGTGCAATCGGTTCCCGCCAACCAACGGCAAGTCCGTTGGAATAACGCAGATCAATGCGGGCGATAGTGGTGATCTGGTCTTTGAGTGTCTTGTCGTAAATGGCAATGAAACGGCGCATCTTCTCCACCAGATGGTCGCGCCCCAACAGCAGCTCGATACCGGGCCCGGCGCTGCTCGCACCGGTAGTCAGGAACCAGCTGCCCCGCTCGCGCAGCTCCAGGCGAGCGATGGAAAAGCCCAGGGGGCGCAGCATCTGGCTCAATACCTGATACTGCTGCATGACTTGTTGCTGAGCACGCTGCGGCCCAGCCAGCTGCGGCAGGTGCTCGTAGTTGGCCAGTTCGCGCGGGGTGAAGGCCTGGCCCTGGTTGTTGAGCAAGGCTTCGTCGCCCCAGCGCGCCACCGGCAGTTGTTCTTCCAGGCGGATCACCACCTCGTCAGGCCACACCCGGCGCACTTCGGCGTGAGCGATCCATGGCATCTGCTCGAGCTCCGCACGCATCGCCGGCAGGTCGACGCTGAAGAAGCTCGCCGCCACGTACGGTGCGATGCGCTGCTGCACCGACTGCTGGCTGATGTAGCTGAGGTCGCCCTGCACGTCGATCTTGGTGATCGGCCGGTCGGCATACGGCATCAGGCGAATGGCGCCCTCATAGGCACCAAAGCCGGCCGCCACCAGCAGCACCGGCCACAGCAGGCGCTTGAGGCCTCCCAGGCTTGGCCGCGGCAGGCGCGCCGATACGGGCTCGTCGGCCACCAGCCGGCTGGCACCACGCGGCACCGGCTTGCTACGGCCGGTAACGGGTTGCTGCTGACGTATCATCGCGCCTTGCATGGTTGTTAACCTCGCGTCGTCACGCTTTCAGCCAGGATTGCCAGCACCAGTTGCTGGAAGTCCAGGCCGGCCGCGCGGGCCGCCATTGGCACCAGGCTATGATCAGTCATGCCCGGTGCGGTGTTGACTTCGAGCAGCCAGAACCGGCCCTGCTCGTCCTGCATCACGTCCAGCCGCCCCCAGCCTTCGATGCCGATGGCATCACAGGCACGTGCAGTCAGGTCGATCAGTTCCTGTTCCTTGACGCTATCCAGGCCGCACGGGATGCGGTACTGGGTATCGTTGGCGATGTACTTGGCGTCGTAGTCGTAGAACACGTGCGGCGTACCCAGGGCGATCGGCGGCAGCACCTGGCCGCGCAAGACCGCGATGGTGAACTCCGGGCCGTGGATCCACTGCTCCACCAGTACCTGGGAATCGTATTTGGCGGCGTCCTGCCAGGCGGCGACCAGTTCCTGGGCGCTGTTCACCTTGGCCATGCCGATACTAGAGCCTTCATGGGCGGGTTTGACGATAAGCGGGAAGCCCAGTTCCGTACTGGCCAACAAACAATCGCTTTCGCTCGCCAACACCGCGTGACGAGGGGTCGGAATGCCCAGGCTCTGCCACACCTGCTTGGTGCGCAGCTTGTCCATGGCCAGCGCCGAGGCAAGGATGCCGCTGCCGGTGTAGGGGATGCCCAGGCACTCCAGCAGGCCTTGCATGCTGCCGTCTTCACCGCCACGGCCGTGCAGGATGATGAACGCACGGTCGATCTTCTCGCGTTGCAGGCGCTCGAGCAGGTCATCTCCCACGTCGATGGCAACGACGTCGACACCGGCCGTGGTCAGCGCGTGGATCACCGCTGCGCCGGACTTCAGCGACACTTCACGCTCGGCGCTCTTGCCACCATACAGCACGGCAACACGGCCGAACGCCTTGACGTCCAGGGTCGAGTGCAGCTTTTCGTAGGCGCTGGTCATTTCGACTTCTCCTGCTTGGCGCCTGCGAACAGCGGGCTTTTCATCAACTGTGGGGCCAGGCCTCCGACATCACCGGCACCCTGGCAGATCAGGATGTCGCCAGCGCGCAGCAGTGGTTTGACCAGCGGCGCGAGTTCTGCGCCACGCTCGATGTAGATCGGGTCCAGTTTGCCGCGCTGACGGATGCTGTGGCACAGCTGACGGCTGTCGGCTCCAGGGATTGGCTCTTCGCCGGCCGGGTAGACTTCCATCAGCAGCAGCACGTTGGCATCGCCCAGCACCTGCACGAAATCGTCGTACAGGTCGCGGGTGCGGCTGTAGCGGTGCGGCTGGTAAACGATCACCAGGCGGCGGCTAGGCCAGCCACCACGCACGGCTTTGATCACTGCAGCTACTTCGGTCGGGTGATGGCCGTAGTCGTCCACCAGCATCACGCTACCGCCTTCGACCGGCAGTTCGCCGTATACCTGGAAGCGTCGGCCGACCCCCTGGAAGCCTGACAGGCCCTGGATGATGGCCTCGTCAGTGATGCCTTCGTCAGTGGCAATGGCAATGGTGGCCAGGGCGTTGAGCACGTTGTGGTTGCCAGGCATGTTCACTGACACGTCCAACGGCTCGCAGTCACGGCGCAGCACGGTGAAGTGGGTCTGCATGCCCTGTTGACGCACGTTGATGGCGCGGATGTCTGCCTCTTCGCTGAAGCCATAAGTCACGGTCGGGCGCTTCACCTGCGGCAGGATTTCGCGCACCACCGGGTCGTCCAGGCACATCACCGCCAGGCCGTAGAACGGCAGGTTGTGCAGGAACTCGACGAAGGTTTTCTTCAGTTTGTTGAAGTCACCTTCGTAGGTCGCCATGTGATCGGCGTCGATGTTGGTGACCACGGCCACCATCGGCTGCAGGTGCAGGAAGCTGGCATCGCTTTCGTCTGCTTCGGCGATCAGGTAGCGGCTGGTGCCCAGCTGGGCATTGGTACCGGCAGCGGTCAGGCGGCCACCGATGACAAAGGTCGGGTCCAGGCCACCGGCAGCGAACACCGAGGCCAGCAGGCTGGTGGTAGTGGTCTTGCCGTGGGTACCGGCAACCGCCACGCCGTGACGGTAGCGCATCAGCTCGGCGAGCATCTCGGCACGCGGCACCACCGGAATGCGTCGCTCAAGGGCGGTAGCCACTTCCGGGTTGGCCGGGTTGATGGCACTGGACACGACCAGCACATCAGCGGTGGCGGCGTTCTCGGCGCGGTGGCCGACGAAGATCTCGGCACCGAACGATTCCAGGCGCTCGGTCACCGGCGACGCTTTCAGGTCCGAACCGGACACTTCATAGCCCAGGTTCAGCAACACTTCGGCAATACCGCACATGCCCACGCCGCCGATACCGACAAAGTGAATACGGCGGATACGGCCCATCTTGGGCTGGGGCATGGCTTTCTGGCTCTCAACCATGGGCCACCTCCAGGCAGATATCGACCACGGTGCTGGTTGCAGCAGGTTTGGCCAGGCGCCGTGCGGTGCCTGCCATTACGGTGAGTTTCTCGGGTTGCATCAGCACCTCGTTCAGGCGTTCAGCGAGCTGCGCTGCGCCAGTTGTCGCTTGTGGCATCAGGAAGGCAGCGCCTTCACGGGCCAGATATTGGGCGTTGTGGGTCTGGTGATCGTCGATGGCGTGGGGCAATGGCACCAGCAGCGAAGGCAGGCCCGCTGCCGCCAGCTCGCTAACGGTCAGGGCACCGGCCCGGCACACCACCATGTCGGCCCAGCCATAGGCTTGGGCCATGTCCTTGATGAAGGGCTCTACCTGAGCCTCGACGCCCGCCTCGTGATAACGCTCGGCGGTGATTGGCGCGTGTTGCTTGCCGGCCTGGTGGAACACCTCTGGCCGCAGCGCAGCAGGGACTTCGGACAGGGCCTTAGGCAACAATTTGTTCAAGGGTTCCGCACCCAGGCTGCCACCGAGCACCAGCAGGCGCGCTCGGCGCTGGGCCAGGGGCGCGCGTTGTGCATCCATGAACAGCTCCGGGCGCACCGGGTTGCCGGTGGTACGACGCTTGTCGCTCGCCTCGAAGGTGTTCGGGAAAGCTTCGCAGACCCGCGCAGACAGTGGCACCAGCAACCGATTGGCGGTACCGGCACGGGCGTTCTGCTCGTGGATCACCAATGGCACGCCGCACAGCCGCGCGGCCACACCGCCGGGGCCAGTCACATAACCGCCAAAGCCCAGTACGCATACCGGCTTGAGCTGGCGAATGATGCGTCGCGCCTGCAGTACCGCCTTGATCAGGGTGAACGGCGCCTTGAGCAACGACAGCTTGCCTTTGCCGCGCAGGCCGCTGACCTGGATCAGGTGCAGCGGCAGGCCAGCCTGGGGCACCAGTTCGTTTTCGATGCCACGCGGGGTGCCCAGCCAGTGCACGGTAAAACCACGCGCCTGGAACTCCCGGGCGCAGGCCAGGGCCGGGAATACATGCCCCCCGGTGCCGCCCGCCATGATCAATATGTTTTTGCCGTCAGCGGCCATGACTGGTCTCCTCGGCAAAATCGCTTTCGCTGAACTCGTGTTCTTCGCTACCCAGGTGCGTGCGGCTCTCCCACTCGATACGCAGCAACAGGCCCACGCAGGCGCAACAGATCACCAGCGAGCTGCCCCCGTAGCTGAGGAACGGCAGCGTCAGGCCCTTGGTTGGCAGCAGGCCGACGTTCACCCCGATGTTGATCAGGAACTGGCCGATCCACAGGAACGCCAGGCCGAAGGCCACATAGGCGGCGAAGAACTGCTTGGCCTTCTCGGCCCACAGACCGATGTACAGGGCACGCACGGTCACGAACACGAACAGTGCAATGGTCAGCAGCGAGCCGACCACGCCCAGTTCTTCGGCCAGTACCGAGAACACAAAGTCGGTGTGTGCTTCGGGCAGGTAGAACTGCTTCTGCACGCTATTGCCCAGGCCAACACCCAGCCACTCGCCGCGGCCGAAGGCGATCAGTGCCTGGGTCAGCTGGTAGCCCGAGCCGAACTGGTCGGACCACGGGTCGGTAAAGGTGATAAGCCGCGCCATCCGGTAGGGCTGCGCCTGTACCAGCACGAACACCGCCAGTACCGCCAACACCACCATGAGGCTGAAGCGGAACAACCCAACCCCGCCGAGGAACAGCATGGCCGCCGCCGCACCCATCATCACTACGGTGGCACCGAAGTCCGGCTCCATCAGCAACAGGGCCGCCATGGGCAGCAGCACGATGAACGGCTTGAAGAAGCCCATCCAGGTTTCGCGCACCTCGGTCTGCCGGCGCACAAGGTAACCCGCCAGGTAGACGACCACGAACACCTTGGCGATTTCCGAAGGCTGGACGTTGAAGAAGCTGAAGCCGATCCAGCGCATGGAACCGTTCACTTCACGGCCGATACCCGGCACCAGCACCAGTACCAGCAGCCCGAAAGCGCCTAGCAGCATCATGAAGCCCATGCGCTGCCAGGTGGCGATCGGCACCAGCATGGTCGCGCCACAGGCAACCAGGCCCAGGAACACATACACCAAGTGGCGGAACATGTGGTAAAGCGGGTTGCCCGACTGCACCGCAGCCACTTCCGAGGACGCCGAGGTGATCATCACCAGGCCAAGGCCCAGCAAGGCCAGGCAGCCGGCGAGCATCGGGAAGTCCAGGTCGATGCCACGACCGCTGATCAGCGGCGACGGGTAGGGCTTGAAGATGCCGAAGATCATGCAAGGCCTCCCGCTGCCTGGGCAAACAGGCGCCCGCGCTCTTCAAAGTTCTTGAACATGTCGAGGCTGGCGCACGCCGGCGACAGCAACACCGCATCGCCCGCCTGGGCCAGCTCGGCACACTGCTGCACGGCGTCGTCCAGGGTCTTGACCCGCACCAGCGGCACGTCATCACCCAAGGCCTCGGCCAGGCGCTCGGCATCACGGCCAAGCAATACCACGGCGCGGCAGAAACGCTTGACTGGCTCGCGTAGCGCAGTGAAATCGGCACCTTTGCCATCGCCACCGGCGATCAGCACCAACTTGCCTTCGATATCGGCACCCAGGCCCTCGATGGCTGCCAGGGCCGCACCGACGTTGGTGGCCTTGGAATCGTCATACCAGTTCACGCCGTTACGCTCACGTACCCACTGGCAACGGTGGGCCAGGCCACCGAATTCACGCAGGGCTTCGAGCATGGGCTCGAACGGCAGGCCGGCCGCGTGCCCCAGGGCCAAGGCTGCCAGGGCGTTGCTTTGGTTATGGGCGCCACGCACCTTCAGCTCGCGTGCTGGCATCAGCGCCTGGAACTCGAACGCCAGGTATTTTTCACCGTCTACTTCACGCAAGCCGAAGGCTTTGAAATCGGGCTGGTTGAGGCCGAATGTCCAGCATGGGCGGCCTTCCACAGGCAACGGTCGGCTCAGGGCATCCTGGCGGTTGACCACCACCTGGCGGGCACCGCGGAAGATCCGGTGTTTGGCCAGGTGGTAGGCCGGCAGGCCGCTGTAGCGGTCCATGTGGTCTTCGCTGATGTTCAGCACAGTGGCCACTTCAGCATTGAGCTGGTCAGTGGTTTCCAGTTGGAAACTGGACAGCTCCAGCACGTACAGCTCGACGTCATCAGCCAGCAAGTCCAGCGCCGGGGTACCGAGGTTGCCGCCCACAGCCACACGTTTGCCTGCCTTGGCGGCCATTTCGCCGACCAGGGTGGTAACGGTGCTCTTGGCGTTGGAGCCGCTGATGGCAATGATCGGCGCCTTGGCGTGGTGGGCGAACAGCTCGATATCACCGGACAGCTTCACGCTACGCGCGGCGGCCTGCTGCAGGGCCGGGGTGGCCAAGGCCAGACCGGGGCTCACGTACAGCTCGTTGGCGCGGCACAGGAAGTCGACGTCCAGTTCACCACAGCGCACTTCCACCTGCGGGTAATCACGGCGCAGGGTGTCCAGTTCCGGCGGTTGCTCGCGGGTATCGGCGACCGCAAAGGCAATGCCCCGGCTCGCCAGGAAGCGAACCAGGGACATGCCGCTCTTGCCGAGGCCGACAACGATGCGGAATTGGTCGGAAGCGATCAAAGACACGCTCATCTACCTCAGTTTCAGGGTTGCAAGGCCGATCAGCACCAGAATCACGGTGATGATCCAGAAGCGGACGATCACCCGTGGCTCTGGCCAGCCCTTGAGTTCAAAGTGGTGGTGGATCGGCGCCATGCGGAACACGCGCTTGCCGGTCAGCTTGAAGGAGGCGACCTGGATCACCACCGACAGGGTTTCCACCACGAAGATGCCGCCCATGATGAACAGCACGATTTCCTGGCGGACGATCACGGCGATGGTGCCCAGCGCGGCGCCCAGCGCCAGCGCGCCGACGTCACCCATGAAGACTTGTGCCGGGTAGGTGTTGAACCACAGGAAGCCCAGGCCGGCGCCGATCAGCGCGCCGCAGAACACGATCAGCTCACCCGAGCCCGGCACGTAGGGGATCAGCAGGTATTCGGCGAACTTCACGTTACCCGACAGGTAGCAGAAGATGCCCAGGGCACCGCCCACCATCACCGTCGGCATGATTGCCAGGCCGTCGAGGCCATCGGTAAGGTTGACCGCGTTGCTGGAGCCGACGATGACGAAGTAGGTCAGCACGACGAAGCCAATGCCCAGCGGGATAGTGACATCCTTGATAAACGGCAGGATCAGCGTGGTCTCGACGCTGGTCGGCGCCGTCTTGTACAGGAACACGGCCGCAGCCAGCCCGAACACCGACTGCCAGAAGTACTTCCAGCGGCTTGGCAGGCCACGGGAGTTCTTTTCGATCACCTTGCGGTAGTCGTCAACCCAGCCGATCGCACCGAATGCCAAGGTCACGATCAGCACCACCCACACGTAGCGGTTGGACAGATCAGCCCACAGCAGGGTGCTGATGGCGATGGCCGACAGGATCAGTGCGCCACCCATGGTCGGGGTGCCGGACTTGGACAGGTGCGATTGCGGGCCGTCGTTACGCACGGCCTGGCCGATCTGGCGAATTTGCAGGGTACGGATCATCCACGGCCCCAGCCACAGCGCCAGGGACAACGCGGTCAGTACACCAAGAATCCCGCGCAGGGACAGGTACTGGAAGACCGCGAAGCCTTTGTGGAACTGTTGCAGATACTCGGCCAACAGCAGCAGCATTAATGTTTCTCCCCGCTGGCACCGCACAATGCCGCCACGACGTTTTCCATCGCAGCGCTGCGCGAGCCCTTGATCAAGATAGTGGTGTCGCTGGCATTTTCAGCGCGAACAGCGTCGATCAGCTCAGCTTGAGTAGCGAAATGATGGCCATTGGCGCCGAACGCCGTGACCGCATGCATCATGTTGGAACCCACTGCGTACAGGGCGTCGACCTTGCCACGCGCGTAGTCACCCACCTGACGGTGGCCTTCTTGCGCCCATTGCCCCAATTCGCCGATATCCCCAAGCACCAGGACGGTGCGTCCGGAAAAGCCGGCGAGTATATCAATGGCCGCGCACATGGAGGTGGGATTTGCGTTGTAACTGTCGTCGATCACCCGCACACCGTTCGGCGCGACCTGCGCCACGGTGCGGCCCTTGACCGGCTGCACGGCAGCCAGGCCGGCGGCAATGCCGTTCAGGGTCAGACCAACGGCATGGGCGGCAGCGGCGGCAGCCAGGGCGTTGCTGACGTTATGGGTACCCAGAAGGTTCAGCTGTACCTGCACGCTGCCATCAGGCCCGTGCAGGGTGAACGACGGGCAGCCACGCGCGTCGCGACCAATGTCGCTGGCGTGGAAATCGGCCTGCGGGTTATCCAGTGCAAACGTGAAGATGCGGTGGTTGCCGGCACGTTTGCGCCAGATTTCGAACGCCTTGTCGGCCAGGTTGAGGATGGCGACACCGCCCTCACCCAGGCCTTCGAGAATTTCGCCCTTGGCTTCGACGATCTTCTCGGGCCCACCGAATTCGCCAACGTGGGCGGTACCTGCGTTATTGATGATGACCACCTGAGGTTTGGTCAGGCCGACGGTGTAGCGGATTTCACCGATGCGCGACGCACCCAGCTCGATCACTGCAGCGCTGTGCTCCGGAGCGATTTCCAGCAGGGTCAGCGGCGCGCCAAGGTCGTTGTTCAGGTTGCCGCGGGTGGCATGCACCAGGCCGCGGGTGCGCAGGATGCTGGCAAGCATCTCCTTGACCGTGGTCTTGCCACTGGAACCGGTAATCGCCACCACGGGCTTGTCGAACGCAGCGCGGTTCAGGGCGCCGAGCTGACCAAGCGCTACCCGGCAATCATTGACCCGCAACTGCGGCAGGTCGACACCGGCCACCTCACGCTCGACCAGGGCGGCGACTGCGCCTTTGGCTTTGACATCAGCCAGGTAGTCATGGCCATCGAAACGCGGGCCGGCCAAGGCGACGAACAGCTGCCCGGCGCTGACACTGCGGCTGTCGATGCTGACACCGGTGAAAGTGGCGTCGGTACCGACTTGTTGACCACTCAGTGCTGTGGTCAGCTGGCTGAGTGTCATCGGCTTAAGCATGTGGAGCCTCCCAGGCTGCAAGGGCCTTCTCGGCTTCGGTCAGGTCGGAGAAGCCATGGCGCTCGCCATTGATCTCCTGATAATCCTCATGCCCCTTGCCCGCCAGCACGATCACGTCGTTGGCAGCGGCTGAGGCGATCAGGTGCGCAATGGCTTCGCCACGGCCGGCGACGAACTCGACGTCTTCAGGCTTGGTGAAGCCGGGACGGATGTCGTCGAAGATGCGCAGCGGGTCTTCCGTGCGCGGGTTGTCGTCGGTGACCAGCACACGGTCGGCCAGGCGCTCGGCCACTTCAGCCATCAATGGGCGCTTGCCGCGATCACGGTCGCCGCCGCAGCCAAACAGGCACAACAGTTGGCCGTGGGCATGCGGGCGCAGGGCTTCAAGCACTTTTTCCAGGGCATCCGGGGTGTGCGCGTAGTCGACCACCACCAGTGGTTTTTGACCGCCACCCAGGCGCTGCATGCGGCCCACAGGCCCTTGCAGGCGCGGGGTGACCTCAAGGATTTCGTCCAGCGCGTAATCCAGCGCCAGCAGGGTTGCCACGGCGGCCAGCATGTTGCTCAGGTTGAAGCGGCCCAGCAGCTGGCTGCGCAGGGTGCGCTCACCCTGAGCAGTCACCAGCGTGGCTCGCACGCCATCGTCACTGAACACGGCCTCGCGGCAGAACAGCGAGGCGTCGGGGTTTTCCAGGCTATAGCTGAGCAGCCGGGTCTCGACCAGGTCGACACTCGGGCGGCGAGCAAAGTCTTCGGCCAGGCGACGACCAAAGTCGTCATCCAGGTTGATCACCTGGCAACGCAGGTTTGGCCAGGCGAACAGCTTGGCCTTGGCCGCCTCATACGCCTGCATGCTGCCGTGGTAATCCAGGTGATCACGGGACAGGTTGGTCATGACCGCGATGTCGAACGCCAACGCAGCGACACGCCCTTGCTCCAGGGCGTGAGAGGAAACCTCCATGGCCACGGCCTTGGCGCCCTGCTTTTTCAGGTCGTAAAGGGTGGACTGTACGGCAATCGGGTCTGGCGTGGTCAGGCGACCACTTTGCAGTTCACCGTAAAAGCCGGTCCCCAAAGTGCCAATAAGGCCGCAGCGCTGGCCGAGCACATCAAGCGCCTGGGCCACCAATTGAGTAACGCTGGTCTTGCCGTTGGTACCGGTCACACCCACCAGGTTCAGCTGGCGGCTGGGCTCACCATAGAAGCGCCCGGCGATGTCCGAGAGTTGGGCGATCAGGCCCTTGACCGGAATCAGCGGCACATCGGTCAGCGGCAGCACGTTGGCGCCCTGCTCTTCATAGGCCACGGCGGCAGCGCCACGGGCCAAGGCATCGGCGATATGTTCGCGGCCATCAACCTTGGCGCCCGGCACGGCCAGGAACAGATCGCCGGGGCGTACATTGCGGCTGTCCAGGGTCAGTTCACGAATCAGCGGGTCACGGCTGGCGTGAGCGAAAAGCTTGCTCAATGGCATTGTCATCATCCACGCCCTCCCTTGGCGGCTGCTGCATTGACTTGCGACTGTTCGGCGGGTGCCGGTGGCGGCAGGTTGTCTGGCGGTACGTTCATCAAACGCAGGGTGCCGGACATGACCTTGCTGAATACCGGCGCCGAAACCAGGCCACCGAAGTAACCACCCTTGCCCGGCTCGTCGATGACCACGACGATGGCGTAGCGCGGGTCGCTCATTGGCCCGAAGCCGGCGAACAGCGAACGGTAGGCGTTTTCGGTGTACCCCTTGGACCCCACCGTGGCTTTACGCGCTGTGCCGGACTTGCCGGCCACGTGATAGAACGGCACCTGGGCACGGAACACACCACGCGGTGCTTCAATCACCTGCTGCAGCATGCCCTGAACGGTTTCGGCGGTTTCCTTCGGAATGGCTTGCACAGCTTCCGGAGCCTTGTCGACCTTGATGATCGACAGCGGCACCATCTTGCCGTCGTTGGCCAGCGCCGCGTAGGCATGCACCAGCTGCAGGGCGGTCACCGACAGGCCATAGCCATAGGAAAGGGTCGCGGTTTCAGCCTTGCGCCACTCGCGGTGGTTGGGCAGGTTGCCGACACGCTCACCCGGGAAGCCAAGGCCGGTGTACTGGCCCAGGCCGACCTGGGACATGACGCGGTAGATGGCCTCGCCACCAATGTCGAAGGCGATCTTGCTCATGCCGACGTTACTGGAGTTGATCAGGATGCCGGTCAGGTCGAGGATCGGGCCCTCGCTGCGCGACACGTCCTTGATGGTGTAGCGGCCGATCTGCAAGCTGCCCGGGTAAACCTCGACCTTGTCGGTCGGCTTCCAGCGGCCGCTTTGCAGTGCCGCACTCATGGAAATCGGCTTGACCGTGGAACCGGGCTCGAACACGTCGATGATTGCCCGGTTGCGCATCGCTGCCGGGAACATGCTGCGGCGGTTGTTCGGGTTGTAGGTTGGCTGGTTGACCATGGCCAGGACTTCACCAGTCTTGACGTCCATGATCACCAGGCTGCCGGCCTTGGCGTCCTGCTCGGCAATGGCGTTGCGCAGCTCGCGGGTAGCCAGGTACTGCAGGCGCAGGTCTATCGACAACGCCAAGGTCTTGCCGGCCTTGGCGTTCTTGGTTACCTGGATGTCCTTGATCAGCCGGCCACGCCGGTCCTTGATCACCTGCCGCTTGCCGGGCACGCCGGCCAGCCACTCGTCATAGGCCAGTTCCACCCCTTCGCGACCGTGGTCGTCGAGGTCGGTGAAGCCGACCATGTGCGCGGTGACATCGCCGGCCGGATAGAAGCGGCGGAATTCTTCCAGGCCGTACACACCAGGCACTTTCAGGTCGAGCACGTGCTGGCCCTGCTCCGGGGTCAGGCCGCGGACCAGGTAGATGAACTCTTTGCTGGCCTGCTGGGTCAGGCGCTCGACCAGTTGCTGCGGGTTTTGCCCCAGCGCTGCGGCCAGCTGTGGCCAGCGGTCTTTGGACGCCTGCATTTCCTTGGGGTTGGCCCACAGGGTGGTGACCGGGGTACTCACAGCCAATGGCTCACCGTTGCGGTCGGTGATCAGGCCACGGTGCGCAGGGATAGGGATGTGACGCAAACTGCGCGCATCGCCCTGCCCCTTGAGGAAGTCACGGTCGACCACTTGCAGGTCGATGATGCGCCAGCAGATAGCGCCGACCATGATTGCCAGCAAGCCGATCACCACGCGGAAGCGCCACGGGTAGAGTGCGCCTTCGAGCTTCATCATGGCGCCACCATCCGCACTTCGTCAGCCGCAGGCACGCGCATTTTCAACTGCTCGGAAGCCAGGTTTTCGATACGGCTGGCGGCGGTCCAGGTGCTCTGTTCCAGAATCAGCCGGCCCCACTCGGCCTGGGCCTTGTCACGCTCATTCAACTCGCCGTAAAGGGTATTGAGCAACTGACGGTTCCAGTGCGCGCTGTAGGACACGGCGACGGCCGAAACCAGCACGCCGATAAACAGCAGAAGCATCAGGAAGCTTCCGCCTGGCAAAGGCTTGGCAAAGAGCCTGCTCACCGCAGTTTCTCCGCCACACGCATCACGGCGCTACGCGAGCGTGGGTTGGCCTTGAGCTCGGCTTCGGAGGCGAACTGGGCCTTGCCGATGAGCTTGATTTTCGGCTCGAAGACTTTGTGCTGTACCGGCAGGTTGCGTGGCAGGTTGTCGGCCTCGCCCTTGACCAGCTTGCGCATGAACAGCTTGACGATACGGTCCTCAAGGGAGTGGAAACTGATCACTGCCAGGCGGCCACCGACCTCGAGTGCATCCAGCGCGGCCTCCAGGCCAGCCTCCAGGTCACCCAGCTCGTTGTTGACATGGATCCGCAGCCCCTGGAAGGCACGGGTAGCCGGGTTCTTGCCTTTTTCCCAGGCCGGGTTGGCAACCTTCAGCACTTCCGCCAGGTCGGCAGTGCGGGTGAACGGCTCCTTTTCGCGGCGCTCGACCACGGCACGCGCCATGCGGCCGGAGAAACGCTCTTCACCGTACTCTTTGAAGACACGGGCAATTTCTTCCACAGGCGCAGTGGCGATGAACTCGGCGGCACTGATGCCCTGATCCGGGTTCATGCGCATGTCCAGCGGGCCATCATTGAGGAAACTGAAGCCACGCTCTGGGTCATCCAGTTGCGGCGAGGACACGCCCAGGTCCAGCAGTACACCGCTGACCTTTCCGTGCAGGCCGCGTTCGGCCACTTCTGCACCCAGCTCGGCAAAGCTGCGCTGCACAATGACAAAGCGGCCGTCTTCGGCCGCCAGCGCTTGCCCCGTGGCAATCGCCTGTGGATCTTTGTCGAAGCCCAGCAGCCGCCCTTGCGGCCCGAGCTTGCTGAGAATCAGCCGGCTGTGTCCGCCACGGCCGAAGGTGCCGTCCAGATAGCAACCGTCGGCGCGCAGGGCCAATGCCTCGACAGCTTCGTCGAGCAGGACGGTAATGTGGTTGAAGCCGCTATCTATGGTCACAGGATCAGGTCACGCAATTCGTCGGGCATAGCGCCCGGTTGTTGAATAGCTGCAAGGTCGGCTGCCGAAACCGTGTTCCAGGCATCTTCATCCCACAGCTGGAATTTGTTCAGTTGCCCCACCAGCATCGCCTTCTTGTCGAGTTTGGCGTACTCACGCAGGCGGGGCGGCACCAGGAAACGCCCACTGCCATCGAGCTCCAGGTCAACCGCATTACCGATCAGCAAACGCTGCAGACGGCGGTTTTCCTCACGCAACGATGGCAAGGCTCGCAACTTGGCTTCTATCTGTTCCCACTCATCGAGGGGGTATACGCACAAGCAGGGGTCAACGGCGTCAATGGTCACGATCAGCTGGCCATTGCAACGCGAATCCAGCTCGTCACGGTACCGACTCGGCATGGCGAGACGTCCCTTGGCATCGAGGCTGACGGCGTTGGCTCCGCGGAACACGGCTGTGATTCCCCACAATGTTAGCTTTTTTGTGCCAGAAAACCCACTTCATCCCACTTTCTGCCACTTGCGCACACTATAGGAATCCGCCCGCAGCACCGTCAAGGCACGTTCATAAGGAAAAGCCTTACAGGACCGAGATTTAGCGCGATAAGGGAATGTGGAAGCACTACCGAGGAAGAGAAAACACGAGAAAAATCAAACCCACGCAAGCAAATGGAGTTCGAACTTAAAGTGATTTATCAAGAGTAAGATTTTTTCGGTATTACCAGAGAGGATCTGCTATCGAATCAAGCAGGGGAGGAAAAGGTGGAGAGTCGATCTGTAAGCCGGGTTTTGTCGAGGACAGTCATTCCTCTACGACGGCCATCACTGGACGCCTCTAGCAACCTACCCGGTTCCGACGCGGGCCACGCCTGATGGAACCCTATTTGGTCTTGCTCCGAGTGGGGTTTACCTAGCCACGAACTGTTGCCAGACGTGCGGTGCGCTCTTACCGCACCTTTTCACCCTTACCGGCACCGAAGTGCTTAGGCGGTTATTTTCTGTGGCACTTTCCGTAGGCTCGCGCCTCCCAGGCGTTACCTGGCACTCTGCCCTATGGAGCCCGGACTTTCCTCCCCCTGCTGCTCACACAACAAAAAGTTGCGGAACAAAAACAGGCAGCGACTGTCCGATCGACTCTCCGCCGCCAAGGTTACCGGCACGCGCGCACAAGAACAAGCAATACCGGCAATTATATCAAACTGCCACTATTCGGTTTTCTGCTTTTCCAGCGCAAGTTGATACAACAGGTTCTTGCGCACACCGGTAATTTCCGCCGCCAGCGCCGCAGCCCGCTTCAGTGGCAGCTCGGCCAACAGCAGGTCGAGTACTCGCTGGGCCTCGGTACTGATGGCCTGCTCGCCCTCCGGCGCGCTCCAGCCGCCAACCAGTACCACGCACTCACCGCGCTGCTGGTTGCTGTCGCCGGCAACGAACGCGCGCAGCTCGGCCAGCGGCAGGCCCTTCAGGGTCTCGAAGGTCTTGGTCAGCTCGCGCGCCAGCAGTGCCGGGCGTTCGCCACCAAAAACCAGCTCCATGTCTTCGAGGCATTCGAGGATACGGTGCGGGGCCTCATAGAAAATCAGCGTACGCGGCTCTTCCTTCACCTGCTCGAGGCGCGCCCGGCGCCCGGCCTGCTTGGCCGGCAGGAAGCCTTCGAAAATGAAGCGGTCCGACGGCAGGCCGGCCGCCGACAGTGCGGCGATCAAGGCGCAGGCGCCCGGCACCGGCACCACGCTCACCCCCGCAGCCCGCGCCTGGCGTACCAAGTGGTAGCCCGGGTCGGAAATCAGCGGCGTGCCGGCATCGGAAACCAGTGCCACGTTCTCGCCAGCCAGCAGCTTGGTGAGAAAACGCCCGCCCTCATCACGCTCATTGTGTTCATGACAGGCCGCCAGCGGTGTGTCGATGCCAAAGTGTTGCAGCAGGCGGATCGAATGGCGGGTGTCTTCGGCGGCGATCAGCGCCACATCCGCCAGCACCTTCAGCGCCCGGGCGCTCATGTCGTCGAGGTTGCCGATGGGGGTTGCCACCACATACAGCGTCCCCACCGTGGATTTCGAAGCCCCTGCCACATCAGTCACTGCGCACACCTGTCATTCGGATCAAAGGCGCCATTGTAGCCCGAGCGCCTGCAACAGGGCGCAAAGAACTTCGCCAGCGATCGGCGGCAGGCCACCTATAGTGAAGGATCAGCACAGCAACATCGCGCCCCGGCCAGTGCTTGGGTACAATTGCCGGCCAACTTGATCGAGTAACAGGACCTTTACATGATCGCTTGCCTGCGGCTGCTCACAGCCCTCTGCCTCGCTGCCCTGCTGGCAGCCTGCGCCAGCTCGCCCTCATCCAGCCTGGGCGAACTGCCACGCACCCCGGATGCCAGCATCGAGCAACTGCTCGAAAAAGCCGCTTCCAGCAAGTCAGCGGAAGATGCCGCCCTGCTGCGCCTGAGCGCGGCCGACCTGGCCTACAAGCAGAAGGACTTCCCACGCGCCGCACGCATTCTTGAGCAAGTCCCGCTGGACACACTCAAGCCGGCCCAGCAAGTGTTCGCCAGCACCCTCGCGGCCGAGCTGGCCATGAGTCGAAACCAGCCCAAGGCGGCCCTGACTGCCCTGGCTCACCCCAGCCTGCAACGTGTAGCCGAGCTGCCGGCGGAGCAGCAAGCGCGCACTTACAATGTGCACGCCGCCGCCCTTGAAGCCGACGGCCAGACCCTGGCTGCCGCGCAACAGCGCGTGCTGCTGGCCCCGCTGCTCAGCGGCCAGGCTGCCAGCGCCAACAATGACGCCATCTGGGCACTGGTCGCCTCGTTGCCGGCAGAGCAACTGCAGCAGCCAGCCAACGACCAGACCCTGGCCGGCTGGACCAGCCTCGCCTTCGCCGTGAAGAGCGCCGGCACCCTGGAGCAGCAGCAAGCGGCCATCGATACCTGGGTCAAACAGCACCCAGGCCACCCTGCCGCCCAGCAACTGCCGCTGGCGCTGACCAAGCTCAAGGAGCTGGCCAGCCAGCCACTGACCAAGATCGCCCTGCTGCTGCCCCAGGAAGGCCCGCTTGCCGGTGTTGCCCGCGCCCTGCGTGACGGTTTCATGGCCGCCCACTTCCAGGCCCAGCAAGCTGGCCAGCCAGCGCCTGCGGTGCAAGTGTTCGACAGCTCGCGCATCGGCTCGCTAGACGATTTCTATCGCCAGGCCCAGGCCGCCGGCGTGCAACTGGTCATCGGCCCGCTTGAAAAGCCACTGGTCAAACAACTGGCCGCCAAACCGCAACTGCCGATCACCACACTGGCCCTGAACTACGCCGACGCCGGCCAGAAGGCCCCGCCGCAACTGTTCCAGTTCGGCCTGGCTGCCGAAGATGAAGCACGCGAAGTCGCCCGCCGCGCTCGCGCCGACGGCATGGTCCGCGCCGTGGCCCTGGTGCCGAGTGGCGAATGGGGTGACCGCGTGCTGGCCGCCTTCCGCCAGGACTGGGAAGGCAATGGCGGCACCCTGCTCGCTGCCGAGCGCATTGCCCAGCCGGTTGCCCTCGCCCAACAGATCGCCGACCTGTTCCAGCTGCGCCAGAGCGAAGGCCGCGCCAAGAGCCTGCAAAGCACGGTAGGCGGCAGCATCGCCGCACAACCGTCGCGCCGCCAGGATATCGATTTCATCTTCCTGGCCTCGACCCCGCAACAGGCCCAGCAGATCAAGCCGACCCTGAACTTCCAGTACGCCGGTGACGTCCCGGTCTATGCCACCTCGAACCTGTACAGCGCCAGCGGCGACGTCAACCAGTACAATGACATGAACGGCATCCGCTTCTGCGAAACGCCGTGGCTGCTCGACACCAGCAACAGCCTGCGCCAGCAAGTGGTACAGCAGTGGCCGCAGGCCGCTGGCAGCCTTGGCCGCCTGTATGCCATGGGCGTCGATGCCTACAGCCTGGCGCCGCGCCTGGGCCAGCTGAAAGCGCTGCCGGACAACCGTGTCCAGGGCCTTTCGGGCAGCCTGAGCATCAACGCCAACCAGCGTATCGAGCGCCAGCTGCCATGGGCCGAGTTTGCCGGCGGCCAGGTCAAGCGCCTGCCTGACACCGCGCGCTGATGCCAACAGCGTCGCCCACAAGCGCCGGGCAAGCAGCAGAAACCCAAGCCCTTGAGTACCTTCAAGGGCAGGGCCTGCAGCTGCTGGCGCGTAACTGGCGATGCAAAGGCGGTGAGCTTGATCTGGTCATGCTTGACGCCGATACAGTAGTATTCGTCGAAGTCCGCTACCGGTTGCACGCGTGCTTCGGTGGCGCCCTCGCCAGCATCGACGGGCGCAAGCAGAAACGGTTGGTGCTCGCCGCCAGCCGGTACCTGCAGAAGGCGCCCCACTGGGGCAACCACCCCTGCCGCTTCGACGTAGTCGCCCTGCAGGGCAGCCACCATGCAGGCAGGCCGCTTCAATGGCTGAAAAACGCCTTCGAATGCTGAACCCACTTCGTTTTTTTTGCTCTATGTTTCGCGGGCTGGTCGTTGTTGCGCGTCGCAAAGGCCACCGCCCCACTTAAGGTCACCAGATGGACATGCAATCCCGAATTCGCCGGCTGTTCCAGGCCAGCATCGATACCAAGCAACAGGCAATGGACATCCTGGCACCGCACATCGAGCAGGCCAGCCTGGTCATGGTCAATGCGCTGCTCAACGAGGGCAAGATGCTCGCCTGTGGCAACGGCGGCTCGGCCGGTGATGCCCAGCACTTTTCGTCGGAACTGCTCAACCGTTTCGAGCGCGAGCGCCCGAGCCTGCCAGCCATCGCGCTGACCACCGACAGCTCGACCCTGACCTCGATCGCCAACGACTACAGCTACAACGAAGTCTTTTCCAAGCAGATTCGCGCCCTGGGCCAGCCCGGCGACGTTCTGCTGGCAATCTCCACCAGCGGCAATTCGGCCAACGTCATCCAGGCGATCCAGGCCGCACATGACCGCGAAATGATTGTCGTAGCATTGACCGGCCGCGACGGCGGCGGCATGGCTTCGCTGCTGCTGCCCGAAGACGTGGAAATCCGCGTACCCTCGACGGTTACTGCACGCATCCAGGAAGTCCACCTGCTGGCGATCCACTGCCTGTGCGATCTGATCGACAGCCAACTGTTCGGGAGTGAAGAATGACCCCTATGCGCCTCGGCCTGATGGCCCTGACTCTGTGCCTGAGCGTCACCGGTTGCAGCTCGGTACTTACTTCTACGCGCAATTCGCCGATCGAAGACGATCGCGGTACGCGCACCATTGGCAGCAAGATCGACGACTCGCTGATCGAAACCAAGGCCTCGGTGAACATTTCCAAGGCCAGCCCTGACCTGGACAAGGGCTCGCACATTGTTGTCAGCAGCTACAACGGCATCGTCCTGCTGGCCGGCCAGACCCCACGCGCCGACCTCAAGAGCCTCGCCGAGCAAACCGCCAGCCAGGTACAGCGCGTCAAGAAAGTGCACAACGAACTGCAGGTGATGCAACCCTCCTCCATCCTGGCACGCAACAACGACGCCTGGCTGACCACCAAGATCAAGACCCAGATGCTGGGTGACAGCGCCGTGCCAAGCTCGCGCATCAAGGTGATTACCGAAAACGGTATCGTCTATCTGCTCGGCCTGGTGACCCAACAGGAGGCCAATTCGGCCACCGCCGTGGTACAGGGCGTGTCGGGTGTGCAGAAGATCGTCAAGCTGTTCGAGTACATCGACTGATTCATTGCTGCCTGCACCGGCCTCTTCGCGGGTGAACCCGCGCCCACAGGGATCTCACAGCTTTCAAGCCTTGTGCATTCCTGTGGGAGCGGTTTTACCCGCGAAAGGGCCAGTACAAGCAACAACAATGCCCCACCTTTCAGAAACCCAGGAAACACCGCATGAAAAAGCTTCTGCTGCCTGCCCTGCTGATCGGCACCTTCGCCACCCTGGCCGGCTGCTCCACGCCAAGCCTGATCACCCTCAACGATGGCCGTGAAATCCAGGCTGTCGACGCACCGAAGTACGACCGCGATGCAGGCTTCTACGAGTTCCAGCAACTCGATGGCAAGCGCACCCGCATCAACAAGGACCAGGTACGCACTATCAGCGACCTGTAACCCGAAGTTGGCGGCAAAGAAAAAGGCGATCCATTTGGATCGCCTTTTTTGTTACTTGACCACTTTCAGGCTTGGCCGACCACTTGGGCGCGGCGGCTGGCCACCCCCTTCCGGCGGGCCATCGTCGTCCGGCTGCACATCATCCTCTTCCAGCTCGTCGCCATCCATCGGCGACTCCAGCTCGAAGACCATGCCTTGGCCATTTTCACGGGCATAGATGCCCAGGATGGCGCCAACCGGCACGAACAGCGAATGGGCCACGCCACTGAAGCGGCCCTCGAAGCTGACTGCGTCGTTATCCATGTGCAGGCTGCGCACGGCACTTGGCGAGATATTCAAGACGATCTGACCATCACTGGCGAAACCATCCGGCACCTGGACTTTCGGGTATTCGGCATTGACCAGCATGTGGGGCGTGCAATCGTTGTCGACGATCCACTCATACAGTGCTCGAACCAGATAGGGGCGACTGGAGTTCATCAACAGCTCCTTAAAGCTTGCGCATTTCACGTTCTACAGAGGACAGGCTCGCCAGGAAAGGCTCGCGAGCGAACTGCCGCTCCATGTAATCCAGCAGCGGCTTGGCTTGCCGCGGCAATTCGATACCCAACACCGGCAAACGCCAGAGTATGGGCAATAGACAGCAATCGACCAGGCTTTGCTCCTCACTCATGAAACAGGCGTACTCACCGAACAATGGTGAAACACCGGTCAGGCTTTCGCGCAGGGCCTTGCGTGCCTCGGCACGGGCGGCCTCGGTGCTGCGCGCGTCCAGAACGGTGTCGGCCAAGGCACACCAGTCGCGCTGGATGCGGTGCATCAGCAAACGGCTGTTACCCCGCGCAACCGGGTACACCGGCATCAGCGGTGGGTGCGGGTAACGCTCCTCGAGGTATTCCATCACCACGGTCGACTCATACAACGCCAGGTCACGGTCGACCAGGGTCGGCACACTGCCGTAAGGGTTCACCTCGGCCAGCCTGGCCGGCAGGCGACTGGGGTCGACATCGATGACCTGGACGCTGACACCCTTCTCGGCCAGCACAAGGCGTACCCGATGAGAATAATGATCAGCGGGATCGGAATAGCAGGCTAACCTGTTGGTTGCGCCCATGTAGCGGCTCCTCGCACGGGATGCTTGTGCAACTGTAAATGAAAACGCGCCCGGGGTACCCTGGCAAAACTGCCAGGGCGCCCCGGGCGCGTTCAACAACCAGAAACTACTGCGTGATCAGTGCACGTCCTTCCAGTATTCACGCTTGAGCAAGTAGGCGAATACGAAGAAGAAAGCCAGGTACAGCAACACGTAGGTACCAATGCGCTGGCTTTCCAGTTTGACCGGGTTGGCCGAATAGGCCAGGAAGGTCACCAGGTTCTTGACCTTCTCGTCGAACTGCTCGGTCGTCAGGGTACCGGAATTCGGCGTAATGGTCAGCTGGTCACAGGCTTCATGGGTGATCGGGCTGCCGGTCAACGGGTCAAATTGCTTCTTGCCATCGACCACGGTCTGCACCTGCTTGCAGCCAACCACCTGGTTACCCTGCAGGCCAACCAGCACGTTAGGCATGCCCACGTTCGGGAACACCTTGTTGTTCACCCCGTAAGGGCGCGACGGGTCTTCGTAGAAGCTGCGCAGGTAGCTGTACAGCCAGTCGGTACCCCGCACACGGGCGACCAGGGTCAGGTCGGGTGGCGCAGCGCCGAACCAGGTCTTTGCGTCGCTGGGCTTCATGCCGATCTGCATGTGGTCACCGATTTTGGCGCCGGTGAACACCAGCTTCTCGAGCATCAGCTCGTGAGGGATGCCCAGGTCATCAGCCACCCGCTCGTAACGCTGGAACTTGGCACTGTGGCAACCCATGCAATAGTTGGCAAAGGTGCGCGCACCGTCCTGCATGGCCGCCTTGTCGGTCAGGTCGATATCGACCTTGTCCAGCTCCAGGCCATGTTCGGCAGCGAAGGAAAAGGCAGGCATCACTGCCAGCAAAAATACTGCAATCAACTTTTTCATCAGCCAGTCACCCTTTCCGGAACCGGTTTGGTCTTCTCGAGCCTTGTGTAGAACGGCATCAGCAGGAAGTAGGCGAAGTACAACACCGTGCACACCTGCGACAGCAAGGTACGCCCAGGTGTCGGCGCCAGCACGCCCAGCACGCCGAGGATGACGAAGGCCACGCAGAACACCAGCAGGAAGAGCTTGCTGATCCAGCCCTTGTAACGCATGGAACGTACCGGGCTGCGGTCAAGCCAGGGCAGCACGAACAGCACAGCGATGGCCGCACCCATGGCGATCACGCCCATCAGCTTGTCAGGTACCGCGCGCAAGATCGCGTAGAACGGTGTGAAGTACCACACCGGCGCGATGTGCTCGGGCGTCTTGAACGCGTTGGCCTGCTCGAAGTTCGGTTTTTCCAGGAAGTAACCACCCATCTCCGGGAAGAAGAACACCACAGCACAGAACACGAAGAGGAACACCACCACGCCAACGATATCCTTGACGGTGTAGTAAGGGTGGAACGGGATACCGTCCAGCGGAATGCCGTTTTCGTCCTTTTTCTTCTTGATGTCGACACCATCGGGGTTGTTCGAACCCACTTCGTGCAGAGCAAGAATGTGCAGCACCACCAGGCCGAGAATCACGATGGGCAGAGCGACCACATGCAGGGCGAAGAAGCGGTTCAGGGTGATGCCCGAAATCAGGTAGTCACCGCGGATCCACTGGGTGAGGTCGTCACCGATCACCGGGATGGCGCCGAACAGGGAGATGATTACCTGGGCACCCCAGTACGACATCTGGCCCCACGGCAGCAGGTAACCCATGAAGGCTTCCGCCATCAGCGCAAGGTAGATCAGCATGCCAAACAGCCAGACCAGCTCGCGTGGCTTCTGGTAGGAGCCGTAGAGCAGGCCGCGGAACATGTGCAGGTAGACCACGATGAAGAACGCCGACGCACCGGTGGAGTGCAGGTAGCGCAGGATCCAGCCGTATTCCACGTCACGCATGATGTACTCGACCGAAGCGAACGCCTCTTCCGCCGAGGGCGTGAAGCTCATGGTCAGCCACACACCGGTGACGATCTGGTTGACCAGTACCAGCAATGCCAGGGAGCCGAAGAAGTACAGGAAGTTGAAGTTCTTGGGCGCGTAATACTTGCTCAGGTGGTCTTCCCACATTTTTGTGGCGGGGAAGCGAGCATCAATCCAGTCCATGAACTTGCTCATCATGCGTTCTCCTGGTCGACGCCGATGACGATGATATCGTCCGACTCGTAAGAGTGCGGCGGCACTGGCAGGTTGAGAGGTGCCGGCTGCGACTTGTAGACACGGCCGGCCAGGTCGTAGTGGGAGCCGTGGCACGGGCAGAAATAGCCACCCACCCATTTCGGACCAAGGTCAGCAGGCGCAACTTCCGGGCGGAAGGTGGGCGAGCAGCCCAGGTGCGTGCACAGGCCGACGAGAATGAGGATTTCCGGCTTGATCGAGCGAACCTCAGGGTCGACGTAGGTCGGCTGCACCGAAGCCTTGGACTCTGGATCAGACAGGTCACCCGTAATTTTTTTCAGGTTGCCAAGGATTTCTTCCGTTCGGCGCACGATGAACACCGGCTGGCCACGCCACTCAGCCACCATCTGCTGCCCGGCCTCGACCTTGGCGATATTGACCTTCACCGGTGCACCCGCGGCTTTCGCCTTGGCACTGGGAAACCATGACCCCACGAACGGTACCGCAGCCCCCACTGCTCCCGCTGCCCCGACCACGGATGTCGCGGCTACGAGGAAGCGGCGCCGGCCTGCGTTGACGCCGTCATTGCTCATTCAGTCCTCTCCCATCAGCTTGCTTGGCCTGTTGAACCAGGCTCGTACTTAGGTTGTGTCAATGGCACTAAAATTTGGCAGCCATGGTAAGAAACAAAACCACACACTGACAAGGTGATTACCCAAGCAAGGGCCACAACCCGCGCTTTGCTTGATCTGCGTCTATGCGACAAGCGGCCACTGACATGCTGACAGGTTAGTTCAAGCCAAAAAAAAAGCCCGGTTCCAAGGAACCGGGCTTTTTTCGACTGCCGAAGCGGTATTAACGCTTGGAGTACTGAGGACGCTTACGCGCTTTACGCAGACCCACTTTCTTACGCTCAACTTCACGAGCGTCGCGGGTGACGTAGCCAGCACGACGCAGAGCGCCACGCAGGGTTTCGTCGTATTCCATCAGAGCGCGGGTGATACCGTGACGGATCGCACCGGCTTGACCGCTGACACCACCACCGGAAACGGTGACGTAGATGTCGAATTTCTCAACGGTTTCGGTCAGCTCGAGTGGCTGGCGAACAACCATGCGAGCGGTTTCGCGACCGAAGAACACGTCCAGAGAACGGTTGTTGATGGAAATGTTACCAGTACCCGGACGCAGGAATACGCGAGCGGTTGCGGTCTTGCGACGGCCAGTGCCGTAATTTTGAGTCGCCGACATAATGAACTATCCCGTTAGATCTTCAGTTCTTGAGGCTGCTGAGCAGTGTGTGGGTGAGCAGCACCCGCGTACACTTTCAGCTTGCGGTACATGTCGCGACCCAGCGGGTTCTTAGGCAGCATGCCTTTGACCGCGGTTTCGATAACACGCTCAGGGGCCTTGGCGATCAACTTCTCGAAGTTGATTTCCTTGATACCGCCCGGGAAGCCGGAGTGGGAGTAGTACATTTTGTCGGAAGACTTGGCACCTGTCACACGAACCTGCTCGGCGTTGATAACGACGATGTAGTCGCCGGTGTCAACGTGAGGGGTGTATTCTGGTTTGTGTTTGCCACGCAGACGGCTAGCGATTTCGGTAGCCAGACGACCCAGGGTCTGGCCAGCGGCGTCGACTACGAACCACTCGCGCTTTACTGTTTCCGGTTTAGCAGTAAAAGTTTTCATTCTCTAAAGCCTCAGAGGCCGCCCAGCGAAAAATAGACGGCGAATCTTACTGGATAGTGCACAGCTTGCCAAGGGCAAGCGCGCAGCCGAACACAGACGCTTTTGGGGGCTCGGGTCGGGCACGCCAATGTTCGACGGGGTTCTTCCTGCGTGATGGTGCATCACTTCCGCCACGCGGAGAGGGGCTGAATTATCCAGATTGCGAGAAAAATTTCAACCTGCTTTGATGGGCATCTATTGCCAAGGAGTGTCTAACCGATGGAATACCGTCAGCTCGGCCGTACCGACCTCAATGTCAGCGCCCTGTGCCTGGGCACCATGACCTGGGGCGAACAGAACGTTCAGGCCGAAGCCTTCGAACAGATTGCCCGGGCCAAGGCCGCCGGGATCAACTTCATCGACACCGCCGAGATGTATCCGGTGCCGCCGCGCCCGGAAACCTACGCGGCTACCGAGCGCATCATCGGCAACTGGTTCCGCGACAACGGTGACCGCGACGACTGGGTGCTGGCCAGCAAGGTGGCAGGCCCCGGCAACGGCATCAGCCACATTCGCGACGGCCAGCTCAAGCACAACCGCCAGCACATCGTGGCGGCGCTGGAGGAGAGCCTGAAGCGCCTGCAGACCGACCGTATCGACCTGTACCAGCTGCACTGGCCGGAACGCAGCACCAACTTCTTCGGCAAGCTGGGCTACCAGCACCTGCCACAGGACCACTTCACCCCGCTGGAAGAAACCCTCGAGGTACTCGACGAGCAGGTACGGGCGGGCAAGATCCGTCACATCGGCCTGTCCAACGAAACGCCGTGGGGCACCATGAAATTCTTGCAACTGGCCGATAGCCGGGGCTGGCCGCGGGCGGTGTCGATCCAGAACCCGTACAACCTGCTCAACCGCAGCTTCGAGGTGGGCCTGGCAGAGGTGGCAATCCGTGAGCAGTGCGGCCTGCTGGCCTATTCGCCGCTGGCCTTCGGCATGCTCTCGGGCAAGTACGAGAACGGCGCACGGCCGGACAACGCGCGCCTGACCCTGTTCAGCCGCTTTGCCCGATACTCCAACCCGCAGACCGTCGCAGCCTGCAGCCGCTATGTGCAGCTGGCCCGCGAGCACGGCCTGGACCCGGCGCAGATGGCCCTGGCGTTCGTCACCCGGCAACCGTTCGTGACCAGCAACATCATTGGCGCGACCAGCCTGCAACAGCTGGACAGCAACCTGGCGAGCCTTGAGCTGAGCCTGAGCGATGAGTTGCTGGCAGCGATCGAAGCCATACACCAGGCGCAGCCGAACCCGGCGCCTTGAGCTGAAAGGGGCTGCATTGCAGCCCCGCCGCTACACGGGGTAGACACAATCGCCAAAAAATAAGACGATCCAGCCGGTGATTGACCACTCTACCCTATAAGAACAATGACAATGATGTTTACCCAACCCTCCGCGTCGCTGCGGCGCGTCAGCATCCTGGCCATTGACAAGGTGTTTGCTTCGACCTTGATGCAGGCCAAGGATTTCTTTCACCTCGCCAGCCTACGTTACAGCAAGCAGCTAGGCCTGGGCTTGCAGCCCATGTTCGAGATCTGCCTGGTGAGCCCCGACGGCCAGCCGGTGGACAGCTTCAGCAATGTGCAGCTTCCGGTCGACGGTGGCCTGGACGACGCCGACGTCATCATTCTCCCGGCCTACTGGGACGACTTCGACAACCTGCTGCAACGTTATCCACAGGTGCTCCCATGGCTGCGTGAACAGCATGCCCGCGGCGCGGTGCTGTGCGCCGAGGCCAGTGGCGTGTTCTGGCTGGCCGAGTCCGGCCTGCTCGATGGCAAGGAGGCGACTACCTACTGGCGCTTCTTCAACAGCTTTGCCGAGCGCTTCCCGAAGATCCGGTTGAATCAGGACAAGCACCTGACCGACGCCGACAATATCTATTGCGCCGGCGGGGCCACGTCGGCCTGCGACCTGTACATCTACCTGATCGAGCGCTTCTGCGGTGCCAACGTGGCCCGCGCCGTGTCGCGCGACATTCTTTACGAAGTGCAGCGCAACTACACCCCGGGGCGCATGGGCTTTGGCGGGCAGAAGCTGCACCAGGACCTGATCATCCTGCAGATTCAGCATTGGCTGGAGGAGCACTTCGCCGACAAGTTCCGCTTCGAGGACGTTGCCCGCAACCACGGCATGAGCATCCGCAATTTCATGCGCCGCTTCCAGGGCGCAACGGGTGACAAGCCGCTGCACTACCTGCAACGGCTGCGGATCGAGACCGCCAAGGGGTTACTGTCGAGCACACGCAAGAGCATCAAGACCATCAGCTACGAGGTCGGTTATGACGATGCCAGTTTCTTTGCGCGGCTGTTCCGCCAGCACACCGAGCTGTCGCCGAACCAGTATCGGCAGCAGTTCATGCAAGAGGCTTGAGGCCTTGCGGGGCTGCTTTGCAGCCCATTCGCGGCACAAGGCCGCTCCCACAAATGCCCAGCGTGCGCCGATCAATGTGGCAGCGGCCTTGCGTCGCGAATGGGCCGCAAAGCGGCCCCAAAAATCTTACGGCTTGTGTGCGCGCGACAGGAATTCGTGCGACTGCATCTCCAGCAACCGGCTCAGGGTACGCTGGAACTCGAAGCTCAGGCGCCCGCCGGTGTACAGGTCTTTCAGCTCCACCTCGGCCGAGATGATCAGCTTGACGTTGCGGTCGTAGAATTCGTCCACCATGTTGATGAAGCGGCGGGCGATGTCGTCGGTGGCAACACCCATCTGCTCCACATTGCTCAGCAGCACGGCGTGGAAGATCTTGCCCAGTTCGATGTAGTCGTTCTGGCTGCGCGGCCCATCGCAAAGGGCGCGGAAGTCGAACCAGGCGACATCGTCACAGGTGCGCAGGGCATTGATCGGACGGTTCTCGATCATCAGCACGTCGTTCTCGATCGCCTGCGTGCACTCAGGGGTGAGCGCCTTGAAGCTGGCGCGCATGCTCTGGTGCGCCGCGTCATTGAGTGGGAAGTGGAACAGTTCGGCCTGCTCCAGGTGGCGCAGGCGGTAGTCGACCCCGCTATCCACGTTCACCACGTCGGTGTACTGCTTGATCATGGCGATGGCCGGCAAGAAGCGCGCACGCTGCAGGCCGTCCTTGTAAAGGCCGTCTGGCACGATGTTGGAAGTGGCCACCAGCGACACACCATTTTTGAACAGCTCTTCCATCAGAGTGCCGAGGATCATCGCATCGGTAATGTCCGACACGAAGAATTCGTCGAAACAGATCACCCGGGCTTCTTCGCTGAAGCGCTTGGCGATGATGGTCAGCGGGTTCTTCTCGCCCTTGAGGGTTTTCATTTCCTCGTGCACACGCTTCATGAAGCGGTGGAAGTGCGTACGCATCTTCTGCTTGAACGGCAGCGCTTCGTAGAAGGTATCGACCAGGTAGGTCTTGCCTCGCCCTACCCCACCCCAGAAATACAGGCCCTTGACCGGGGTCTGCTCCTTCTTGCCGAACAGTTTGCCGAACATGCCCGGCTTGTTGTTCTGCGCTTCTACCAGGTCGTCGTACAGGCGCTGCAAGTGACGCACCGCAGTTTCCTGCGCCGCGTCATGGAAGAAGTCGGGACGTTTCAGATCTGCTTGATAGCGTTCTAAGGGAGTCATAATTCGTTAGCGAGGCAACAAAAAACGGGCCGTCACTGTAGCGACAGGCCCGCTTAATGGCAATCAGACTTGCGTCAATATGCCTCAGTCCTGCTGTGGTGCCAGGGCATCACGCAGGCTCTGAATGGCGGCATCACGGGCTTGCGCGCTGTCGAACTGCGGCCCGTCGGCGACCTGCTCGCCATTGAGCCACAGGCCGAAGCTCAGGCCTTCTACCCGTACATCGGCCTCGCCACCCTGCTGCAGCTGCTTGCTCACGGCGCCAGCACTCTTGCCGTCAGCGAAGCTGCGCGACAGCAGCAGTTGCTCACCGTCAGCGGCCAACAGGCGGAAACGGAAGCTGCCGTCTTCGTCACGGAAGCTGACGAAGCGCGCGCTCTTGGTTGACTTCTTCTTCACCTCGGTGGTGGCCTGCACGCTGCTGCGGAACGAACGCAGGCCAACGGCTTCGCGCAGTTGCTCGAGGAACGGCGTGGCAATCTTGCGGGCCTTGGCGGCACCGGCCAGCAGGATGTCTTCCAGGTCCGCCGGGCGGGCGATCAGTTGGTGGTAGTACTCGCGTTTTTCCGCCAGCTGGCCATCCAGCAACTGGAACAGGCGCTGCTTGGCATCACCCCAGCCCAGGCCCTGCAACAGCTCTTCGCGGAACCCGGCGCATTGCTCCGGCGTCGAGAAGGCCTGGTACAGGGTGAACAGGTGCGAGTTGTCCGGGTCTTTCGCTTCACCCGGCGCGCGCGAGTCGGTCACGATGCGCGAGATGGCGTCTTTCATGTCCTTGGCGCTGGTGAACAACGGGATGGTGTTGTCGTAGCTCTTGGACATCTTGCGCCCGTCCAGGCCTGGCAGCGTGGCCACGCTTTCCTCGATCACCGCCTCTGGCAGGGCGAAGAAGTCCTGGCCCTGGCCGAACAGGTGGTTGAAGCGTTGGCCGATGTCGCGGGCCATTTCCACGTGCTGGATCTGGTCACGGCCGACCGGCACCTTGTTGGCGTTGAACATGAGGATGTCCGCGGCCATCAGCACCGGGTAGCTGAACAGGCCCATGGTCACGCCGGCGTCCGGGTCTTCCCCATTTTCGACGTTCTTGTCCACCGAGGCCTTGTAGGCATGCGCGCGGTTGAGCAGGCCCTTGGCGGCAACGCAGGTCAGCAGCCAGGTCAGTTCGGGAATTTCCGGGATGTCGGACTGGCGATAGAAAGTCACTTTGTCCGGGTCAAGGCCACCGGCCAGCCAGGTGGCGGCGATTTCCAGGCGTGAACGCTGGATGCGCAGCGGGTCATCGCATTTGATCAGGGCGTGGTAGTCGGCCAGGAAGTAGAACGAGTCGACACCGGGCTGCTGGCTGGCACGGATCGCAGGGCGAATGGCGCCGGCGTAGTTGCCCAGGTGCGGAGTGCCGGTGGTAGTGATACCGGTAAGAATGCGCGTGGTCATGGGTGTTCGCTTATTCAGGCTTGGCTCAGTTCGAAAGGCGCGGCAGCAGCAGATCCTTCAGATCGGTCAGCTTGCCATGGAAGAAGTGTCCGCATTCTGCCACTTTCAGCAGCTCATGGGGGCGCGTCAGGCTGTCGGACCAATCGTAAACCAGCTGCGGTGCGACGACTTCGTCGGCGTCCGGCTGCACCACGGTCACCGGGCAGCGCTGCGGCAGCGGGAATTCGGCGGTCAGGCGCATGACCGCCGGGGCGATCATGAACAGGTGCTGCAACTCGACGCCTGCAGTTTCAAGTCGCCCGGCCAGGCTGGTGGCAACGAAACCACCGAACGAAAAGCCCATCAACACCAGCGGCAACTCTGGGTGCGAGCTACGCAGCCAGGCTGCCGCGGCCTCGGCATCGGCCACTTCGCCGGCCCCCATGTCATGGCTGCCGGCGCTCTGGCCGACGCCACGGTAGTTGAAACGCAGGGTCGCGTAACCGGCATCACGGGCGGTGCGTTGCAGGGTCGAGACCACCTTGTTGAGCATGGTGCCGCCCTGGACCGGGTTGGGGTGGCAGATCAGCACCGCGCCACGGGCGTCAGCCACGTCCAGGTACAAGGCTTCCAGCTGGCCGGCGGGGCCATCGATGAACAAGGGGGTTTCGCGGACAAGCAAGGCACTACTCCGTGACCTCGGGAAGGGTCGATTCGTCTAGGTGTGAAATTCTGTTCTGATTTGCGATCGCTCGCGGTATACAGCGCAGGTCTGAGCCGTTAACGTAAAGCAAAGCCGTTTATAGAGGAAGGACTCGTGGAACTCTCGCTCCTTGTTTGGTTGTTGCCAACCCTGGCCCTGGTCATTGGCGTGGCGGTCGGTTTCATTGTTGCCCGCCTGCTGCCCAACGCAGCACCCAGCAACACCCAGCGCCAACTGGATGACATCCAGAAGCGCTTCGACAGCTACCAGAACGAAGTGGTCACCCACTTCAACAGCACTGCCATGCTGGTCAAGAAACTGACCCAGAGCTACCAGGACGTACAGGATCACCTGGCTGAAGGCGCCAACAGCCTGGCCCTTGATGAAGTCACTCGCCAGCGCCTGCTGGCTGCCCTGCATTCCGAAGCGCCGCAAGGCCCGCGTGACCGCCTGACCCCACCGAAAGACACCGCCGAAGTGCCGCGCGACTATGCGCCAAAAGCGCCGAACTCGCCGGGCATGCTGGACGAGAGCTACGGGCTCAAGCGTTGATCCACTGAACCTGTAAAAGGCCTCGCAAGAGGCCTTTTTTGTGTATGCCGTGTTCTTGCCGCTGCGGGCCCTTTTCGCGGCACAAGGCCGCTTCTACAGATGCCCCAGCGCCTCCTCGATATCCAGCAGCAGATCCTCCACATCCTCCAGACCAACCGACAATCTCACCAGCCCCTCCGATATCCCGTGATGGGCGCGCTCCTGGGGCGTGTAACTGGAGTGCGTCATGCTGGCCGGGTGTTGCGCCAGCGACTCGGCATCCCCCAGGCTCACCGCCCGCGCAAATAGCTGCAGGGCATTCATGAAGCGCCGCCCGGCCTCGATACCGCCCTTGAGCTCAAAGGCAATCATCCCGCCCGGCAAACGCATCTGCCGCCGTGCCAGGTCGTACTGGGCAAACGACGGCAAGCCCGGATAGTGAATCAGTTCCACCTGGGGCTGCCGGGCCAGGAACTTCGCCACCTCCAGGGCATTGGCGCAATGCCGGTCCATGCGCAGCGCCAAGGTCTTGATACCGCGCATCAATAACGCAGCGTCATGGGGCGACAAGACTGCCCCGGTCATGTCTTTCAGCCCTTCCAGGCGAATGCGGTCGACCAACGCCTTGCGCCCCACCACCAGGCCGGCGGTGATATCGCCATGGCCGCTGAGGTACTTGGTCGCCGAATGCACCACCAGGTCCGCCCCCAGCTCCAGTGGCCGCTGCAGGTACGGCGTGCAGTAGGTGTTGTCGACCACCACAAGCACATCGCTCCCATGTACAGCCTCGACCACCGCTGCGATGTCGACCAGTTGCATATTGGGGTTGGCCGGCGTTTCGAAGTAGATCATCCGCGTTTTACTGTTGATCGCCGCTTTGAGGGCCTTGGCGTCATTGAGGTCGACATGGTGAATCTTGACTCCGAACTCGCCAATCCCATGGTGCAGAAACGCGAAGGTACAGCCATACAGGGTGCGCCCGACGATCAGTTCATCACCGGGGCGCAACAGGGTCCAGATGGTCGAGGTAATGGCGCCCATACCCGACGCCAGCGCCAATCCCGCCTCACCGCCCTCCAACGAGGCCATGCGTTGCTCAAGCAAGGCCAAGGTGGGATTGGAGATGCGGCTGTAGAAGTGCCCTGCCTCTTCCCCGGCGAAGCAAGCAGCGCCGTATTCAACAGTGGGGAAGGCATAGGTAGCGGTCTGGTACACCGGCGGCACCAGGGCGCCTCCGTGGGAAAGCGGGTCGTAGCCATGGTGAATGGCCCGCGTGGAAAAACCGGTGTTGTTATGGGAGTCGCGCATGGCAACAGCCTCTTGTGGTTTGTTATAAGCTTATGCCACCGAGCTGCCCGATTTTTTCCAAAATAGCCCACGCATTTGCGTGCTTGCTGGAATAAAAACAACAATCAACGGACCAGGAGGGCAAAACATGCCTTCAAGCCTCGACCGAACCGACCGCGCCCTGCTTGCCGCTTTGCAGGACAATGCCCGCCTGACCGTTGCCGAACTCGCCGACCAGGTAGCGTTGACCACTTCGCCCTGCTGGCGTCGGGTCAAACTGCTGGAAGACAACGGCTACATCACCGGCTACCAGGCCATCCTCTCGCCCAAGTCACTGGGGTTTGGCGTGACCGCGTTCGTCAGCATCATGATGGACTCGCACACCAAGGACATGGCGCTGGCGTTCGAGCAGCGGCTGATGGAGATTCCCGAAATCGTCGCCTGCCACAACATCTCCGGGCGCTATGACTTTTTGCTGGAGATCCTGGCGCGGGACCTGGAGTCGTTCGGGGAATTCACCCGTGAAGTGCTGCAACGCCTGCCGGGGGTGAAGGAGATCTATTCGAGTTTTTCCTACAAGGCGGTGAAGGAGAAACGGGTGATACCAGTGTCAGAGAAACATATTTAAGACAAATCCGAGAAAACGGAAAATCCGGTGTAGGAAAGCACATCTAAGAAATCTCCTTCTAATCATCAGGAACGTGCCTACTTCCATACCCCCTACCTCTGACATAAAAAAAACTCGTCCCCAGGCACACTTTCCCTGCCTTCAACTCAGGGACGACTCTATGGCCAGCCTTCTTCCAGAATTCATCATCCGTAAACTCGAAGGTCGGACATTCCACAGCTTCGACCATTTCTCCCAATCCTTCTGGCTGGCAATCGCAGAAGACCCAGTCTACAGCCAGCAATTCATCCCCGCCCAACTCAACCGCCTCAAGAAAGGCTGGCCCCCTCGGGCGCCATTCCATGAGACGGTAAAGGGTCTGCGTTCTTATCAGATAGGCCACCTGAGCCCGCCCGAGTGGGGTGGGTTGATGTACGACGCTGAAAACCTGCGGATCATGAGTGCCATGCAATACGCGCTTTCATCGGAGACGTCATGGTGATCTGCCTGAAACACAGCCTGGCCGACTATTCATACAGTGAGTTCCGGCTGATTGTTGAGGCGTTGATTCAGGCGACAGGCTCGCGTGCTTGGCAGGATCGATTGCTGGAACACTTTATCGAAGTGGTTCAGCATCCTGATGGCGCTGACCTTATCTATTACCCCGAGGAAGATCGGGGAAGATGCGCCGAGCAGGTCATGGCGCGCGTCTTGGAATGGAGAGCGTCAAAGGGTCTTGCAGTGTTCAGAATTAAAATTAACTAGCCTGCCAGGTCTGGATGCAGCTCAGAGGCTTAGCGAAGAACCTTTGCCAGCGGCGGTACATGGCACCGGCTCTGCCGGTGTTCGCGGCTAAAGCCGCTCCTACAGTGATCGCGCAAACTTTCAGATTCTCAACAAAGCGGTTGGCCTTAAAGGCTCCGCACAACCCAAGGATTACGCGCATAAAAAAACCCGCCGAAGCGGGTTTTTTCTTGCAGGCCAGCGCTTAGATCGCGCCGCGCTGACGCAGCACGTCCAGCACCAGTTTCACACCTTCATCCACGCTGATGGCCTGGGTGTCGATCACAAGGTCGGCATCCAGCGGCACATCGAACGGGAAGCTTTCGCCCGGGATGTTTTCGCCACCGGCCGCGTACAGGCCTTGCGGGTCACGCTCGCGGCATGCCAGCGGCGAAGCCTGTACGTACACCGTCACCAGGCGGTCTTTGCCGATCAGGGCCTTGGCCTGTTCGCGGCCTTCGGCATCCGGGGCCACGAACGCAGCCAGGGTCAGCAGGCCGGCTTCGTTGAACTGGCGCGCCACATGGGCGGCGCGGCGCCAGTTTTCGGTGCGGCCGGCGCGGTCTTGCGGCAGGCCCTTGTTCAGGTCGTGGCGCAGGTTCTGGCCGTCCAGCACGTACACCGCACGGCCCATGTCGAACAGCTTGCGCTCCACGGCATAAGCCAGGGTGCTCTTGCCAGCGCCGGACAGGCCGCTGAACAGCACGGTGGCTGGCTGCTGGCCGAAGCGCAGGGCGCGCTCTTCGGTAGACACGTGGGCCTGCTTGCCATGCTGGCCGGTGCTGCCGTGTGGCAGAACGGGTGGCGCGATGATCATGCCGGCACCGACGGTGCCGTTGGTCAGGCGGTCGATGACAATGAACGCACCGGTGGTGCGGTTGCTGTCGTAGCCGTCCAGGGCGATCGAGGTGTCCAGCGCTACCTTCACGCGGCCGATTTCGTTCAGCTGCAGCGCGCTGGCAGCGCCCTGCTCCAGGGTGTTCACATCGACCTTGTGGGTGATGCTGGCAATCGAGCCCGGCACATAGCTGGTGGCGCGCTTGATGTCGTACTTCTTGCCCGGGAGCATTGGCTCCTCGGCCATCCACACCAGCATGGCGTCGAACTGATCGGTCACTGGCGGCACGTTGTCCGCATGTACCAGCAGGTCGCCACGGGAGATGTCGATCTCGTCTTCCATGGTCAGGGTCACGGCTTGGCCTGGGCCGGCGTTTTCCAGCTCACCTTCGTAGGTGACGATGGACTTGACGCGGCTGCTCTTGCCCGACGGCAGCACGACGATTTCGTCGCCCTTGTGCACCACGCCACTGGCGATGGTGCCGGCGAAGCCGCGGAAGTTCAGGTTCGGGCGATTCACGTACTGCACCGGGAAGCGCAAATCGGTGAAGTTGCGGTCGGCCGCAACCTCGACGGTTTCGAGGATTTCCATCAGCGTCGGGCCGGCGTACCACGGCGATTGTTCGCTGTGGTTGACCACGTTGTCGCCCTTGAGCGCCGACATTGGTACGAAGTGCAGGCTGCTCGGGGTCAGGTTGATGGCTTCGGCAAACTTCAGGTAGTCGGCCTTGATCGACTCGAAGACGCCTTCATCGAAGCCCTTCAGGTCCATCTTGTTGACTGCGACCACGATGTGCTTGATGCCCAGCAGCGAGGCAATGTAGCTGTGCCGGCGGGTCTGGGTCTGCACGCCATAGCGGGCATCGACCAGGATGATCGCCAGGTCACAGGTGGACGCACCGGTGGCCATGTTGCGGGTGTACTGCTCGTGGCCAGGGGTGTCGGCGATGATGAACTTGCGTTTGGCGGTGGAGAAGTAGCGGTAGGCGACATCGATGGTGATGCCCTGCTCGCGCTCGGCCTGCAGACCGTCGACCAGCAGTGCCAGGTCGACTTCTTCGCCGGTGGTGCCGACTTTCTTCGAATCACGGGTGATGGCTTCGAGGTGGTCCTCGTAGATCATCTTCGAGTCGTGCAGCAGGCGCCCTATCAGGGTGCTCTTGCCGTCATCCACGTTGCCACAGGTGAGGAAACGCAGCAGTTCTTTGCGCTCGTGCTGAGCCAGATAAGCGAGGATGTCTTCGCTGATCAAATCGGATTGGTGCGACATGGAGTAACCCTGAAAATTAGAAGTAGCCCTGACGTTTCTTGTCTTCCATGGAACCGGCGCCATCGTGGTCGATGACCCGGCCCTGGCGCTCGGAAGTGCGCGTCAGGAGCATTTCCTGAATGATGTCGGTCAGCGTTTCGGCTTCCGACTCGACAGCCCCCGTCAACGGGTAGCAACCGAGGGTACGGAAACGCACCTTCTTCTTGACGATACGGGCTTTCTCTTCCTCGGAGAGGTGCTCGAGGATACGCTCGTCGTCGATCATGATCAGGGTGCCGTTCTTCTCGATGACTTCACGCTCGGCGGCGAAGTACAGCGGCACGATCGGGATGCCTTCTAGGTAGATGTACTGCCAGATGTCCAGCTCGGTCCAGTTCGACAGCGGGAACACGCGGATCGACTCGCCCTTGTTGACCTTGCCGTTGTACACGTTCCACAGCTCGGGGCGCTGGTTCTTCGGGTCCCAGCGGTGCTTGCTGTCGCGGAACGAATACACACGCTCTTTGGCCCGCGACTTCTCTTCGTCGCGGCGCGCGCCACCAAAGGCGGCGTCGAAACCATGCTTGTCCAGTGCCTGCTTCAGGCCCTGGGTCTTCATGATGTCGGTGTGCTTGGAGCTGCCATGGGTGAACGGGTTGATGCCCTGCGCCACACCCTCAGGGTTGACGTGGGTGATCAGTTCCAGGCCCATTTCCTCGACCATCTTGTCGCGGAAGCTGTACATCTCCTGGAATTTCCACTGGGTGTCGACGTGCATCACCGGGAACGGCAGCTTGCCCGGGAAGAAGGCCTTGCGCGCCAGGTGCAGCATCACGGCGGAATCCTTGCCGATCGAGTACAGCATCACCGGGTTGTCGAACTCGGCGGCCACCTCGCGGATAATGTGGATGCTCTCCGCCTCCAGCTGTTTCAAGTGCGTCAGTTTGTCGACCATGGCTACTCACGAAAAACGATCTTATGGACGGCCTGCGGGCCGTGTTCGAGCGAGCCACTTTATCACAGCGGCTGCTTCTATTTAGGAGGCGGGCTAGATCGAAAAGGTCTAACGATATGACTGCGGGTTTGGGCTGCCAGGGCCGGCCCTTTCGCGGGCAACGCTGATATCAAATGGGATTGGGGCAATCAATGAACAGGTGCTCCACGGCAAACCGCCGCGCCAGGTAATCGCCCAGCGCCTGCACCCCGTAACGCTCGGTGGCATGGTGCCCGGCAGCAATGAAACTGACGCCATTCTCGCGCGCACTGTGATAGGTCTGCTCCGACGCCTCGCCGGTCAGGTACAGGTCCACCCCGGCGGCAATCGCCGTGTCGATGTAACCCTGCCCGCCACCGGTGCACCAGCCGACCCGGCGGATCATCTGCTCCCCCTCCACCAGCAATGGCTCACGCCCCAGCACTTCCTGAACCCGCCGGGCAAAATCGCGGGCAGTCACAGGTTCGGCCAGTGAGCCGACCAACCCGACCACCTTGGGGTTCTCCGGGTCCAGCGGCCCTTCGACGGTGATGTCCAGTTGCCGCGCCAGCTGCACGTTGTTGCCCACCTCCGGGTGAACATCCAGCGGCAGGTGAAACGCCAGCAGGCTGATGTCGTTGTTCAGCAAGGTTTTCAGACGACGCTGGCGGATACCGGTGATGCACGGGTTCTCACCCTTCCAGAAGTAACCATGGTGCACCAGCACCAGGTCGGCCTGGGCCTCGACCGCAGCATCCAGCAACGCCTGGCTGGCGGTAACACCACTGACGATACGGCTGACCTGCGGCCGGCCCTCTACTTGCAGGCCATTGGGGCAATAATCCTGGATCTTCGCGCTGCCCAGGTAACGCTCGGCTTCCTCGACCAGGGTGTTTAGAGCGACGGCCATGAAAATCTCCTCGAAAACTGCGCTTTTCTCGGGCGCAACGCCAATGGAACGCCCGTATAATGCCGGCCATTATGGGCCGTCGCCGGCACTGGGGGAACCGGTGTATGATCCCGCGCGCTCATGCCCCACTGCGCGGCCACTGGCCCTCGCTCTTTCCAGGATTCGTTCATGTTCAAGGCTTTGCGTTACTTTGGCTGGCCCCTGCTTACCGGCGTACTGATCGCCATGCTGATCATCCAGCGCTTCCCGGAGTGGGTAGGCCTGCCCAGTCAGGACGTCAACCTGCAACAGGCACCGCAGACCACGCGGATCATGCAAGGCCCGGTGTCGTACGCCGACGCCGTGACACTGGCTGCCCCTGCAGTGGTCAACCTGTACACCACCAAGGTGGTGAACAAAAGCGCACATCCGCTGTTCGAGGACCCGCAGTTCCGCCGCTTCTTCGGCGATAACCTGCCCAAGCAGCGCCGCTGGGAGTCGAGCCTGGGCTCGGCGGTGATCATGAGCCCCGAGGGCTACCTGCTGACCAACAACCATGTCACCAGCGGCGCCGACCAGATCGTCGTGGCCCTGAAAGATGGCCGCGAAACCCTGGCCCGCGTGATCGGCAGCGACCCGGAAACCGACCTGGCGGTGCTGAAGATCGACCTGAAGAACCTGCCGGCGATCACCATAGGCCGTTCGGACACCATTCACATCGGCGACGTGTCGCTGGCCATCGGCAACCCGTTTGGTGTCGGCCAGACCGTGACCATGGGTATCATCAGCGCTACCGGCCGTAACCAGCTGGGCCTGAACAACTACGAAGACTTCATCCAGACCGACGCAGCGATCAACCCCGGCAACTCGGGCGGCGCGCTGGTCGATGCCAATGGCAACCTGGTTGGCATCAACACCGCGATTTTCTCCAAGTCCGGTGGTTCACAAGGCATTGGCTTCGCCATCCCGGTGAAACTAGCACTGGAGGTAATGAAGTCGATCGTCGAGCACGGCCAGGTGATCCGTGGCTGGCTGGGCATCGAGGTGCAACCGCTGAGCCAGGAGCTGGCCGAATCGTTCGGCATGAAGGACCGCCCGGGTATCGTGGTTGCAGGTATTTTCCGCGAAGGCCCGGCGGCCAAGGCCGGGTTGCAACTGGGTGACGTGATCCTGAGCATCAACGGCGAACCGGCCGGTGATGGCCGCAAGTCGATGAACCAAGTGGCGCGGATCAAACCCAACGAGAAGATCACCATCGAGGTGATGCGCAATGGGCAGCAGTTGAAGCTGGTTGCCGAGGTGGGGCTGCGGCCGCCGCCGGCGCCGGCTGCCAGCCAGGAAGAGAAATAAACCCAGGGCCGCGTTGCGGCCCTTCGCGGGCACGCCCGCTCCCACAGGAACTACGCTGGCTCCAAAGCCAGCGCTAAACCTGTGGGAGCGGGCGTGCCCGTGAAGGGCTGCCGCGCAGCCCAAACAGCATCAATGCAGGATCTGGCTCAGGAACAACCGGGTCCGGTCACTGCGCGGCCGGTCGAAGAAGTCATCCGGCGCCGCCTGCTCCACAATCTCCCCCTTGTCCATGAAGATCACCCGGTTCGCCACGGTGCGGGCAAAACCCATCTCGTGGGTCACGCAGAGCATGGTCATGCCGTCTTCGGCCAGGCCCACCATGGTATCGAGCACTTCCTTGACCATTTCCGGGTCCAGCGCCGAGGTCGGCTCGTCGAACAGCATGATCTTCGGCTTCATGCACAGCGCACGGGCAATCGCCACACGCTGCTGCTGGCCACCCGACAATTGCCCCGGGTACTTGTGCGCCTGCTCGGGAATACGCACGCGCTCCAAATAATGCATGGCAATTTCCTCGGCCTTGCGCCGCGGCATCTTGCGCACCCACATCGGCGCCAAGGTGCAGTTTTCCAGAATGCTCAGGTGCGGGAACAGGTTGAAGTGCTGGAACACCATGCCCACTTCACGGCGGATGGCCTCGATCTGCTTGAGGTCGTTGGTCAGCTCGACGCCATCGACCACGATGCGCCCCTGCTGGTGCTCTTCCAGGCGGTTGAGGCAACGGATGGTGGTGGACTTGCCCGAGCCGGATGGCCCGCACAGCACAATGCGCTCCCCCTGGCGCACGTTCAGGTTGATGTCCTTGAGCACATGGAACTGGCCGTACCACTTGTTCACACCCTGCATCTGGATGATGCCTTCGGGGCCGGCAGGCTGCTTGATCGCTTCACTCATTTCGAAACTCCTAACGCTTGTGGCCAGTGTCCAGCTTGCGCTCCAGGTGCATGGAGTAGCGGGACATACCGAAACAGAAAATCCAGAACACCAGGGCGGCGAACACATAGCCCTCGGTAGCCATGCCCAGCCAGGCCGGGTCGGCGGCGGCTTGCTTGACGCTGTTCAGCAGGTCGAACAGGCCGATGATGATCACCAGGCTGGTGTCCTTGAACAGGGCAATGAAGGTGTTGACGATGCCGGGAATCACCAGCTTGAGCGCCTGCGGCAGAATCACCAGGCCCATCGAACGCCAATAGCCCAGGCCCATGGCGGCGGCAGCTTCGTACTGGCCCTTGGGGATGGCCTGCACACCACCGCGCACCACCTCGGCGATATACGCCGACTGGAACAGGATCACGCCGATCATCGCCCGCAGCAGCTTGTCGAAGCTCATGCCTTCGGGCAGGAACAACGGCAGCATCACCGACGACATGAACAGCACGGTGATCAATGGCACGCCGCGCCAGAACTCGATGAAGGTCACGCACACCACCTTCACGGCCGGCATCCTCGAACGCCGGCCCAAGGCCAGCAGGATGCCCAGTGGCAAGGCGCCGACAATACCCACGGTGGCGATCACCAGGGTCAGCATCAGCCCGCCCCACTGGCTGGTCGGTACGCTCTCCAGGCCCAGGTACCCACCGTGCAGCAGGGTGTAGGCCAGTACCGGGTACAGCACCAGGAAGCCCAGGCCGTAGAAGGCCTTGCGCGGGAAGCGCTTGATGAACAGCGGCGCAGCGCCGATGACGGCAAGCCACACCGTCAGGTCCACCCGCCAGCGCAGCTCGGCCGGGTAGTAGCCGTACATGAACTGGCCAAAGCGCTGCTGCACGAACACCCAGCAGGCGCCCTCCTTGGTGCAGTCGGCGCGTGTGGTGCCGACCCAGTTGGCGTCGATCAACGCCCACTGAACAAGCGGCGGTACGATCAGCCATACCAGGTAGATGGCGAACAGGGTCAACAGCGTGTTGAGCCAGCTGGAGAACAGATTGGCACGCATCCATGCGAGCACGCCGACGGTTTTCACCGGTGGCGGCATATCGGGTTTGAAAACATGGGCATTCACAGGCGTATCCTCACCGCTCGATCAGCGCAATGCGCTTGTTGTACCAGTTCATCAGCAGCGAAATGCTGATGCTGATGGCGAGATAGACACTCATGGTGATGGCGATCACCTCGATAGCCTGGCCGGTCTGATTGAGCACGGTGCCGGCGAACAGCGAGACCATCTCCGGGTAGCCGATACCGGCCGCCAGCGACGAGTTCTTCGCCAGGTTCAGGTACTGGCTGGTCAGCGGCGGAATGATCACCCGCAGTGCCTGGGGAATGATCACCTTGCGCAGGGTCGGGCCCTCGCGCAGGCCCAGCGAGCGCGCGGCCTCGGTCTGGCCATGGCTGACCGAACGGATGCCAGAACGCACGATTTCAGCGATGAAAGCTGCCGTGTAGATAGTCAGCGCCAAGGTCAGCGCCAGCAGTTCGGGGATCAGCACCCAGCCACCGACGAAGTTGAAGCCCTTGAGCTGCGGCACCTCCCAGCTTACCGGGCTGCCGAACAACAGCACGCTCAGGCCCGGGATGACGAGCAGTAGCGCCAGCCCCCCCCAGAACTTGTGGAACGGCACGCCGGTCTCATCGAAGCGCTTGTTGGCCAGGCGCACCATCACGACAGTGGCGGCAATCGCCACCCCCAAGGCAACGACGAACGGCCAGAAGCCATCGGCCATGGACGCGCCCGGCATGTTCAGGCCACGGTTGCTGATGAAGAACATATCGTCGATGTTGATGCTGCCGCGCGGTCCCGGCAGGGTCAGGAACACGGCGAAGTACCAGAACAGGATCTGCAGCAGCGGCGGAATGTTGCGGAAGGTTTCCACATACACGGTCGCCAGTTTGTTGATCATCCAGTTCGGTGACAGGCGAGCCACCCCAATGATGAAGCCCAGAACCGTCGCCAGGATGACGCCGATGAAGGTGACCAGCAGGGTATTGAGCAGGCCGATGACGAACACCCGCGCATAACTGTCGGATTCCACATAGGGGATCAGGTGCTGGGCGATGCCGAAGCCGGCACTGCGGTCGAGAAAGTCGAAGCCCGAGGTGATACCCCGGTGTTGCAGGTTGGTTTGCGTGTTGTGGAACAGGTACCAGCCCAGGCCGACCACGAAGACGATCGTGAGGATCTGGAACAGCCACGCGCGCACACGCGGATCGTTAAGGGACAAGCCCTTGGGTGCGCCGATTTGATTTTGCATGAAGTGCCCCGGACAGTAGGGATTCGAACAGCCTGCAGCGGCGGGATGCCGCCGCAGGGTGCAACCATCAGCGCACGGGTGGCGCGTACTGGATGCCGCCGTTGTTCCACAGGGCGTTCATGCCACGGTCGATCTTCAGGTCGGTGCTCTGGCCCAGGTTCTTCTCGAACACTTCACCGTAGTTGCCGACTTGCTTGACGATCTGTACTACCCAGTCTTTGGGCAGCTTGAGGTCCTTGCCGTACTCACCATCCGCACCCAACAGGCGGGCGACGTCAGGGTTTTTGGTGCCCTTGGCTTCGGCCTCGACATTTTTCGAGGTGATGCCTGCTTCTTCGGCGTTGAGCATGGCGAACAGGGTCCACTTGACGATGCTGAACCACTCCTCGTCGCCTTTACGCACCACCGGGCCCAGTGGCTCCTTGGAGATGGTTTCCGGCAGTACCACGTAGTAGGTCGGCGCGGCCAGCTTGGAACGCTGGGCAAACAGCTGCGACTTGTCCGAGGTCAGCACGTCGCAACGGCCCGACTCCAGCGACTTGGCGCTTTCGTCCGAGGTGTCGAAGGTGATCGGGGTGTACTTCAGGTTATTGGCGCGGAAGAAGTCCGACACGTTCAACTCGGTGGTGGTACCGGCCTGGATACAGATGGTTGCGCCATCGAGCTCTTTGGCGCTGGATACACCCAGCTTCTTGTTGACCAGGAAGCCAACCCCGTCGTAGTAGGTGACACCGGCAAACACCAGGCCCATGCCGGCATCGCGCGAGCTGGTCCAGGTGGTGTTGCGCGACAGCACGTCGACCTCGCCCGACTGCAGGGCGGTGAAGCGTTCCTTGGCGTTGAGCTGGCTGAACTTGACCTTGGTCGCGTCGCCGAACACGGCAGCGGCCACGGCGCGGCAGACATCGGCGTCGATACCGACGATCTTGCCTTGCGCATCAGGTACCGAGAAGCCCGGAAGACCGTCGCTCACGCCACACTGGACGAAGCCCTTCTTCTTGACCGCATCGAGGGTGGCGCCGGCCTGGGCATTGCTCACGGCGCCCAGTGCGGCGGCAGCGGTCAGGACTGCCAGGGTGGTTTTCAACATCTTCATTCACAACCTCCAAATCGCTCTTGTTGTATCGAGCCGGAATTGCACCGCACCCTTTTGAGGCGTATCCGACCCGTATTGGCTTGTTATTGGGTCACTTGGCGCAATGGACTGTTCTGTGACAGCCTTCGCGTGCAAAGGGTGTTACCGTTTCGGCCTGCCCTTTGCATCGCAGATTGAATTGCAAAGCGCGTACCAGATTCTCTGGCTGTAGCGTTTAAGCGCTCGTCAAGTGGGGAAAGTTGTATCGTTGCGACATTCTTTTTCCGACAATCATTTCCAGCGCCTTCTTTTCACGCACGCCATAACAAGACCCGCACACTTTCGGAGCAGTCATGACCAACCCGCTGATTCTCGAACCACAGAAAACCGCTGATGCCTGTGTGATCTGGTTGCACGGTTTGGGGGCCGACCGTTACGACTTCCTACCGGTAGCCGAATTCATGCAGGAGCGCCTGCTCAGCACCCGGTTCATCATGCCCCAGGCCCCGACCCGGCCAGTCACCATAAATGGCGGTTATGCCATGCCCAGCTGGTATGACATCAAGGCCATGACCCCGGCCCGCGCCATTGACGAAGCGCAGCTGGAAGCGTCAGCCGAGCAAGTGGTTGCCCTGATCAAGGCCGAGCAGGCCAAAGGCATCAACCTGTCCCGTATCTTCCTGGCCGGTTTTTCCCAAGGTGGCGCGGTGGTGCTGCACACTGCCTATATAAAGTGGCAAGAAGCACTGGGTGGGGTGATTGCCCTGTCCACCTATGCCCCCACCTTCAACGACCAGCACCAGTTGAGTGCCTGCCAGCAGCGCACCCCGGCCCTGTGCCTGCATGGCGTGCATGACCCGGTGGTGATCCCGTCCATGGGCCGCACCGCTTTCGAGTACCTGAACACCTGGGGCGTCGCCGCCCGCTGGCACGAATACCCGATGGAACACGAAGTGGTGGTCGAAGAACTGAACGACATCTACGAATGGTTGAGCAAACAGCTGCAATAGGCTGGCTCTCTTGTAGTTGTGGGAGTATTCCACTACGCCGCGCCCGGATCTTGCATTACACTGCCCGGCGTACATTCCTTAATCAGTTGATGAGACGATCGTGCTCAAAGCACTCAAGAAAATATTCGGCAAGGGAGACGCCGCGCCACACGCCGTTGCTCCTGCTGCCAGCGTGGCACCGCCTGCGCCCGCACCCGCCAGCGAGGCCCGGCCCGCAGCAAAACCGGCCGTAGCGCATGCCAACCCCGCCCCAAAGGCTGAACAACCCGCTGCTGCTACGCCACCTGCCAACAAAGCGGCCAAGGACAAACCGCGTCGCGAGCGCAAGCCCAAGCCACAGGCCAGCCTGTGGAAACCGGAAGACTTCGTGGTCGAGCCGCAGGAAGGCAAGACCCGCTTCCACGACTTCAAGCTGTCCAACGAGCTGATGCACGCCATCCACGACCTGGGCTTCCCGTACTGCACGCCGATCCAGGCGCAGGTGCTGGGGTATACCCTGCGTGGTCAGGACGCCATTGGCCGGGCCCAGACAGGTACCGGCAAGACTGCGGCGTTCCTGATCTCGATCATTTCCCAACTGCAGCAGACGCCACCGCCCAAGGAACGCTACATGGGCGAGCCACGCGCGCTGATCATCGCCCCTACCCGCGAGCTGGTGGTGCAGATCGCCAAGGACGCCGTGGCGCTGACCAAGTACACCGGCCTGAACGTCATGAGCTTTGTTGGCGGCATGGACTTCGACAAGCAGCTCAAAGCCCTTGAAGCACGCCACTGCGACATCCTGGTGGCAACCCCGGGCCGCCTGCTGGACTTCAACCAGCGCGGCGAAGTGCACCTGGACATGGTCGAGGTGATGGTGCTGGACGAAGCCGACCGCATGCTCGACATGGGTTTCATCCCACAAGTGCGCCAGATCATTCGCCAGACACCACCGAAAAGCGAGCGCCAGACCCTGCTGTTCTCCGCCACCTTCACCGACGACGTGATGAACCTGGCGAAGCAGTGGACCACCAACCCGGCCATCGTCGAGATCGAGCCGGAAAACGTGGCCAGCGAAACGGTCGAGCAGCACGTGTATGCAGTGGCGGGTAGCGACAAATACAAGCTGCTGTACAACCTGGTGTCCCAGAACAACTGGGAACGGGTGATGGTGTTTGCCAACCGCAAGGACGAAGTGCGGCGCATCGAGGAAAAACTGGTGCGCGACGGCATCAATGCCGCCCAGCTGTCGGGCGATGTGCCCCAGCACAAGCGCATCCGCACCCTGGAAAACTTCCGCGAAGGGCGCATCACGGTGCTGGTGGCCACCGACGTGGCCGGGCGTGGCATCCATATCGATGGTATCAGCCACGTGATCAACTTCACCCTGCCAGAAGACCCGGACGACTACGTGCACCGCATTGGCCGTACCGGCCGCGCGGGGGCCAGTGGCGTGTCGATCAGTTTTGCCGGGGAGGATGACTCGTACCAGTTGCCGGCGATCGAAGAGCTGCTGGGGCGCAAGATCAAGTGCGAAATGCCGCCCGATGAGCTGCTAAAGCCGGTGCCGCGCAAACACCACTGACCTGTGCCGGCCTCTTCGCGGGACAAGCCCGCTCCCACAGATTTTCCGCTGCCCTTGGGTTCAGCAAAGAACCTGTGGGAGCGGGCTTGCCCGGCGAACCGGGGCAAAGCCCCGGCCATCAGACAGCAATCTACCAGCGCCCCACCGCGGCCCTTCCTGGGTGTTTTCCTTCTGGGCGCAAGATCAAGTGCGAAATGCCGCCCGATGAGCTGCTAAAGCCGGTGACGCGCAAACACCACTGACCTGTGCCGGCCTCTTCGCGGGACAAGCCCGCTCCCACAGATTTTCCGCTGCCCTTGGGTTCAGCAAAGCACCTGTGGGAGCGGGCTTGCCCCGCGAACCGGGGCAAAGCCCCGGCCATCAGACAGCAATCTACCAGCGCCCCGCCGCGGCCCTTCCTGGGTGTTTTCCTTCTGGGCGCAAGATCAAGTGCGAAATGCCGCCCGATGAGCTGCTAAAGCCGGTGACGCGCAAACACCACTGACCTGTGCCGGCCTCTTCGCGGGACAAGCCCGCTCCCACAGATTTTCCGCTGCCCTTGGGT
>NZ_JAJSRO010000024.1:0-96794 GCF_021283425.1 Pseudomonas sp. NMI542_15 | reverse complement strand
CAACTGAGCCTGGTGCAGACCGACCCAAGCGGCAACGCCTCCGCTGCCCTCGAATACGACGTACCGCTGACCACGGCGCCGACTAGCCCAAGCAACCTGGCCATCGATGCCGACGGCACCACCCTCACCGGTTCCGCCCCGGCGGGGACTCGCGTGGAGGTGCATGACGCCAACGGCACCCTGATCGGCAGCGCCATCGCCAATGCCGACGGCACCTTCAGCATCGAGCTGAGCCCGGCCCAGGCCAACGGCGAACTGCTGGATGTGGTCGCCATTGATGACAGTGGCGTTTCCTCACTACCTGCGCAGATCACCGCGCCGGACATCACCGCGCCGGCCGCACCGACCGAACTGGCCGTCAGCGCTGACGGCAGCGTCATCACCGGCCGTGCCGAACCCGGCAGCACTGTGCGGATCGTTGCCGCCGATGGCACCGAACTGGGTACGGCCGTGGTCGGCCCGACCGGCGTGTTCAGCATCAACCTTGCTCCGCCACAGGTAGACGGTGAAGTCCTGCAAACCACTGCGACTGATGCTGCTGGCAACACGTCCGTGGCCAGCTCCGTTACTGCACCGGATATCGACGGTGTGGATACCACACCGCCTGAAGCCCCGACCAATCTGGTAATCGGTCTGGCCGGCAGCCAACTGAGCGGCCGTGGCGAAGCGGGCACCACGGTGCAAGTGCGTGATGCCGCAGGCAACATCATCGGCACGGGTGTAGTCGGCGCCGATGGCCTGTTCAGCCTGACCCTGAACCCTGCGCAAGCCAACGGCGAAACACTGGACGTACGCCTGGTGGACGCGGCCGGCAACAGTTCGATACCACTGGAATTCACAGCCCCGGACATCACCCCGCCCAATGCCGTAACCGACATCCTGGTCGGTGCGGGTGGCGCGGCCCTGAGCGGTCGTGGCGAACCGGGCGCCACGGTCGAAGTGCGCGATGCCAACGGCAGCGTGATCGGCACTGGCGTAGTCGCTGCCAACGGTACCTTCCTGATCGACCTCAGCCCAGCTGCGCAGCCTGGCGAACAGCTGAGCCTGGTGCAGACCGACCCAAGCGGCAACGCCTCCGCTGCCCTCGAATACGACGTACCGCTGACCACCGCGCCGGACAGCCCGAGCAATCTGGCCGTCGATGCCGACGGCACCACCCTCACCGGCTCGGCCCCTGCAGGGACGCGCGTGGAGGTTCATGACGCCAATGGCACCCTGATCGGCAGCGCCATCGCCAATGCCGACGGCACCTTCAGCATCGAGCTGAGCCCGGCCCAGGCCAACGGCGAACTGCTGGATGTGGTCGCCATCGATGACAGTGGCGTTTCCTCGTTGCCCGCACAGATCACCGCGCCGGACATCACCGCGCCGGCCGCACCGACCGAACTGGCCGTCAGCGCTGACGGCAGCGTCATCACCGGCCGTGCCGAACCGGGCAGCACTGTGCGTATCGTTGCCGCCGATGGCACCGAGCTGGGTACGGCCGTGGTCGGCCCGACCGGCGTGTTCAGCATCAACCTCGCGCCGCCACAAGTCGATGGTGAAGTGCTGCAAGCCACCGCAACAGATGCCGCCGGCAACACATCGCCCACCAGCGTGGTGACCGCACCGGACATCGACGGTGTCGATACCACGCCACCGGTAGCCCCGACCGACCTGGTAATCGGTCTGGCCGGTAGCCAGCTGAGCGGGCGCGGCGAGCCTGGCACCACTGTGCAGGTACGCGATGCGGCAGGTACTGTGCTGGCCACCGGCACTGTCGGCGCCGATGGCAGCTTTGCAGTTACCCTGACCCCTGCCGTGAACGACGGCAGCGCCCTGCAAGTGACCCTGACCGATGCCGCTGGCAATGTCTCGCCACCCGCTTCGGTCACCTCGCCAGACCTGCAGGCCCCTGCCCAGCCTACCGAGCTGGCCTTGGCTGACGGCGTGACCTTCACCGGTCGCGGCGAACCGGGCGCTACCGTGCAGGTGCGTGATGCCGGTGGCAACCTCATCGGCACGGGTGTAGTCGGCGCCGATGGTCTGTTCAGCTTGACCCTGAACCCCGCACAGGCCAACGGCGAAGCACTGGACGTACGTCTGGTGGATACCGCCGGCAACAGCTCTGCACCGCTGCAGTTCGATGCACCGGACATCACTCCGCCGACGGCGGTCAGCAACATCGTGGTCGGCAACGGCGGCCTGGCCCTGAGTGGTCGTGGCGAAGCCGGCGCCACCGTCGAAGTGCGTGATGCCAACGGCACCGTAATCGGCACCGGTGTGGTAGCCGCCAACGGCACCTTCCTGATCAACCTCGACCCGGCTGTGCAGCCAGGTGAGCAACTGAGCCTGGTGCAGACCGACCCAAGCGGCAACGCCTCCGAAGCGCTGCAGTTCGAAGTGCCGGTCACCACTGCCCCGGCAAGCCCCAGCGACCTGGTGTTCGCCGAAGACGGCAGCAGCATCAGCGGTACGGCACCTGCCGGCACCCGTGTGGAAGTGCATGATGCCAACGGCACGCTGATTGGCAGTGTCGTGGCGAGCCCCGATGGCAGCTTCACCGTGGTCCTCGACCCGGCCCAGGCCAATGGGGAACTGCTGGACGTGGTGGCCATCGACGATGCTGGCGTAGCGTCCCTGCCAACGCAGGTCACCGCACCGGACATCACCGCACCTGCCGCCCCGAGCGACCTGGCCGTCAACGCTGACGGCACAGTAGTCACCGGCCGTGCCGAACCGGGCAGCACCGTGCGTGTGCTGGCCGCCGATGGCACCACCGTGCTGGGTAGCGTGGTGGTGGGCGCCACGGGCAGCTTCAGCATCACCCTGGACCCGGCACAGGTCGACGGCGAAGTGCTGCAAGTCACCGCCACCGATGCGGCAGGCAACACCTCGACCGCTGGCTCGGTCACCGCGCCAGACATCGACGGGGGCGATACCACGCCACCTGACGCACCGACCAACCTGGTGATCGGCCTCGCCGGCAGCCAGTTGAGCGGGCGTGGCGAGGCCGGCACCACCGTACAGGTACGCGATGCGGCAGGCACTGTGCTGGCAACCGGCACTGTCGGCCCGGATGGCACCTTCGCGGTAACCTTGTCCCCTGCCGTGAACGACGGCAGCACGTTGCAAGTCACCCTCACCGATGCCGCTGGCAACGTCTCGCAACCGGGCTCGGTCGCCTCTCCAGACCTGCAAGCCCCGACACAACCGACCGAACTGGCCCTGGCCGATGGCGTCACCTTCACCGGCCGCGGCGAACCTGGCGCCACGGTGCAGGTGCGCAATAGCGCCGGCAACGTGATTGGTACCGGCCTGGTCAACGCAGACGGCACCTTCAGCGTCACCTTGTTCCCGGCCCAGGCCAATGGCGAGGCGCTGGACGTGCGCTTGGTGGATACCGCTGGCAACAGCTCTGCACCGCTGCAGTTCGATGCACCGGACATCACCCCGCCTGCGGCGGTCAGCAATGTCGTGGTCGGTACCGGTGGCCTGGTGCTCAGCGGTCGCGGCGAGGCCGGTGCCACTGTTGAAGTGCGTGATGCCGGCGGTACCGTCATCGGCACTGCCACGGTCGGCGCCAACGGCACCTTTGTGGTCAATCTCGACCCGGCAGCCCAACCGGGCGCCGCACTGAGCCTGGTACAGACCGACCCGAGCGGCAACGCGTCCGAAGCCTTGCAGTTCGAGGTGCCCGTTACCCCTGCCCCCGCCAGCCCAAGCGACCTGGTAGTGGCCGCGAATGGCACCAGCATCACGGGGTCTGCACCGGCCGGCAGCCGCGTGGAAGTCCACGATGCCAACGGCACGCTGGTGGGCAGTGTGGTAGTGGGCGCTGAAGGCACCTTCACCGTCATCCTCAACCCGGCCCAGGCCAACGGCGAGCTGCTGGATGTGGTCGCCATCGATGGCACGGGTGCATCGTCCCTGCCGGTGCAGATCAGTGCGCCGGATATCACCGCCCCGGCCGCCCCGAGCGAACTTGCGATCAACGCCAACGGTACCGTCGTCACTGGCCGCGCGGAAGCGGGCAGCACCGTGCGCGTGCTGGCCGCCGATGGCACTACCGTGCTGGGTACGGCGGTGGTAGGCGCCACCGGCAGCTTCAGCATCACCCTCAGCCCCGCGCAAGTGGACGGTGAAGTGCTGCAAGTCACCGCCACCGACACCGCCGGCAATGCCTCCAGTGCCGGTAGCGTCACGGCCCCAGACATCGACGGTGTCGATACCACGCCACCCCAGGCGCCGACCAACCTGGTCGTCGGCCTGGCCGGTGGCCAACTGAGCGGCCGTGGCGAAGCGGGCGCCAGCGTGCAAGTACGCGATGCCCAGGGCAACGTGCTGGCCAACGGTACAGTCAACCCGGATGGCACCTTCCAGATCACCCTGGCCCCGCCGGTGAACGATGGCAGTACCCTGCAAGTGGTACTGACCGATGCCGCCGGCAATGCCTCCACCCCTGGCACGGTGGCCACCCCAGACCTGCAGGCCCCCGCCCAGCCGACCGGCCTGGACCTGGCCGGCGGCATTACCTTGACCGGTAGCGGTGAGCCTGGCGCTACCGTGCAGGTGCGCGACGCCTCGGGCAACGTGATCGGCAGCGGCGTAGTCAACCCGAACGGCAGCTTCAGCGTTACCCTGTCCCCTGCCCAAGCCAATGGCGAGGTCCTCGACATTCGAGTGGTGGACGCCGCGGGTAATGTCTCCACCCCATTGCAGTTCGATGCGCCGGACACCACGCCCCCAGCCGTAGTCGGCAACATCGTGGTCGGTACCGGCGGCCTGACCTTGAGCGGTCGCGGCGAAGCCGGTGCTACCGTTGAAGTACGCGACGTCAATGGCACCGTGATCGGCACTGGCACGGTGACCGCCAACGGCACCTTCCTGCTCGACCTGGACCCGGCCGCGCTGCCGGGCGAGCGCCTGAGCCTGGTGCAGACCGACGCCAGCGGCAACGCGTCCGGGGCCTTGACCTTCGATGTACCGCTGGTGCCCACGCCGGCCAGCCCGAGCGACCTGGTAGTCGCTGCGGATGGCACAAGCGTCAGCGGCTCCGCGCCGGTCGGCAGCCGCGTGGAAGTGCAGGATGCCAATGGCGCGGTGGTGGGCAGCATCGTGGTCGGCGCCGAGGGCACCTTCACCGTTGTGCTCAACCCGGCCCAGGCCAACGGCCAATTGCTGGACGTGGTCGCCATCGACAACAACGGGGCTTCGTCACTGCCGGTACAAGTGACCGCGCCGGACATCACCGCACCTGCCGCCCCCAGCGAACTCGCTGTCAGCGCCAATGGCAGCGTGGTGACCGGGCGCGCCGAAGCTGGCAGCACCGTGCGCGTGCTGGCAGCCGACGGCACTACCGTGCTAGGCAGCGTCGTGGTGGGGGCCGGCGGTACGTTCAGCATCGGCCTTACCCCGCCTCAAGTGGCCGGCGAGCAATTGCAGGTAACCGCCACCGATACCGCAGGCAATGCCTCCGCAGCCGGCACCGTCACTGCACCGATCGTTGATAACGGTGGTGATACCACACCGCCAGCGCCTGCCACCCAACTGGTCATCAGCGTCGATGGCCGCACGGTCTCCGGCCGGGGTGAAGCAGGCACCACTGTGGAGGTGCGCAACGACCAGGGCCAGGTGCTGGTGAGCGGCACCGTGCAACCGGATGGCAGCTTCAACGTGCAACTGCCAACCCCGGTGGTGGATGGCTCGTCCCTGCAAGTGACCCTGACCGATGCCGCCGGCAACGTCTCGACACCTAGCCCGCTGACAGCGCCGGACCAGGTGGCACCGCTGCAACCAACCGACCTGGTGCTGAGCAATGGTGACAGCCTGGTCGGCACTGCAGAAGGGGGCGCCCGGGTGGAGGTGAAAGATGCCTTGGGCAACCTGATCGGCAGCGCCATTGCCGGGCCCGATGGCAGCTTCAGCCTGACCCTCGACCCGCCTCAGGCCAATGGCGAAACCCTGTCCATCACTGTGACCGATGCGGCCGGCAACACCTCGGTGCCGCTAAGCTACACGGCGCCAGACATCACCGCACCGGCGATCGTCACCGACGTGGTGGCAGGCGATGGCAGCCTGGCCGTGTCTGGCCGTGGTGAGCCCGGTGCCACGGTGCAAGTGCGTGACACCCAAGGTGTCGTGCTCGGTTCCGGCATCGTGGCGCCCAATGGCACCTTCGTGGTTGACCTGGAGGCACCGCTGGCCGCAGGTGAGAACATCGTCCTGGTGCAGACCGATGCCGCCGGCAATACCTCGGCAGGGGTCAGTGTGACCGTTGCCGATACTCCGCTGCCCGAGAGCCCGAGCGGCGTGCTGGTGGCCGGCGACGGCTCCAGCGTTTCCGGTACCGCACCGGCCGGTACGCAGGTGCAGGTGCGTGACGCACAGGGCAATGTCCTGGGCAGCGTCCAGGCTGGCCAGGATGGCAGCTTCACCATCGGCCTGAGCCCGGCCCAGGCCAATGGCGAGACCCTGGATGTGGTGGCGGTTGATGGCGCTGGCAACAGCTCGCTGCCGACCCAGATCACCGCCCCTGACATCACCCCGCCCAATGAAGCCAGCGAACTGCAACTGAGTGCCGATGGCGGCCTGCTCACCGGCCGCGGCGAACCGGGCACCACCGTGCAGGTCATCAGTGCCGACGGCACTGTGCTGGGCAACGCCCAGGTCGGTAACGATGGTGTGATCAGCGTGGTCCTGAACCCACCGCAGACAGACGGCCAGGAACTGGACGTGGTACTGCGCGACCCCGCTGGCAATACCTCGACCGCCACCATCGTGGCGCCCGATACCGATGGCCCGCTGCAACCCTCGGGGCTGGCCATCGATACCGCTGGCATTCACCTCACCGGCCAAGGCCAGAACGGTTCCATCGTCACCGTGCGTGACGCCGATGGCAACGTGCTGGGCACCGCCACCGTAGGCGCCGACGGCCGCTTCGATGTCACCCTCAATGCACCGCAGCGCAATGGTGAAAGCCTCACAGTCGAAGCCACTGACAACCTGGGCAACAGCGCAGGGCCCGTAGACTTCACTGCACCCGACTCCACCCCTCCGCAAGTGGTCACCACCCCGGCCATCGATGGCACCGGCACCACGGTCACCGGCAACGGCGAACCCGGTGCCACCGTCACCGTGCGCGGGCCGGACGGCAGCGTGCTGGGCAGCACCGTGGTCGGCACTGGCGGCGCATTCGAAATCACGCTCGACACGCCTCAGACCAACGGCCAGGCACTGACCGTGGAGCAACGCGACCCGGCTGGCAACCTGTCAGCGGCGGTCGACTTGCCAGCACCGGATACCCAGGCACCCGATATACCCACCGGCCTGATTCTGGCTGGCGACGGCAGCAGCCTGAGCGGCAGCGGCGAGCCTGGTGCGCAGGTGACCGTGACCGGCGCGGGTGGCGCAGTACTGGGTACCGCAACGGTCCAGCCCGATGGCACCTTCCAGGTGACAATCGACCCGCCACAGCTCAACGGCCAGACCCTGTCCGTCACCCAGACGGACAACGCCGGCAACGACTCACCAGCCGGCACCGTCACCGCACCTGACTTCGAGGCACCGCTGCCGGCGCAAGGCCTGGGCCTCGACCCTACGGGCACGCTGCTCAGCGGCCAGGGCGAAGCCGGGAGCACCGTCGAGGTTCGCAACGCCGCCGGTGACCTGCTGGGCACCATACCGGTGGCGGCAGACGGCACCTTCGAAGTTCTACTCACCCCCGCCCAGACCAATGGCGAGGTGCTGTCGGTGGTGCTGATCGATGGGGGCGGCAATGCCTCGCCGTCGGCTACTTTTACCGCCGACGACAGCACTGCACCGGCCGCACCGAACGGCCTCACCATCACCCCGGGCGGCAACGCCATCCAGGGTACGGGTGAAGCGGGCTCTACGGTGGAAGTGCGGCTGGCAGACGGCACCGTGGTCGGTACCGTAGTCGTGCCGGCAGGCGGCAACTTCACGGTACCGCTGTCGCCTGCGCAACTGGACGGCCAGGCCCTGAACGTGACCTTGACCGACGCGGCGGGTAATGAGTCCCTGCCCGGCCAGATCACTGCGCCGGACATCACGCCACCGGCTGCGCCCACAGGTGTGCTTGTCAGCGACGACGGCACCACGGTCACCGGTAACGCACCTGGCGCGGACTCGGTCACCGTGAGCGATGGGGCTGGCAATGTGATCACTGTCCCGGTCAACCCGGACGGCAGTTTCAGCGTGCCACTGGATACAGCGCAGAACAACGGCCAGACCGTGACCGTGGTAGTGACCGACGCTGCCGGTAACGACTCGGCACCGGTCTCTGTCACCGCCCCGGACACCACTGATCCACTGCCGGCCACCGGCATTAGCGTGAGCCCGGACGGCGGCACGGTCGGCGGCACCGCCGAACCCGGCAGCACGGTAGAAATCCGCAACCCGGATGACACCGTGCGCGGCACAATCACCGTAGGGCCAGACGGTACCTTCGTGGTGCCGGTCGACCCGCCACTGACAACCGGCGAAACTGTCGCTGTGGTGGTGATCGACCCTGCCGGCAATGAGTCACCCCAGGTGCCAGTAGCAGGCCCGACTGGCACGGAAGTGGCCACACCGTCGGCCCTTGCCATCAGCGCCGACGGCTTCCTGCTGACCGGCCAAGGTACGGTCGGCTCGCTGATTACCGTGACCTCCGGGGGCACTACCCTGGGCACCGCCACGGTCGGCAGCGACGGCACCTTCCGGGTGTTCTTCCAGAACGCCCAGCTCAATGCCCAGACCTTGCAAGTCAGTGCCAAGGCTACTGTCGACGGCCAGCCTTCGGTGCCGGCCATCGTGGTGGCCAATGACACCACGGCACCGAACGCGCCGGCCCAGGTAACCCTCAACGCCACCGGCAGCACACTGACCGGCCAGGGCGAAGTGGGCGCAACCGTGCGCGTGACAGACGCTCAAGGCACGCTGCTGGGGACTGCCACCGTCGGCAGCAATGGCCTGTTCAGCGTCAGTTTCTCGCCGGCCGTGGCCAATGGGCAGAACCTGATCGTGACCCAGGCCGATGCTGCGGGTAACGTTTCGCTCGCGGCCACGCTGCAAGCACCTGACCTGCAAGCACCGCTGGCGGCCAGCAACCTCAGCCTCAACAGCGCGGCCACCGTGCTCAGCGGCCAGGGTGAAGCCGGCGCCAGCGTCACCGTCCGCGACGCCAGTGGCGCCATCCTGGCCACCGGCACCGTCAACCAGAGCGGCCAGTTCCAGATCACCCTGCCCAGCGCGCAAACCACCGGCAGCCCGCTGCAAGTCACCCTCAGCGATGCTGCCGGCAACGTCTCCGGCCCGGCCAGCCTGGCCACGCCCGACCGCACGCCACCCGCCGCCATCACCAACCCGCTATTGAGCCAGGACGGCCGCCAGCTGTCCGGCAGCGGTGAAGTGGGCGCTACCGTGCAGGTGCGCAACGCCGCCGGCACCGTGCTGGGCACCGCCACCGTGGGCGCCGACGGCCGCTTCACGGTGACCTTCGACACCCCGCAAGCCAATGGCCAGGCCATCGGCGTCACGCAGGTGGATGCCGCCGGCAACACGTCGCCAGCCATCAACGTGTCGACCCCGGACCTGACCCCACCCGCGCCGCTGACCAATGTGGTGCTGAACAACAACGGCCTGACCCTGACCGGCCTGGGCGAAGCCGGCGCCACAGTCACCGTGCGCGGCCCGGACGGCACCATCATCGGCAGCGGCCTGGTGGCGGCCAATGGCAGCTTTACCCTGACCCTGAACAGCGCCCAGCTCAACGCCCAGCACCTGAACGTTACGCAGACCGATGCGGGCAACAATACCTCAACCGCCGTGCCGGTCACTGCGCCGGACTTCACCCCGCCTGCGGCACCGACCACACTCGCCCTGTCCGGTACCGGGCTGCAACTGACCGGGAACGCCGAAGCCGGCAGCACCGTGACCGTACGCGATGCCAGCGGCAACGTGTTGGGCACGGCGGTGGCCGGCAGCAACGGCACCTTCCAGGTCACCCTGAACAGCGCCCAGACCAATGGCCAGACGCTGCAGGTGACCGCCACCGACGCCGCCGGCAACGTGTCGCCGGCCGCGCCTTACAGCGCAGCCGACACCACGCCGCCAGCGGCCGTGACCAATCTGGCGGTCTCCGCCAATGGCGCGACCCTGACAGGCAATGGCGAAGCAGGCGCAACAGTCACTGTGCGGGCACCCGACAATACCGTGCTGGGCACCGCCACGGTCGGGGCCGACGGCCACTTCAGCGTGGCCCTGTCGCCGGCCGCGATCACCGGTGAAAGCCTGAGCGTGATTCAGGCGGATGCCGCACAGAATGTCTCCCCTGCGCAAAACGTCACCGCGCCGGGTGTTCTGGCACCGGCAACCCCGGACAACCTGGTCCTGGCCGCTGACGGCCTGTCGGTGACCGGCACCGCAGCGGCGGGCAGCACAGTCAAGGTGTATGGCCCCAATGGTGTCTTGCTGGGCAGCAGCCCGGTCGCCAACGACGGTACCTTCACTGTCAACCTGGGCAGTGCACAGGCCAATGGTGAAGTGCTGCAGGTCAGCGCAACGGGCACCGATGGCAGCGTATCGCTGCCTGCCACCTTGCAGGCACCGGACACCACGGCACCGCAACCACTGACCAACCTGGTGCTGTCCAACGACGGCCTTGTCCTCAGTGGCCGCGGCGAGGCAGGTGCCACCGTTACCGTGCTAGGCGAAGGCGGTATCGAGCTGGGTACTGCCGTGGTCGATGCCAGTGGCAACTTCAGCGTCAACCTGAGCGCGCCGCAGATCAATGGCGAACAGCTCAACGCCAGCCAGTCCGATGTGGCCGGCAACGAGTCCAACAGCGTCAGCTTGATCGCCCCTGACCGCGTCGCCCCGGATGCTGCCGGCAACCTGGCCTTCGCAGGGGGCGGCAGCTTGCTGAACGGTACCGGCGAAGCAGGTGCCGGCGTGCGCGTGCTCGCCGCCGACGGTTCGGTGCTGGGCAGTGCAACGGTGCGCGCGGACGGCACCTTCCAGGTCAACCTTGCATCGCCTCAGGCAAACGGCCAGCAAGTGCAAGTGGTACTGACCGATGCGGCTGGCAACCAGTCCGCCGCCAGCGCCATTACCGCACCCGATACCACGCCGCCAACGGCACCAGCCGAACTGGCCGTTTCCGGGGATGGCGTCACCCTCACCGGCCGCGGCGAAGTTGGCGCGCTGGTGACCGTGACCAACCCGGCCGGCGACGAAATCGGCAGCGCCACCGTCGATGCCAGCGGCCACTTCACCATCACCCTGAACCCGGCACTGGGCAACGCCGAGCTGCTTAGCTTTACCCAGGCCGACGCAGCCGGCAACGTGTCGGCAGTGGCAACCCTGCAAACCCCGGACTTCACCCCACCCGCCCCGCTCACCCAAGTGGTGATCAACGCAGACGGCAGCGTTGTCAGCGGCCTGGGCGAAGCCGGCGCGACCGTCATCGTAAGCAATGCCGCCGGCACGGTGCTGGGTACTGGCACGGTGCTCGCCGATGGCAGCTTCCGTGTCGAACTTACGCCTGCGCAAATCAACAACCAGTTGCTGTCGGTACTGCAGGCCGACCCACCCGGCAACGTCAGCCTGCCGGTCAGCGTACTGGCGCCGGACCACACGCCGCCTGCTGCGGCAACCGAGCTACGGCTCAATGCGGCGGGTGACGAACTGGGCGGTGTCGGCGAAGCAGGCGCCACGGTGCGGGTCTACGTTGGCACCACGCAGGTCGGTACCGGTACGGTGGGAGCCAGCGGCACCTTCGTGGTCGAGCTGGATACCGCAAAACTCAATGGCCAAGTGCTGCAAGTGACCCTGACCGATGGTGCCGGTAACATCTCGCCAATCAGTTCGGTCACGGCGGTGGACACCACGCCACCGGCCACCGTGATCGCCACCATCAACGACAGCGGCACCCAGGTGATCGGTACCGCCGAAGCCGGCACCCGCGTCACCGTGGTCAACAACAACGGCGACCTGCTGGGCCAGGTGACGGTCGATCCGGACGGCACCTTTGTCCTCAACCTGAACAACCCGCAGATCAACGGTGAAGTCCTCACCGTCATCGCCCAGGACGCCACGGGCAACCCGTCGGCGCCCCTGCTGGTGAACGCGCCAGACCTTACGCCGCCAGTGCAACCCGATAACCTGTTGCTCAACCCGGCAGGCACGTCGATGACCGGTACGGCAGAAGCCGGCACCACCATCACGGTGCGTGACCCGAACAACAACGTCGTAGGCACCGTGGAAGTGGGTGCAAACGGCCAGTTCACCGTGCCGATCAACCCGCCGCAGAACAACGGCCAGTTGCTCACAGTGGTGTCCACGGACGATGCCGGTAACGCCTCGGTGGTTGTGCCCTATCAGACCAACGACACCTCACCGCCTGGGGTGGTCACCGACATGGCCATCAACAACACGTTCAACGTGCTGACCGGCAAGGGCGAGCCGAATGCCACCGTCACCATCAGCCGCGGCGGATTGGTTATCGGCACGGGTACGGTAGATGCCGCGGGTAACTTCCAGATAACCCTGGTGCCGGCGGCGGGCTCGCTCGCCACCTTGGCAGTGACGCAATCCGACGGCATCAATACCTCTGCGGTCGCCACGTACACCACCCCACTGATCGCGCCACCAGTGCCCCCCACCAACGTGACGCTGGGCAGCGACGGGCTGACCTTGGCCGGTAATGCGCCAAGTGGCGTGGGCATTCGGGTCTACGATGCCGCAGGCAACCTGATCGGCACAGGCGGCGCTACCCTGAACGGCACCTTTACCCTGACGCTGAACACAGCGCAGCTCAACGGCCAGCATATTTCGGTGACAGCTGTAGCACTGGTAGGCGGTGAATCGCAGCCAACCTTCCTGCAAGCCGCCGACATCACACCACCGGCCAACCCGCTGGTGACCGGGCTGTCTCTGAACGGCCTGGTGCTGACCGGTACCGGTGAAGCCGGCGCCACGGTGACCGTGCGCGACGCCAGCAACAACGTGCTCGGCACGGCGGTGGTGAATGGCGGTGGCGTGTTCACCGTCAACCTGAACGCCGCACAGCTCAACGGCCAGGTACTGGGCGTGAGCCAGGCCGACGCTGCGGGTAATGTGTCCGGCAGTACCAGCTACACCGCCACGGACGTGCAACCACCTGCAACACCGACCAACGTCACCATCAACGGCGCGGGTACCGTGCTCACCGGTAACGGTGAAGTGGGCGCCACCGTGACGGTGCAAGGCCCGAACGGCCAGGTCGGTACCGGTGTGGTGCAAGCCGACGGCACCTTCACCATCACCCTGACCTCGCCACAGAACGACGGGCAACTGCTGGTGGTGCGCCAGGCCGATGCTGCCGGCAACCTGTCCGGTAGCACCAGCCTGACCGCGCCCGACACCACCCCGCCAGCCGCCCCGCTGGCCACCATCAACGCCAACGGCACCTCGGTCAGCGGTTCTGGCCAGATCGGCAGCACGGTCACCGTGCGCAACAGCGCCGGCACCGTGCTGGGGACAGCAACGGTGGGCAGCAACGGCCTGTTCGTGGTCAGCCTGACTGCGGCGCAGATCGACAACCAGGCGCTCAGCGTCACCCTCACCGACAGCGCCGGCAACGTCTCCACCGGTACTACGCTGACCGCACCAGACCTGACCCCACCTGCGGCTGCCGGCAACCTGCTGATCAGTGCCGACGGCGGTACCCTGACCGGTACTGGCGAAGTGGGCGCCACCGTGACCGTGCGCAGCGCCAACGGTACCGTGCTGCAAACCGCGACGGTGCAGCCGGGCGGCACCTTTACCGTGACCCTGAGCCCGCCTCAGGACAACGGCCAGATCCTCTCGGTGACCCTCAGCGACCCGCGCGGCAACGTGTCGGGCAACGTCAACGTCACCGCGCCGGATGTGGATGCCAACGCGCCGGTCATCGCCAGCGACAACCTGGCCACGGCCACGGTCAACCTGGCAGCGGTCAGTGCCACCAAGACCTACACCGACAGCTTCACCACGCTGCTGTCGGGCTTCTCCAAGACCTACACCTGGACGGTGGCGGCAGGCACCACGGCCGACCCGACCCTGACACTGACCACCAACAGCGTGCTGGCACTGCTCAACAACACCAGCTTCACCCTGCAGGTAAAAGACGCCAGCGGCGCCTGGGTGACCCTCGCCACCGGCAACACGCAGGGCCTGCTCGACCTGATCGTGCTGCCGATCGGCTTGCAGGTGGACATCGGCGTGCTGCAAGCCGGTGACTACCGGTTGACCGTGGGCAGTGGCGGCATCGGCCTGGTCACCAACGTGAGCACCGCGCTGGACATCACCTCCACCAGCCTGACCCAGTTCACCGGCACCGGCACTGCCACCACCGGCAACGTCATCACCGACGTGGGCACCGATGGCGCGGTGGATGCCCGCGGCCCGGACAGCGCCGCCGTGCTGCAAGTGCTGAAAAACGGCAGTTATGTCTCGGCCGGTACATCGACCACGGTTCAGGGCCAGTACGGCACCCTGGTGATCAGTGCGGATGGCAGCTACACCTACACCCCGAACGGCAGCCCGAACAGTGTCGGCAAGGTGGATGTGTTCAGCTACCAGCTGGTGCACCCGAACGGCCTGTCCGACACCGCCAACCTGTACGTACGCATCGACAGCCCGCAAGCCACGGAGGTCTGGAGCAACACCAACTACGCTGCACCGGCCACGGTGGTCGACGCGGTCAACGATGTCGGGACCAGCCATGTCACCCTGGCCAACCGTGTTGACACCAGCAGCAGTGCGCTGGGCTCGCTGAGCCTGCCGGTGATCGGTACCCGCCAGGCCACCTACACCACCACGGTTGCCGCCGATACCACGGCCAACCTGCAGGTGGTGGTCAACTCCGCCAACCTGTTGAGCCTGCTCAACGGCACCACCATCGAACTGCTCAAGCTCAACCCGGCCACCGGCCAGTACGTACTGGTGCAGTCGGTACCGGGGGGGTCGCTGATCAGCCTGCTCGGTGGCGGCGCGGGCTATACCTTCCAGAACCAGGGGGCCGGCACCTACCACGTACGTGTCACCGCCGGCGGCATCGGCCTGCTCAGCTCCATCACCACCAGCCTCAACGCCACCACCACGCACCTGACCGAGTTCGTGGTCAGCGGCGCGACGGCAGCCACCGGCAACCTGCTGAGTGACGACAACGTCGGTTCGGCACTGACCGTGCTGAGCGTGCTGACAGCGGCCAACACCTACACCATCCCGGGCTACAACGGGGTGAGTGTGGCCGGCACCTACGGCACGCTGCTGGTGCATGCTGACGGCAGCTACACCTACACCCTCAACCCAGGGCTTACCTCGGCGGTGGTCGGCCAGCACGACACCTTCACCTACGAGCTGACCCACCCGAACGGCACCACCGACACCGCCACGCTGACCGTCAACCTGGACAATGCTGCCGGCCTCACCACCTTCACTTCGCTGCAGGCCGACACCGGTGACGAGGCGGTAGCGCTGGCCAGCCTGGCAGCCGCCACCGATGTCATCGCCGGCACCGACGGCAACGACCACCTCGATGGCAGCCAGGGTGGCCACATCACCCTGCAGGGTGGTGCGGGTAACGACACGCTGGTGGTGGTCGACCAGAACTTCGCCAGTGTCGAGGGCGGCACAGGTACCGACACCCTGCTGTGGGGCGGCGGCGATGCCAGCATCGACCTGGGCAACCTGGCCGGGCGCGTGCACGACATCGAAGTCATCGACCTCAACGACACCAGTTCGGTGGCGCTGACGCTCAACCTGGCGGACGTGGTGGCAATCACCGAAACCGGCACCGACACACTCATCATCAAAGGGGACAACAAAGACTCGGTTCACATGACGGACAACTGGACGCTGGTCGGGAACCAAACTGCCGACGGTATCGACTATAACCAATACACGGCCCAGGAGGATCCAAGCCATCACCTGTGGGTACAGAACGGTATCCATGTGGTCTGAGGCCGCTGCAAACCCGCCGGGCAAATGCCCGGCGGCAAGGACGACCAGCAGTAAGGGAACTATGTGAAGCGAAGCAGTCCGCTGTCACCGCTGTTGCTGGGAGCCTTCGGGCTCCTGGCCCTGAACTTCCACCCGGTTGCCCTGGCAGCCGATGACATAGACCCCCAACTGCGCCAGATCGGGCCATCGCTGCTACGCGATGCGCCCGAAGCAGTGCCCGCACGCCCCGCCACCGGCATGGCCCCGGTCGCCAGTGGCGAGCGGCTGGGGCTGACCGACGCGGTGCTGCAGGCCGCTCAATGGCACCCCAGCATCGCCGAGGCCATCGGCAACCTCTATAAGCAGGGCGAAGGCATCAACGTCGCCCGCGCCGGGTATTACCCGCAGATTTCCGGCGGTATCCGCACCGGTTATGACACCGGTTATGGCGGCGACCGCAACAGCCAGGCGCTGAACCTGTCGCTCAAGCAGATGCTCTACGACTTCGGCAAGGTCGACAGCGCCGTCAGCGCGGCACAAGCTGCTGCCGCCCGCGCCCAGGCCAATATCCTGCTGGTGGTCGACGACCTGGCCCGCGACACGGCTTATGCCTGGATCGAAACCCGCCGCTACGAGCAACTGATGACCATCGCCCGCGACCAGATTCGCGGGGTCGGTGACATTGCCGGCATGGCCCGCCAGCGCAGCGACATGGGCGCCAGCACCCGTTCCGACGTGGTGCAGGCCGAGTCCCGTGTGGAAAGCGCCCGCGCCACGCTGGAGGAATACCAGTCGCAGTACGAGCGCTGGCGCTCGACCCTGGCGGCACTGATGGGGCGCATCACTCCACCGGCGCTGGCCGAGGATTCGCCAGCAGCGCTGAACCAGGCCTGCAAGCGGCCCTCGCAAGGCGATGACCGCCTGCCTGCCGTCCTCATGGCCCTGGCCCAGCGCGCCCAGGGCCAGGCCGAGCTGGCCCAGGCCAAGGCCGAGGCCTACCCGACACTGTCGTTGCAACCACAGGTCAACCACTACCTGGACAACGACTACAACCGCGACAACTCACGGATGGACCGCACCCAGGCCGGCATCTACCTGAACGTCGAGGTACCTATCTATCAAGGGGGTGCCATCAGCGCCCGCAGCCGCGCTGCCGGCCACGCCCTGACCGCCGCCGACTCCGCCGAAGACGCGGCCCGCCTGCAAGCCCGTCGTGGCCTGGCCGAGGCCATGGCACAAACCTCCGGGCTAGGCCGCCGGCTGACTTCGCTGGAAGCCCGCCAGGTCAGCATTCAGGAAGCACGCATGCTTTACGGGCGCCAGTACCTGGACCTGGGCACGCGGCCCCTGCTCGACCTGCTCAACGCCGAGCAGGAGATCTACCAGTCACGCTTCGAACTCGCCGGCACCCGCTCCGACCTGCTGCGCCTGGATGTCGACTGCCTGTACAACACCGGCGCCCTGCGCACGGCCTTTGGCCTTGAGGGGCGCAACCTGCAAGGGGTGGAGATCCAGCCATGACCGATTCGATCAATGTGACCCTGCCTGAACAGCCCACTGCCCCCGCGGCCGAAGCGCCTCATCGACCGGACCTTGGACCGTGGCTGGAAGTGATGCTGCAGGTGGCGCACCACTACCGCCTGGACGTGTCGCCCCAGCGTATTCGCCTGGCCGCCGTCGAGGATGCCCGCCCGCTGGATGAAATCCTTCGCCACATGGCGCGCCAGGCCGGCCTGGCCCTGCGCTTCGTGCGCTTCGACGCCAAGGGCTTGCGACAGTGGCGTACACCGCTGGTACTGGAACTGGACGATGGCCAGTTAGCGGTGGTCGAGTCGGTCACCGAAGAGGACGACCTGGCGGTGGTGTTTGCCGGTGACCAGGGCCTGACCTCTCGCCTGCCTCGCGACAGCCTCAAGGGCCGCATCAACCGCGTTGCGCTGCTGCGCCCGGCACGGCCGCTGCGCGATGTGCGCACCGATGACTACACCGCACCCTACGACCGCCACTGGTTTGCCCGCATCGTGCTGCGCGACCTGCGCCCGTATGGGCAGGTGATGGTCGCCTCGCTGGTAGCCAACGTCTTGGCCCTCGCGGGGGTTCTGTTCTCGATGCAGGTGTACGACCGGGTGATCCCGGCCGAGTCGCTGCCCACCCTGTACGTGCTGTTCGGGGGGGTAGTGCTGGCGCTGGTGTTCGACTTCAGCATGCGCCTGCTGCGGCTGAAGGTGACCGACCTGCTGGGCAAACGCGCCGACCTGCGGGTGAGCGACCTGGTCTACGGGCATGCCTTGCGCCTGCGCAACTCGGTGCGCCCTAAGTCCACCGGGTCGTTCATCTCGCAACTGCGCGAGCTGGAATCGATCCGCGACCTGATCACTTCCAGCACCGCCACGGCGCTGGCCGACCTGCCGTTCTTCCTGTTGTTCCTGTTCGTGTTCTGGCTGATCGGCGGCGTGCTGGTGTTCATCCCGCTGGTCGCATTGCTGGCCATGGTGGTGCCTGGGGTACTGGCCCAACGGCGCCTGGCGCGGCTGGCCAATGCCTCCATGCGCGAGTCGGCGCTGCGCAACGCCATGCTGGTAGAAAGCATCCAGGGCCTGGACGAAATCAAGGCACTGCAGGCCGAAGCACGCTTCGAACGGCAGTGGAACCAGTACAACGCCGCCTGCGCCCATACCAACCTGCGCCTGCGCACCCTCACCAACGGCCTGGTGACCTGGACCCAGAACGTGCAGGGCGCGGTGTTTGCTGTGGTCATCGTGGTCGGCGCACCGATGGTCATCGCCGGCGACCTTACGACCGGTAGCCTGGTGGCGGCGTCGATGCTGTCGTCACGGATGATGGCGCCGCTGGCGCAACTGACCCATGTGCTGACCCGCTGGCAGCAGGCCAAGGTGGCCCTGCAAGGGCTGGACAAGCTGATGCAGTCACCGGTCGACCACCCCGAAGGCGAAGCCCGCGTACACCTGCCGGCGATTCGTGGCGAGTACCGCCTGCGCCAGGCCAACTTCCGCTACAGCGAGGAGTCCCCGCCAGTACTGAACATCGGCCAGCTGGATATCCAGCCGGGCGAGCGCATTGCCGTGCTCGGGCGCAACGGCGCCGGCAAGTCGACCCTGCTGCAAGCCCTGGGAGGGGCCATGGACCTGGTGCAAGGCGAGGTCAGCCTGGACGGCATCGCCATGGGCCACCTCGACCCTGCCGACCTGCGCCGTGACGTGGGCCTGCTGCCACAGTACGCGCGCTTGTTCCACGGCACCCTGCGGGAAAACCTCACCCTCGGTGCCGGCCAGGCCAGCGACCAGGAACTGGTGGCCGCACTGGCTGCCACGGGCGCGCTGGACTTCGTCCGCCGCCTGCCCAAGGGCATGGACCACCTGATCCTGGAAGGCGGCCTGGGCTTGTCGGGCGGCCAGCGCCAGGCCCTGGTGCTGTCGCGCCTGCTGGTGCGCCAGCCGCAAGTGTTGCTGCTGGACGAGCCGACTGCGTCGCTGGACGACATGACCGAGCGCAAGCTGCTGGATAACCTCGAACGCTTCTGCCAGGGCCGCACCCTGGTGATCGCCACCCACCGCCTGAGCGTGTTGCAACGGGTCGACCGCATCCTGGTGCTGGACGGCGGGCGCATCGTCATCGATGACACCCGCGATGCCGCGCTGGCCAAACTGCAAGGAGCCCAGGCATGAGCAACCATGAACTCCCGGCCTCCTACCTGGATGGGCAGGACGACCAGGCAGTGTTTCGCGCCGGCCGCATCATTACCCTTTGCGCCTTGATGCTGGCCGCGTTCCTGGCCTGGGCCGCCTGGTTCGAGGTGACCGAAGTGTCCACCGGCACCGGCAAGGTGATCCCCAGTTCGCGGGAGCAGGTGATCCAGTCGTTCGAGGGCGGCATCGTCGCGCAGATGAGCGTGGCCGAAGGCGACCTGGTCGAGCGCGGACAGGTGCTGGCCCAGCTCGACCCGACCAAGACCGCCTCCAGTGTCGGCGAGAGCGAAGCCAAGTACCGCGCTGCCAAGGCCAGCCAGGCCCGCTTGCAGGCAGAGGTCACTGGCAGGCCGCTGACTTTCCCGGACAGCCTGCGCGACTCACCCGACCTGATCGACGCCGAAACCGCGTTGTACCAGACCCGCCGCCGCGGCCTGGAGCAGACCCTGGCGGGTATCCAGGACTCGCTGCAACTGGTGCGCAGCGAGCTGAAGATCACCGAGAACCTGGCAAAGATGGGCGCCTCCAGCCGGGTCGAAGTGATCCGCCTGAACCGCCAGCGTTCAGAGCTGGAGCTCAAGGCCAACGAAGCCCGCTCCGACTACCTGGTGCGTGCCCGGGAAGAACTGGCCAAAGCCAGCGCCGAGGCCGACAGCCTGTCAGAAGTGGTCCGCGGGCGCAGCGACTCGCTTACCCGCCTGACCTTGCGCTCACCGGTGCGTGGCATCGTCAAGGACATTGAGGTCAACACCCTGGGCGGCGTGGTGCAGCCCGGTGGCCAGGTCATGAAGATCGTGCCGATGGACGAACGCCTGCTGATCGAAACCCGCATCGCCCCGCGCGATATCGCGTTCATCCACCCCGACCAGGCGGCCAAGGTCAAGATCAGTGCCTATGACTATTCGGTGTATGGCGGACTGGATGGCAAGGTGGTGGGGATTTCGCCGGATACCCTGCAGGATGAGGTGAAACCGGAAATCTACTACTACAGGGTGTTCATCCGCACCGAGCAGGACAGCCTGCAGAACAAGGCCGGCAAGCACTTCGCGATCGTGCCGGGGATGATTGCCACGGTGGATATCCGCACCGGCGAGAAGACCATCCTCGATTACCTGATCAAGCCGCTGAACCGGGCCAAGGAGGCACTGCGCGAACGCTGATCCAGGCGTTTACACACATCACCTGTGGGAGCGGGCATGCCCGCGAACACCGGCGGAGCCGGTGCCATGTACCGCGTCGCACGCTTCGCGGGCATGCCCGCTCCCACAGGGTCCCAAGCATCCCCAGGTTCTGTGCAAAATGCCTAAAGCCCGACCAAAACGGGCCGATAACCGGTTATCCCCTGTTCCCCACCGAAGGTCACCATGGCCACGCAAAATGCCCGCGCGGACTCGTTGTCCCTGCTGCTGTTCACCCTGCGCAGCGGCAAGTTGATGGCAATCAACCTGCTCAAGGTCAGCGAAATCATCCCCTGCCCGCCGCTGACCAAGCTGCCGGAGTCGCACCCCAACGTGAAGGGTGTGGCGACCCTGCGTGGCCATTCGCTGTCGGTCATCGACCTGTCACGCGCCATCGGCGAGCGGCCCCTGGAAGACCCGCAAGGCGGCTGCCTGATCGTCACTGAAATCAGCCGCTCGCGCCAAGGCCTGCATGTGCAGGCGGTCAGCCGCATCGTGCATTGCCTGAGCACCGACATCAAACCGCCACCCTTTGCTTCGGGCAACCGCTCGTTCATCACCGGCGTGACCCGGGTCGACAACACCCTGGTGCAGGTGCTGGACATCGAAAAAGTCATCCACTCCATCGCCCCACCGCCCGCCGAACCCGCACACGGCACCTTGAGCGAAGAAGACGCCAGCCTGCTGGCCGCCGCCAACATCCTGGTGGTGGACGACAGCCTGGTGGCCCTGCAGCAGTCGGTGCACACCCTGCGCAACCTGGGCATCGAATGCCACACCGCGCGCAGCGCCAAAGATGCCATCAACGTGTTGCTGGAGCTGCAAGGCACCGCGCAGGAGATCAACATCATCGTCTCCGACATCGAAATGAGCGAGATGGATGGCTACGCCTTCACCCGCACCCTGCGCGAAACCCCTGATTTCCAGCACCTGTACGTGCTGCTGCACACCTCGCTGGACAGTGCCATGAGCAGCGAGAAGGCAACCCAGGCCGGGGCCAACGCCATCCTCACCAAGTTCTCCTCGCCAGAGCTGACCGATTGTCTGGTGGTGGCCGCGCGTACCGTGGTGTTTGCCGAGCACTGATATATTAAGCGACAAACTCCCCGGCTTGCCGCCGGGGGTGAGTCGGGCATAATTCGCGCCCCTCGCAAGCAAATTGCCGGAATCGCGTATGAAGTTTTTCAGCTCTATCCTGATCACCTGCGCCCTCCTCAGCGGTATCGCCCAGGCCTCCAGCAGCCAGGCCTGGAACGAGCAGCGCCAACAGATGCTCAAGGCCTGCCTGGCCGCCAGCCAGTTCAAGGATGCCCACGCCCGCGGCAAGCCCGCCGAGTTCGATGACCAGGTCGGCATGAGCGCCCTGCTGGTCGAAGGCGTCTACCCGCAGAAGCACATGCAGCAACGCACCGGCACCGAGCTGTGCCTGTACGACCGCCAGCACCAGCGTGCCTTCATCAGCGAGTGGAGCCCGGAAGCCAAGTGACCGACAACTTGCGATTCGGTTGTACCGGCTGCGGCAAGTGCTGCACCGGGCACCACGTGCCCCTGACGCTGGCTGAGGCACGCCGCTGGGCAGATGATGCCGGCCAGGTGATAGTGCTGATCGAAGCCTTCGTGGCCGATGGCCCCGGCATGCCGCCTGAGCAGCGCGAACATGTGCTGCGCCGCTCGTATCCGGTGGCCTGCGGCGACGGTGAGGCACGCGTGTCGGTGACCTTTGCCGCGTTCAACCCCGGGCGCTGCCGCAACCTGGACGACGACGACCTGTGCACCATCTATGAACAGCGCCCGCTGGTCTGTCGCATCTACCCGGTGGAAATCAACCCGCACATTCCGCTGCGCCCGGACAGCAAGGACTGCCCGCCGGAGGCCTGGCAGCAAGGGCCGGAACTGATTCACGGCACGCAACTGGTCGATGCGGAACTGCAAGCGCTGGTGCAAGCGTCACGGCAAGCCGACCGCGATGACATAGCTGCCAAGGTGGCGGTGTGCCAGGCGCTGGGCATGACCACCAGTGCGCTCAAGGGCAATGGCTTTACCGCCTACCTGCCAGACATGGGCGCGTTTGCCACGGCGCTGGCGCAGGAGCCCATACCTGACGCTGCACAGTGGACCTTGCATGTGCAGGATGAACCGCTGGTCGCGAGCTTGCAGGGGCTTGGTTTGCGCACTACCCACGAAACCCCGGTGTACTACGCCTTCATAGGCTTTTAGCCTGAGCGACTTCAGCAAGCATTCCACGGTAACCTGTGGGAGCGGGCGTGCCCACGAACACCGGCGCAGCCGGTGCCATCCACCGCGTCGTCTTCTTCGCGGGCACGGCCGCTCCCACAGTGGTCCCCTGTCGCATGCCACCCGGTGAAACTGACAGCGCTGTCAGCCAGCCGTCACGCTGCCGACCCGGTGCGGGGGCTATAAGATTGAGTACAGACAACCGTTTCCCTCCCACCTGGCCAAGGTGCCCGCACCGATGCGACGTCCGTCCCGCTCTGCCTTCCTCGCCGCACTGGCGCTCCTGGCCCTGGTGGTAGCAGGCACCTGGTTCAGCCAGCACCAACCCGCACCGGCCGCCCGCGCGCAAACCGCCGTACCGGTGCGCGTGGTCAGCGTCGCCCAGCAGGACGTGCCACGCTATGCCAGCGCCATCGGCTCGGTATTGTCGCTGCACAGCGTCGAGGTCCGGCCCCAGGTCGAGGGGATACTCACCCAAGTGCTGGTCAAGGAAGGCCAATGGGTCAAGGAAGGTGACCTGCTCGCTACCCTCGACGACCGCAGCATCCGCGCCAGCCTCGATCAGGCCCGCGCACAACTCGGCCAAAGCCAGGCACAGATCCAGGTGGCCGGCGTCGACCTCAAGCGTTACCGCCTGCTCAGCAGCGATGACGGCGTGTCCAAGCAAACCCTCGACCAGCAACAGGCGTTGGTCAACCAGCTGCAAGCCACGGTCAAGGGCAACCAGGCGGCCATCGCCAACGCCGAGGTGCAACTCTCCTACACACAGATACGCTCACCGGTAACCGGGCGCGTGGGCATCCGCAATATCGACCCGGGCAACCTGGTGCGCACCAGCGACACCCAGGGGCTGTTCAGCGTGACCCAGATCGACCCGATCGCTGTGGAGTTCTCGCTGCCGCAACAGATGCTGCCAACCCTGCAAGGCCTGCTCAAGGCGCAAACGCCGGCGCTGGTCGAGGCCTACATGGATGCCGATGGTGAGCGCAACCTGCTCGGCGCAGGCCACCTTGCCCTGATCGACAACCAGATTTCGGCCAACACCGGCACGGTGCGCGTCAAGGCCGAGTTCGACAACAAGGACGGCCTGCTATGGCCGGGGCAACTGGTCACCGTGCGCCTGCGCACGGCGATGGACCAAGACGCCCTGGTGGTGCCGCCCCCCGTGGTGCAACGCAGCATCGATGGCCACTTCGTCTACCGCGTCGACGGCGACAAAGTCACCAACGTGCCGGTCAAGGTACTGTATCAGGACAGCACGCTGAACATCGTCGCCGGGGTCAAGGCCGGCGACCAGCTGGTACTCGATGGCCAATCGCGCCTCAAACCCGGCTCCAGGGTCGAGATCACCCCTGACGCCCCGCCGCCTGCCGAGATGGCCGAGCGCAGGAGCCAGCCATGAACACCCGCAATGGCGTCTCGGCGTGGTGCATCGACCACCCTATCGCCACCCTGCTGCTGACCTTCGCCTTGGTCCTGCTCGGCGCCATCGCCTTCCCGCGCCTGCCGGTGGCACCCTTGCCAGAAGCGGACTTCCCGACCATTCAGGTCACCGCCCAGTTGCCCGGTGCCAGCCCGGAAACCATGGCCTCGTCGGTGGCCACGCCGCTGGAGGTGCAGTTCAGCGCCATCCCCGGCATGACCCAGATGACCAGCAGCAGCGCGCTGGGCTCGACCACGCTGATCCTGCAGTTCACCCTGGACAAGAACATCGACACCGCCGCCCAGGAAGTGCAGGCAGCGATCAACACGGCCACCGCCCGCCTGCCCCAGGACCTGCCCAGCCCGCCCACCTGGCGCAAGGTCAACCCGGCCGACAGCCCGGTGGTAATCCTCACCGTCAGCTCCGCACAGATGCCCGGCAACGAGCTCAGCGACTACGCCGAAACCCTCTTGGCGCGCCAGCTCAGCCAGATCGACGGGGTCGGCCTGATCAACATCACCGGCCAGCTGCGCCCGGCCATACGGGTGCAGGCACAACCCGAGAAACTCGCGGCCATCGGCCTGACCCTGGCCGACGTGCGCCTGGCTATCCAGCAGACCAGCCTGAACCTGGCCAAAGGCGCGCTGTACGGCGAGCACAGCGTGTCGACCATCGCCGCCAACGACCAGCTGTTCCACCCCGAAGACTATGCGCAGCTGATCGTCAGCTACCGCAATGGCGCCCCGGTGCACCTGAAGGACGTGGCCAAGGTAATCAATGGTGCCGAGAACGCCTATGTAAGTGCCTGGTCAGGCAACCAACCGGGGCTGAATCTGGTGATCTTCCGCCAGCCTGGCGCCAATATCGTCGACACCGTGGACCGGGTGCTCGACGCCTTGCCGCGCTTGCAAGAGATGCTGCCGGCCTCGGTTGAAGTGTCGGTGCTGCAGGACCGCACCCAGACCATCCGCAGTTCGCTGCACGAGGTCGAGCTGACCCTGATGATCGCCGTGGCGCTGGTGATTGGGGTGATGGCGCTGTTCCTGCGTCAGTGGTCGGCCACCTTCATCGTCTCCAGCGTGCTCGGCGTCTCGCTGATCGCCACGTGCGCGCTGATGTACGTGTTCGGCTTCAGCCTCAACAACCTGACCTTGGTGGCCATCGTCATTGCCGTCGGCTTCGTGGTCGATGATGCCATCGTTGTGGTGGAGAACATTCATCGCCATCTGGAAGCCGGCGACGATAGCCGCACCGCTGCGCTCAAAGGCGCCGGCGAGATCGGCTTTACCGTGGTGTCGATCAGTTTCTCGCTGATCGCCGCGTTCATTCCGCTGCTGTTCATGGGCGGTGTGGTGGGCCGGCTGTTCAAGGAGTTCGCCCTGACCGCCACGGCCACCATTTTGATCTCGGTGGTGGTATCGCTGACCCTGGCCCCCACCCTTTCGGCGCTGTTCATGCGCCGCCCACCCGGCGACCACCAGGGCGGTTTCGGCCAGCGCCTGCTGGGTTGGTACGAAAAAGGCCTGGACCGCGCGCTGGCCCACCGGCGGATCACCCTGGGGGTGTTCGGCATTACCCTGGCGCTGGCCGTGGCCGGCTACGTGGGCATCCCCAAAGGCTTCTTCCCGCTGCAGGACACCGGCTTCATTCTCGGTACCACCGAGGCAGCTGCGGACGTGTCCTACCCGTCGATGATCGACAAGCACCTGGCGCTGGCGAAAATCATCGGTGACGACCCGGCAGTGCGCGCCTATTCGCACTCGGTGGGGGTGACTGGCAGCAACCAGACCATCGCCAACGGCCGTTTCTGGATCTCGCTCAAGCCCCGCGGCGAGCGCGATGTCTCGGCCAGCGAATGGATCGACCGGATTCGCCCGAAACTCGCCCAGGTGCCGGGCATCGTCCTGTACATGCGCGCCGGCCAGGACATCAACCTCAGCTCCGGCCCGTCACGCACCCAGTACCAATACGTGCTCAAGAGCAACGACGGCGTCGCGCTCAACCTGTGGACCCAGCGCCTTACCGACCGCCTGCGGGAAAACCCGGCGCTGCGTGACCTGTCCAACGACCTGCAACTGGGCGCCAGCGTCACCCGCATCGATATCGACCGCCAGGCCGCGGCGCGTTTCGGCCTGACCACCACCGACGTCGACCAGGCCCTGTACGATGCCTTCGGCCAGCGCCAGATCAGCGAATTTCAGACCGAGACCAACCAGTACAAGGTCATCCTCGAACTGGACGCGCAACAGCGCGGCAAGGCTGAAAGCCTCAACTTCTTCTACTTGCGCTCACCGCTGACCAACGAGATGGTGCCGCTATCGGCCCTGGCGCATGTCGCCGCGCCAAGCACCGGGCCGCTGTCGATCAGCCACGACGGCCTGTTCCCGGCCGCCAACCTGTCGTTCAACCTGGCGCCCGGCGTGGCCTTGGGCGATGCGGTGCAGATCCTGGAGCGTGCGCAGCGCGAGCTGGGCATGCCCGACTCGATCACCGGCAACTTCCAGGGCGCCGCCCAGGCGTTCCAGAGCTCGCTGTCGAGCCAGCCCTACCTGATCCTCGCCGCGCTGGTGGCGGTTTACATCATCCTCGGTGTGCTCTACGAGAGCTTCGTTCACCCGCTGACCATCATCTCCACCCTGCCCTCCGCAGGCCTGGGCGCGATCATCCTGCTGTGGGCCAGCGGCCAAGACTTCAGCATCATGGGGCTGATCGGCGTGGTACTGCTGATCGGCATCGTCAAGAAGAACGGCATCCTGCTCATCGACTTTGCCCTCGAAGCCCAGCGCCACCACGGCATGACACCCGAACAGGCGATACGCCAGGCATGCCTGGTGCGCTTCCGTCCGATCATCATGACTACCCTGGCCGCGCTACTGGGCGCGGTGCCGCTGATGTTCGGCTTTGGCACCGGCGCCGAGCTGCGCCAGCCACTGGGCATCGCCGTGGTGGGTGGCCTGCTGGTGAGCCAGGCCCTGACGCTGTTTACCACCCCGGTCATATACTTGGCCCTGGAGCGCCTGTTCCACCGCCGCCAGGCTGCCCGCGCGGCAGCGCCAAGTGCCAGTTAGGACAAGACCATGCGTGTGCTGATCATCGAAGACGAAGAAAAAACCGCCGACTACCTGCATCGCGGCCTGAGCGAACAGGGCTTTACCGTTGACCTGGCACGGGACGGTATCGATGGCCTGCACCTGGCCCTGGAGGGCGACTACGCGGTGATCGTGCTGGATGTGATGCTGCCTGGCCTGGACGGGTATGGCGTGCTGCGCGCCTTGCGCGCACGCAAGCAGACGCCGGTGATCATGCTGACCGCCCGTGAACGGGTCGAAGACCGCATTCATGGCTTGCGTGAGGGCGCCGACGACTATCTGGGCAAGCCGTTCTCGTTCCTTGAACTGGTCGCCCGCCTGCAGGCCCTGACCCGGCGCAGCAGCAGCCATGAACCGTTGCAGGTGCAGGTGGCAGACCTGTGGATCGACCTGATGGCCCGCAAGGCCACACGCGCCGGGCAGCGCCTGGACCTGACGGCCAAAGAGTTCTCGCTGCTCAGCGTGCTGGCCCGGCGGCAGGGTGAAATCCTGTCGAAAACGGCGATTGCCGAACTGGTCTGGGACATCAACTTCGACAGCGACGCCAACGTCGTGGAAGTGGCAATCAAACGCCTGCGCGCCAAGCTCGACGGGCCCTTCGACAACAAGCTGCTGCACACCATCCGAGGCATGGGCTATGTCCTGGAAAACCGCGCGGGGTAATTCCATCGCCCTGCGCCTGTCGGCGCTGTTCATCCTGGTGGCGCTGGGCGTGTTCCTGCTGATCGGCTCGGCGCTGTACCGCCAGGTCGACCGCAGCCTGGACCTGCTGCCGCAGGCGGAACTGGATGCGCGCTTCAGCGTGCTCGAATCTACCCTCAACCGCTTCGGCACGCAGGAACACTGGGCCAAGATCAACAACAAGCTCAACCTGCTCAGCGAAGAAGACAAGCGCATCCGCTTCTGGGTAGTCAGCAGCAACCCGGCCTACGAATACGGCCACCCCAGCGAGCTGGTCCGTGCCTTTGCCGAAGGCCCGCAGGGTATGCGCGACCTGCGCCTGCCCGACCGGCCCTACCCTTACAAGGTGCTGGTCAGCGAGCTACCGGGCCTGGGCGAGCGGCCACCGCTGCGGTTTTTGATTGGCATCGACACCGAAACGTTCTGGCAGGCCCAGCACAGCCTGCTGCTGGCGATTGTCGGGCTGGCGGTGCTTGGCGTGCTGCTGGCTTCAATGCTGGGGTACTGGGTCGCGCGCATTGGCCTGCGCCCGCTGCTGGCGTTGTCCAACGAGGCCCAGGCCCTGGCCCCGCCACGCCTGGATGGGCGTTTGCAAACCCACGCCCTGGCCCCGGAACTGGCACAGTTCGCCGGCGCCTTCAACGCCGCGCTCGACCGGGTCAGCCAGGCCTACTCACGGCTGGAAGCCTTCAACGCCGACGTAGCCCACGAACTGCGCTCGCCGCTGACCAACCTGATCGGCCAGACCCAGGTAGCGCTTACCCGTGGCCGCAGTGCCGAGCATTACTTCGAAGTGCTGCAATCAAACCTGGAAGAGCTGGAGCGCCTGCGCAGCATCATCAACGACATGCTGTTTCTGGCCAGCGCCGACCAAGGCAGCAAGGCCACCGCCCTCACCCAGGCCTCGCTGGCCGAAGAAGTGGCAACCACCCTCGACTACCTGGACTACATCCTCGAAGACGCCCAGGTCAGCGTGAGCGTGATCGGCGACGCCCAGGCGCCCATCGAAAAGGCCCAGTTACGCCGGGCGCTGATCAACCTGCTGAACAACGCCGTGCAGCACACCGCGCCGCACCAGGTGATCCAGGTGCAGATCGATGCCGGGCCCGAGCAGGTCAGCATCGCCGTGAGCAACCCGGGGCCGGCGATTGACGATGAACACCTGCCGTTGCTGTTCGAACGCTTCTACCGCGTGGATGCGGCGCGCAGCAACAGCGGTGGGGGCAACCATGGGCTGGGGTTGGCGATCGTCAAGGCGATTGCGCTGATGCATGGGGGGGAAGTGTTTGTGCGCAGTGGGGCCGGGCTCAATACCTTTGGTATCCAGTTGCCGACCTTGAGGCCTGCGCGCTCTGTGTAGGAGCGGCCTTGTGCCGCGAAAGGGTCGCGAAGCGGCCCCAGACGTTTTGGCAGGGCCAAGATTGCCGGGGCTGCTGCGCAGCCCATTCGCGGCGTAAGGCCGCTCCTACAAGGACCGCGCAGGCTCTCTAGCGCGGGAGTTTGCGGCCAAAGTACTATTGCTTTTTCTTGGATCGTTACCTTTTGCGCAACAGTGCTTATCGCACTTCGCTCTGTTTCAAGTGCACTGAAAGGACTAACTTTACCCCCGTCCTCATTAGCACTTGCACCGCAAGAAGGTAGTTTCAAATGTCCAACAGTATGGGTATTGCCAGCGTCTTCGTTCTGTCTTCCCTGTTGTTGTCGCCCCTGGCCATGGCCGAAGAATCCAGCGCTTTCGTCACCCGCAATGCAGAGCTCGCCGCCGTCCATCAAGAGGCCCGCGACGCTGTAGCAGCAAACAAGGCAGAAGCCACCAAATCCCCAGAACAGACCGCTTCCAAAGTTTCTGTCGATGCCAATGCCGACAGCTGATCAAGCGCTGTTGCTGCTCCCGATTTCCCTTGGCTACACCATGGGCACCACCGGTGCCGATATGTTAGCCTTTTAAAGCCGCTGCCGATCAGCGGCTTTTTTTATGTGCTTTAAACCTCAGCCCGGCTGTAACGTCTACCTAAAAAAAAAGACGCACATTCAAAAATAAAAACTGCCCCACCGTCAGACCAAAGGAGCTAGTACCGGTGCCTTCCGCGTTTCGCTTTACCCCGCTGTTCATTGCGTTGACTGCAACGATCCCTGTCGCCGCCCAGGCAGATGAAGACAAGGCTGATGGCTTCATTGAAGGGTCGTCCTTCAACCTGCACTTTCGTAATGCCTACTTCAACCGCGACAACCACAACGCTGGCGTGCGTGACACCCGCGAGTGGGGCCAGGGCGCGGTTGCGCGCTTCGAGTCGGGCTACACCCCAGGCGTAATCGGCTTCGGCCTGGATGCCCACGCCATGCTGGGCCTCAAGTTGGACGGCGGTGGCGGCCATGCCGGCACCAGCATCCTGCCCGAGCACATCAAGGACGACGGTGAGCTGGGCGCTGCCCCGCATTCGTTCTCCACTGCCGGTGCTGCGATCAAGCTCAAGGCGTTCGACACCGAGCTGAAAGCCGGTGACCTGTTCCTCACCAACCCGGTGATCGCGGGCGGCGAAACCCGCATGCTGCCGCAGACCTTCCGTGGTGTGAGCTTGACCAACACCAGCATCGACGGCCTGCTGCTCGAAGGCGGCCAGGTGAGCTTTACCCACCCGTACAACCAGAGCGGCCACCGCCGCATCGACACCTACTACGGTTCGCTGGACGAGCACGACAAGAGCAAGCACCTGAACTGGGCCGGCGCGTCATGGAGCGGTACCGAGAACATCACCAGCAACCTTTACGCCGCCGAGCTGAAGGACATCTGGAACCAGTACTACGCGGACTTCGACTACACCTACGTGGTCAACGACCTGGTCAGCCTGAACCCGGGCGTGCACTTCTACCACACGCAGGACACCGGCCAGGCCCTGCTGGGCAAGATCGACAACAACACCTACAGCGTGCACTTCACCGTCAATGCGGGCTTCCACAGCGTCACCGCCGCCTACCAGCGGGTCAATGGCAACACGCCATTCGACTACATCAACCTGGGCGACAGCGTGTACCTGGACAACTCGCGCATGTACTCGGACTTCAACGCGCCAAACGAGCGCTCGTGGAAGCTGCAGTACGACTATGACTTCGCCGGTGTCGGCGTGCCTGGCCTGACCACCTCGCTGTCGTACTCGCGCGGCGAGGCCGATCTGACCAAAGCCACCCAGGACACCAGCCACTACGACTACTACCGTGAAGATGGCAAGAACGCCATGCACTGGGAACGTGACCTGGACGTGAAGTACGTGTTCCAGGAGGGTGACCTGAAGGACCTGTCGGTACTGGTGCGCTATGCCACTCACCGTGGCAGCCAGGGGTATGCGTCGATCGACAGCAACAGCGACAACGATGAAGTGCGGGTGATCGTCGACTACCCACTGAACGTGTTCTGATCCAGGACCGCTAGCGAGGGCTGCGCCCTCGATCGCCGGCAAGCCAGCTCCCACAGGTACTGCATAACCGCTAAGCCTGATGCTGTACCTGTGGGAGCTGGCTTGCCGGCAAAGGGCTGCGCAGCAGCCCCAGACGTGATTCCGTCGGACAAATCTTGTCCGACAATCACTGCTTCCCTAGAATATCGCCGCCGCGAATGGCCCTGCCCACGCAGTAGCGAGCATGCCCACCCGATTACCGCGTTTCGCATTTCTCAGGTCGCACCCCGAGCTGGCCCTCAACCTGGGCAGTTGCCTTGCCGTGCTCGCCATCGTGGCCATCGTCAGCTTCCTGCTGGCGCGTGAACGTGACAGCGTCGAGCTGTCAGCCATTCGCTCGTCAAGCAACATTGTCCAGCTGATCGAAAGCGACATCCTGCGCAACGCCGAACTCTACGACCAGTCACTGCAGGGCCTGATCTGGGCCGTCGGGCGCAAGGAGCTGCCGGAAATACCCGGCCCGCTGCGCCAACGCCTGCTGTTCAATGAAGCCTTCGTCGACCGCAAACGCGGCGACGTGCTGTGGCTGGACAAGCAAGGCAATGTGGTGGGCGACTCCACCAGCAGTGTGCCGCGCAAGGCCAACTTTGGCGAAACCGGGGTGTTCAAGGCACACCAGGCCAACGCCAATCTGGGCTTGCTGGTAGGCCCGCCATTCAAGGCCAAGCTCGGCGACCTGGACTGGTGTATCAGCTTCAGCCGGCGTATCTCCGGCCCCGATGGCGAGTTTGCCGGACTGGCAGCAGGCGCATTGCGCCTGTCGTATTTCAGTGAGCTGTTCCAGCGCCTGGACATCGGCGCCGACAGCAGCATCAACCTGTTCAATACCGATGGGCAGCTCCTCGCCCGTCAGCCCTCACGCCCGCAAGACCCGCTGATCGGTTCCAACTATGCCGAGCGGCCCAACTTCAAGCGCATTCTCAGCGAACAGAGCGGTAACTTCACTGCCCGCTCTGGCAGCAACGGCAATCCGCAGATCTACACCTTCGCCCGGGTCGCGCAGCTGCCACTGATCGTGCTGGTGGTGCACTCGGCCGACGAGGTGTTCCAGTCCTGGCGCCGCACTGCGGTTCTGGTCAGCGTCGCCACCGGCGTGCTGTGCGTGGGCATCCTCTGGCTTACCCTGCTCCTGGGCCGCGAACTGCGCCGCCGCCAAGAGGCCGAACAAGGTCTGGCAACGTTGGCCGCCACTGATAGCCTGACCGGCCTGGCCAACCGTCGCCGTCTGGACCAGGTGCTGCGCCAGGAGTGGGCGCGTGCGCAGCGCAATGGCAAGCCGCTGGCGGTACTGATGGTGGATGTGGACCATTTCAAGGCGTTCAACCAGCGCCATGGGCATGCCGGCGGCGACCACGCGTTGCGGGAGGTAGCCAAGACCATCGAGGCGAGCATCCGCCGGCCGGCAGATCTGGCTGCTCGTTATGGTGGGGAGGAGTTTCAGGTGGTGCTGCCGGAAACCGATCTGGCCGGCGCGCGGCTGCTGGCCGAGCGCATTCGTACAAGTGTAGAAGCGCTGGCACCTTTTGCCGATGACGCCCACGCGGTAACAGTGAGCATCGGCATCGGCCTGTCCGGCACCCAGCACGAACTGAGCAGTGTGCTGGGCGCTGCGGACGAAGCCCTCTACCGGGCCAAGGCCAAGGGCCGCAACCGGGTAGAGGGGCCCGACGCTTAAGAGCGGGCGCGGGCGGCGTTGCGCAGGGCTTTGACCTGGTCATGGTTGCGCTGCACGCCTTGCAGCTGTTTTTCCACCAGGCCATAGGTCATGTCACTGGCGCTGCGGCCCAGCTTTACCAGCTTCTCGCGGGCTTCCTTGTAGGCTTTGAGGGCGTGGTCTTCACCGCGTTCGACCTCGTTCAGCACCGCTTCTTCATCCTTGCCGGTGACCAGCGACTTCAGGTTCACCCAGCCGCGATGCAAGTCGCCGCTGATGCTGGTGGATGTTTCCGGGTCGCCGCCCAGCCGGCGCACTTCGCTTTGCAGTTCGCCGGCAGCGTTGGCGCATTCACCGGCACGCTGAACGAAGAACGCTTTGAGCTCGGGATTCTTCACATCATCGGCCGAGGCTTTGAATCCTTTCTCGCCATCCTTGCTGTATTCGATCAGGTCGTTGAGTACGTCAATCACGTCTTTGTTGGGGTTGCTCATGGTCGAACTCCTTGGCAGGTGATAGTCATCTACAGAGTTGCAGCGTTCGTGCCATGCTTTCGAGTAAAATAAATCCTTTGTTTTTCAATTACTTATCTAATATTCAAGAATGGCTGATACCGGCGTTCTGCATGATCGCCGCTTGGGGCTTCGTGCAGATTGCAGTATGGTCGGCACTTTTCCAGTCAAGGTGCGCCGAAGATGAAGCCGGAAATGCTCGAATTGCTGGTGACCCGCAGCATGCCGTTCGGCAAGTACCAAGGGCGCATCATTGCCGACCTGCCGGGGGACTACCTGGCGTGGTTTGCGCGCAAGGGTTTCCCCACGGGTGAGCTGGGCGGGTTGCTGGCGTTGATGCATGAAATCGACCACAACGGGCTGGGGGATCTGCTGGTACCGTTGCGCAACAAGCATGGGCGTTGACCTGCTCCGGCCTCTTCGCGGGCATGCCCGCTCCCACAGGTCTGCATGATCTCGAAATGTGCAGGAACCTGTGGGAGCGGGCGTGCCCGCGAAGAGGCCAGTAAAGGCTACAGAAGTCGCTAGCCTTTGACGGGCGCCACGGCCAACTCTACCCGCTCGCTCTTCTTGATCACTGCATACACCACCGCCGTCACCAGGCTACCCGCGACGATAGCCAGCAAATACAGCAAGGCATGGTTGATGGCATTGGGGATCAGCAGCACGAACAAGCCGCCGTGCGGCGCCATCAGCTTGCAACCGAAGTACATCGACAATGCCCCGGTCAGCGCACCGCCGGCCACGCTGGCGGGGATCACCCGCAGCGGGTCTTTGGCAGCAAACGGAATAGCCCCTTCGGAAATGAAACAAAGCCCCAGGGCCAATGCGGCCTTGCCCGCCTCGCGCTCACTCTGGGCGAACTTGCGCCGGGCCAGGAAGGTGGCGATACCCAGGCCGATCGGCGGCACCATGCCAGCGGCCATGGTCGCCGCCATCGGCGCGTAGCTCGACGATGCCAGCAGCCCCACCGAGAAGGCGTAGGCGGCCTTGTTGATCGGCCCGCCCAGGTCGACACACATCATGCCGCCCAGCAACAGCCCCAGCAGAATGGCATTGGTGGTGCCCATACTGTCGAGGAAGTGCGTGAGGCCTTCGAGCATGGCTGCCACCGGCTGGCCGACCACGTAGATCATCACCAGGCCGGTGACCAGGCTGGCCAGCAGCGGAATGATCAAGATCGGCTTGAGCGCTTCCAGGCTGCTGGGCAAGCGTGCCCAGCGGGCAATGGCCTTGGCGCTGTAACCGGCAATGAAGCCGGCGACAATGCCACCGATGAAGCCGGCCCCCAAGGTACTGGCCAGCAGGCCACCGATCATGCCCGGCGCAAGCCCCGGGCGGTCGGCGATGGACCAGGCGATATAGCCGGCCAGCAGCGGCACCATAAGTTTGAACGCCGCCTCACCGCCTATCTGCATCAACGCTGCCGGCAAGGTGCCCGGCTGTTTGTAGGCCTCAATACCGAACACGAACGACAGCGCAATCAGCAGGCCGCCAGCCACCACCATGGGCAGCATGAACGACACGCCGGTGAGCAGGTGCTTGTACACACCGGTCTTTTCACCCTTCGCCGTGGTAGCAACCGCTGCGGCATCGGCGCTGTTTTCCACCTTGGCTTCGGCCAGGGCCTTGTCCAGGGTGGCACGTGCCTGCTTGAGTGCAATGCCGGTGCCGCATCGGTAGATGCGCTTGCCGGCAAACCGCGCGGTCGGCACTTCAATGTCAGCAGCTAGCAGCACCACATCCGCTTCAGCAATGGCCTGGGCAGACAACGGGTTACGCGCACCGACCGAGCCTTGGGTCTCGACCGTGAGCTGATAACCCATTAGTTGCGCGGCTTGCTGCAAGGCCTCCGCCGCCATGAACGTGTGCGCGACGCCCGTCGGGCAGGCGGTGACCGCGACAATGCGTGCGCCCGTGCTGCCAACCTCGGGCGGCGCACCTGCTGCGGCCAACAGCGGTTGGGCGTTGGCCGCCGCTTCATCGAGGAAGCCCTCGCGGTCGGCCAGTGCCTGGGCGGGCGTGCTCTGGTAAACCCGCTTGCTGACGAAGCGGGCCAGGTCCACCGGGCCGGTGCTGACCACCAGCACCCAGTCGGCCTCGGCGATCTGCGCGGCACTCAGTTGCCGTTCGGGGTGCCCGGCATCCTGCACTTCTACACTGGTGCTCCAGCCGCGCCGCTGGGCAGCGGCAGACAGCAAGCGCGCGCTCAGCACGCTCGACACCTGGCCGTTGGGGCAGGCGGTGACAATGGCAATGTTCATCGGCAACCCTCTTGTTGTTCTGTCAGTTGCACGGCAGCTTCCAGACACGTCAGTTGCTCACGGTCATGGATGCCGAAGCCAACCTGGGTGACGGCCTGGGCGGCAATCGCGGTGGCGCGGATCAAGGTCTGCGCAGGCGCCTCGCCCTGCAGCAGGCCATGGACCATGCCAGCCACCAACGAATCCCCCGCCCCCACTGTACTGGCAACCCGCACGGTGGGCGGGCAGGCATGCAGGGCCAGGTCGCGGGCGAACCAGCTGACGCCCTGCTCGCCGGCAGACACCACCACGTGTTCCACGCCGCTGGCCAGCAACTGCTCGGCGGCGACGCGTTGCTGCGCCGGGTTATCCACAGCCTGGCCAAGCACTTCGCCAAGTTCTTCGGTATTGGGTTTGACCAGCCAGGGCGCGCTTTGCAGGCCGGCGCGCAGGGCTTCGCCGCTGCTGTCCAGCGCCACCTTGAGGCCAAGGGCCTTCAACTGGTCAAGCAACTGGCGGAACCAGTCGGCGCTGATCCCTCGCGGCAGGCTGCCCGCCACCACCACGGCATCGTGCCCCGGGGCGACCTGCTCCAGCCGCTGCATCAAGGCAATGCATGCCGCTTCGTCGACCTCGGGGCCTTGGCCATTGATGTCAGTCACGCGGCCATCGGCTTCTACCAGCTTGATGTTGCTGCGGGTTTCGCCGGGGACGCGAACAAAGCAGTCGGTAAAGCCACGCCATTCAATCAACGATTCAAACGGCTGCAGGTTATCGCGCCCGAGGAAACCGCCAACGGTCACGCGGTGCCCCAGGTCGGCCAGTACCTGGGCAACGTTCAGCCCTTTGCCCGCCGCGTGGCTCTGTTGTGCATGGCTGCGGTTGACCTGCCCCGGGCGCAGGGTATCAAGGCCGATGGTGATATCCAGCGCCGGGTTCAGGGTGAGGGTAAGGATCTTGGCCATTCAGTAACGCTCCACCAGCGCGCGAACCGCTGCGGCGCTGTCTTGTTGCAGGGCCTCTCGCGCCAGGGCGCGGGCCGTCTGATGATCGGCCTGGCGAACCAGGGCCTTGACTTCGGCAATGCTGCGCGCAGACACACTGAGTTCGTCCACGTCCAGCCCGAGCAGCACAGGCACCGCCTGCGGATCTGCCGCCAGCTCACCGCATACGCCCACCCACTTGCCGTGGGCATGGGCGGCGCGCACGGTCATGTCGATCAGGCTCAATACTGCCGGGTGCAGGCCGTCGGCCTGGGCCGAAAGGCTGGGGTGGCCACGGTCGATGGCCAGGGTGTATTGGGTCAGGTCGTTGGTGCCGATACTGAAGAAGTCCACTTCGCGCGCCAGTTGCCCAGCCAACAGGGCCGCCGAAGGCACCTCGACCATGATGCCCAGCTGCAGGTCGGCCACGGGAATTTCTGCCCGCAGGCGCTCGACCATGGCCCGCGCCTCGCGCCACTCATGCACCTGGCCCACCATGGGGAACATGATGCGCAGCGGGCGCTGGTCGGCAGCCCTGAGCAAGGCGCGCAGCTGGTCCTCCATCACTTGCGGCCGTTGCAAGGTCAGGCGTACGCCACGCACGCCGAGGAACGGGTTTTCCTCAGCGGTAATCGGCCAGTACGGCAGCGGCTTGTCGCCGCCGACATCGAGGGTGCGCACCACCAGCGGTCGTCCGTCCAGGCCATCGAGCACGCGACGGTACTCAGCCTCCTGGGTGGAAACGTCCGGGGCCTGGGGGTGGGCCATGAAAATCAGTTCGGTGCGCAGCAAGCCGACACCTTCGGCGCCCTGCTCCACCACCTTGGCGATACCGCTGCTCTCACCGATGTTGGCGAACACCTCCACGGCGTGGCCATCGCGGGTGATGGCCGGTTCAAAACGGTTGGCCCAGGCGGCCTGCAAACGCTGTTCGCGCGCATCTCGCTCGGCCAGGGCGCGCTGCAATTCATCCTCCGGCGGTGCCACGCTGACCACGCCGCGCTGGCCATCAAGCAGTAACGGTGTGCCTGCTTCCAACAGCAAGATCGCCGCCCCCGCACCCACCACAGCCGGGATGCCCAAGGCACGGGCGACAATGGCGCTGTGTGCAGTGGCGCCACCCTGAGCAGTGACGATACCGGCGACCCGGCCTGGGTCCAGCCGGGCAACATCGGACGGGCCGACTTCGGTCATCACCAGTACGTAGGGTTGTTCGGGCTCAGCCTGGGCCTGGACACCGCACAACTGCGCCAGCACGCGGCGGCCAACATCGCGCAAGTCAGCGGCGCGCTCGGCCAGCAGGGCATCGTGCAACGCCTCTTGCTGGCGCGCCGCGGCCTCGATCACAGCCATCCACGCTGCCGCAGCGCTCTCCCCCTGGGCAAGGCGCTGCTCGACATCATCGGTCAAGGCCGGGTCGGCGAGCATTTCCTGATGCGTGACGAATATCTCGCCAATGGCCTTGTCGCTGCGCTGGACCAGCGCCTGAAGCTCGCTGGCCACCGTTGCCAAAGCCTGGTGCAACTTTTGCCGTTCCTGGGCGCAGGATTCGCCGCGCAGTGGGTAGTCGAACTCGCGCTCGACACACACATGGGCAGGTCCACTGGCAATGCCGGGCGCAGCGCCCACGCCCTGAACACGGCTACCGGCGGCGGGGGCTTGCAGCACCTGGGCCGCAACACTGGCAATGGGCTCCATGCTCTGCGGCAGCGGCTCTACCTCTTCACCCAGGCCCTGTTCAATGGCAGCCAACAGCACCGGCAAGGCGTCGGCGGCAATACCCGGCTCGGCCACCAGTTCCAGGAGCTGGCCACGACGGGCGCCAAGGCTGAGCAGCTTGCTCAGGCTCTTCACCGACACCGCCGGCTGCGCGCTGTCGACCAGGCGTACACGGATTTCCCCGTCGAAGCCTTTGGCCAGTTGCGCCAGCACCTTGGCCGGGCGGGCATGCAAGCCATGTGGGTTGGCCAGCACGACGCGCGCGCTGGGCCAATCCGCCGGCGCCTCGCCCCCCAGCACTGCCAGCACAGCTCGGCTGCTGGTGGCCTGATAGAGCATCTGCCCGCGGCCTTCGATCAGCACTTCGCACAGGCGCTCAAGCAGGGCCTGGTGAGCGGCGCCAAGGCTGGCCAGGCAGAACAGGCCATTGAGCGGCTGGTCGCGATAACGCAGGGGCTGCTGTGGAGTAACGAAGGCCAGGCCCGGCTGGCGCACCTGGCGCTCGCTGTGCAGCCACCACAGGCCCTCGCCCAGCGGCAGCGGCTCGGCCTGCTGCAGCACCGCGGCAAAACCACTGTCGACGCAGTCGGCACGCTGCAACAGGCGGGCGCCGCGCCAGGCCAGTTCGTCAAAGTCTTCAGCCGGCAGGTTCAGGCCGACCAGTTGTGCATCCAGTGCCAGCTCCTGTGGCGCGCCTTGCAGCAGCTTGAGCAGCGCTTCGGCGGAACTGGCCCGGCGCAGCGCTTCGGCCAGGTCGGTTTCGCCCAAGGCGCGGGTCAGCAGCTGCAGCAAGCGCAGGTGTTCGTCGGAACGGGCGGCGATACCGATGGCCAGGTAGACCATTTGCCCATCGCCCCAGTCTACGCCCTCGGGAAACTGCAGCAGGCGCACGCCGGTGGCATAAACCAGGTCACGGGTTTGCGGCGTGCCATGGGGAATGGCGATGCCCTGGCCAAGGAAGGTGGAGCCTTGCCCCTCGCGGTCCTGCAGCCCTTGCAAGTACCCCTGTGCGACCAGGCCATCAGCGACCAGCCGGTCAGCCAGCAGGCGCAACGCCTCGGCCTTGTCGGCGGCCGTCTGGCCCATGGCTATCTGCTCCTTGGCGAGTTCGAGCATGACCTTCTCCTTTTGCAGTTCCCGGTCGGGTACTGGAGTATTGTTGTGAAATTCACATGAAGGGCCAGTTCAACAGCCTTGCACAGATGGCAGCCGAGGCAGAAAATTCGGCAGCTGAAACGTTTAACCTGACCAGGCGGCCACGTTACTCGATAATCTGCCCGGTAAAAAGCCCCATCCTGTCGGACAATTGCGACAATGGTCGTCTGCGCATGGCGCCAGTACCGGGTCAGAATACCCGGTCCGGCCTCACAGCCAGCCCCGGAAATAACAAGGAAAATTCGGTGAAACTCAGCGATATCGCCCGCCTGGCCGGTGTGTCCGTGACCACTGCCAGCTACGTCATCAACGGCAAGGCTGAACAGCAACGCATCAGTAACAGCACTGTAGAACGGGTACGCGCGGTGGTTGAAGCCCACGGCTTTACCCCCAACCCGCAGGCTGCGGGCCTGCGCAGCCGGCACACGCGCACCCTGGGCTTCATTCTCCCGGATCTGGAGAACCCCAGCTACGCCCGCATCGCCAAGCAGCTGGAACAAGGTGCCCGCGCCCGTGGCTATCAGCTGCTTATCGCCAGCAGCGATGACCAGCCCGACAGCGAGCGCCAGTTGCAGCAACTGTTCCGCGCGCGCCGTTGTGATGCCCTGTTCGTCGCCAGCTGCCTGCCGCCGGAAGACGACAGCTACCGCGAAATGCAGGACAAAGGCCTGCCGGTGATAGCCATCGACCGCCGCCTGGACCCTGCGCACTTCTGCTCGGTTATCAGCGATGACCGCGATGCCAGCCGCCAACTGGCCGCCAGCCTGCTCAGTGCAGCCCCGCGCAGCATTGCCCTGATTGGCGCACGCCCCGAGCTGTCGGTCAGCCAGGCACGTGCCGGCGGGTTCGACGAAGCCCTGCAAGGCTATGCCGGTGATGTGCGTCGCTACCAGGGCGAGGCATTCAGCCGTGAGTGCGGCCAGCGCCTGATGCAACAGCTTATCAATGACCTGGGCGGCCTGCCGGATGCCCTGGTGACCACCTCGTACGTGCTGCTGCAAGGGGTGTTCGACACATTGCAGGCGCGCCCTGCCGACTCGCGCCAGCTGCAGTTGGGCACCTTTGGCGACAACCAGTTGCTCGACTTCCTGCCGCTACCGGTCAATGCCATGGCGCAGCAGCATGGCCTGATTGCCGCCACTGCGCTGGAGCTGGCGCTGGCCGCAATCGAGGAAAAACGCTACGAACCTGGCGTGCATGCTGTCGGCCGCACCTTCAAGCAGCGCATCACGGCGGCCTGAGCATGCGCCTGATCGACACCCACACCCACCTGGACTTCCCCGAGTTCGACGCCGATCGCCCGCGCCTGTTGGCCAACGCGGCGGCGCGCGGGGTGGAACGGATGGTGGTGCTGGGGGTTTACCAGGCAAATTTCCAACGGGTGTGGGACCTGGCCTGCGCCGATCAGCGCCTGTTCGCGGCACTGGGCCTGCACCCGGTGTACCTCGACCAGCATCGCCCGGAGCATTTGACGCAATTGCGCGAATGGCTGGAACGCCTGCACGGCGACCCACGGCTCTGCGCCGTGGGTGAGTTTGGCCTGGACTACTACCTCGAAGACCTGGACAAAACGCGCCAACAGGACCTGTTCGAAGCGCAACTGCACATGGCCTGCGACTTCGAGCTGCCCGCGCTGTTGCACGTACGCCGCAGCCATGCCCAGGTGATCGCCACGCTCAAGCGCTACAGGCCGGCGCGGGCGGGAGTGATTCATGCGTTTGCCGGCAGTTACGAAGAGGCGCGTGAATATATCAAGCTGGGCTTTCGGCTTGGGCTTGGCGGTGCCGGCACCTGGCCACAGGCGCTGCGGCTGCGCAAGACGCTGGCGCGGCTGCCACTGGAGAGTGTAGTGCTGGAGACCGATGCGCCGGATATGGCGCCGGTGATGTATGCGGGGCAACGGAACAGCCCGGAGCATCTGCCGGACATTGCCGGGGCGCTGGCCCAGGTGATGGGAGTGGATGTAGAGGCGCTGGCGCAGGCCAGTAGCCGCAATGCTTGCGAATTGTTTGGCTGGTGCTGGCCTTTGTAGTTGCTGCGCCTGGCAGATCGAGCGCCGCCCGGGCGGCGCTCGATCTGCCAGGCGACGCCAATAGCAAGGCGACCCTAGGTCAGACCAGCACGGTCCACAGCGCAAACCCGGCATACCACAGCACTGCACAGCGCAGCAGCAGCTCCCAAAGGCTGTCCAGCCGCCCCAGGCCACGCTGACTGTCTTCTTCCTCGGGAATGTCATCGGCAATACGCCCCACCCGCGCCACCAGGTGTGCAGCGCTGATGTGCCAGTTGAGCACCTCGTGCAGCATCACCCGGGTCACTGCGAGGAAGTTGCCCACCAGCGCAAAGCTCATTGCCATCAAGCGCACCGGTAGCCAGTCCATGATGTGCCGCAGCTGTTCGGCACGCGCCTTCAGCGCAGGCTGCTGGCTGTGCTCGCCGCACAGCGCCACCAGTCGATAAGCCAGCGCCGCACCAGGGCCTAGCACGAAATACCAGAAGATCACCGCAAAAAACCCTTGGTACACCTGCCACAGCAAGTTGCCCTGCACACGCACCAACAGGCTGTGCGGCTCATCCGCCACCACGCCCAGGTCGCGCTCTGCAACATGCAGCGTCGCTTGGTCGTCACCCCGCCGCCAGGCATCACGGAACGGGCCCAACGACGCCTTGGCATCGCCACGGCCCAGGCTGTAGACCAGCACCAGCAAATGCACCGGCAAGGCCAAAAGCCCATAGGCCACCGGTTCCAGCACATGCAGCAGCAACACCAGCAGCGCTACCGGTGCCAGCACCACGACGGCCAGCGTCCACCAGGGGTGTACCTTGCCGCTGCGCTCCAGGCGAAGCAGCTCGCCAAGGAAGAACCCGTCACGCTGCACTTGATGCCGCAGGGCCGAAAACTTCTCGACCCACAGCGCCAGCAACAACACCAGAAAACTCATGCCTTGTCCTCGTTGTGCAACAACGCTTCGCGGTAGCGCGGCCAATCGAAAGACGGGCCGGGGTCGGTCTTGCGTTGTGGGGCAATGTCGCTGTGGCCCTGAATACGGCCCAGGTCGATGGCCGGCCAGGCGCTACGAATGTGCCGGGTAAGCTGCTCCAGCACGGCGTACTGAGCATCGGTATAGGGCAGGTCGTCGGTGCCTTCCAGCTCTATGCCGATGGAAAAATCGTTACAGCCTTCACGCCCGTCGAAGCACGACACACCCGCGTGCCAGGCACGCTCGAGCAACGAAACGAACTGGGTCACCGCGCCGTCACGCTCGACGAACAGGTGCGCCGAAACGGTGAGGTGGCTGATGCTGGCGAAATAAGGGTGTTCGTTGGGGTCCAGGCGGTTCTGGAAGAACTGCTGCACCTTGCCGGTACCAAAACAGGCCGGCGGCAGGCTGATGTTGTGGATCACCAGCAGGGAAACCGATTCGCCTTCGGGGCGGGCATTGAAGTTCGGCGAGGGGCAGTGGGTGATTCCGATTCCGTGGAACCAGCCAGTGGCACGGTCCAATTGCATGGGGCAAATCCTGAAAGCGCCTTGAACAGACCCACAGTATGCCCTGCCGCCAACACCGTTTGCATGTGAATGATTGTAATGTTGCCGCCTACCTCACCGGTGGCTGCCGCAGCCCATCGAGCACCGCTTCCAGCGCCCGCTCGAACAACAACCCGTCATCCAGCAGCCGCACGTCCCCTCGCTGTAGCGCCTGGGCCAGGCCGGCACCGTTCCACTCTCTCACCTTCATGCCGGTGCGGTTGGCAAACACCAGCCTGTCGCTGCTGCCGATACGCGCCACCAGTTTGCAGCGCAACGGTTCGTCGTCATCAAGTACTTCGACCCAGTTACCGATGCGCAAGCGCTGCACCTGCCGCAACGCGGCTGCCTGGCCTTCGGCAACGTGCAGCGGCGCGCAGGACGGTTCTTCGGCAATCGCCAGCACAATATCTTCGTCCACCCGCACTTCGGCCAAGGGTTGCTCATGGCCAACCGGTAACTCAGCGCCTGTGCAGGCACGCAAGTGCAATTGCTCCAGTTGCAGGAAGAACTCGCGGGTTGCCGCCGAGTTCAGGGCCACACTGGCCAACCCATCGCGCAGCGCCTTGAGCAGCCCAGGTACCTGCTGCAACAGCGCTTGCGGTTCATGCCCAGGGGTGATGCTGGCCAATAGCGTGTCCAGCGTGTGCAGGGCATCCCGCCAAGCCTGGGAGGCCTCACCTTGCTTGAGCCAGGCCAGCAGCAGCACCTGGCTCCAGGCCTGTACCAGCATTTGCACCACCACCAAAGGCAGTACCCGGCCCCGCAGGCGCTGGTTGAGCACCCGCTGCACCTGCTGCCGGGCCTGCAGGGCACGGGCGCGTCCTTCTTCGGCGTCGCGAGTGCGCTGCTCAAGCAACCCGTTGCGCCGCCGCTCCTCCTGGTTGAACGCAAGAAACTCGTCGAGCAGGTCGGTGAAAATGCCGACATCTTCGGCAAAATCATTGATCAAGCGCTGGACCACGCGCTCTACCCGTAAGTGCAGGCTGTCGCGCAGACCTTCGCCGCTGCACTCCCAGCCAATAGCTGCGCCAGCGATTTCGTTAAGCAGCCGGCGTGCAGGGTGGCTGGCCCGACTGAACAGCCCCTTGTCCAGCAGTGCCACCTTTAACAATGGGATATGCAACCGCGCGATCAACGCACGCAGGCTGGCCGGCAGGTTGTCATCGCCCTGAATACAGGCGAACAGCAGGCCAACCAGGTTGATCGTGTCTTCGTCGGCCACGGCTATGCGCCGCCGGGTGCCGCTGCGCACGCTGACCCTCAGCAGCAATTGTTCAAGCTGTTGGCCGAGTTCAAAATCCTCAGCCTCGCCGGCAGCGGGTACGTAGTGCTGCAAATGCGAAAGCAGGCGGACCAGGTCTGCGGTGCTGATGGACTGGGCGGCAGCCACCGCCTGCAATCGGGGTGCGAACTGCCCACGCGCCGGGGCCAGCAAGGTTTGCAAAGAGGCAAAGAACGCCTGCCCTGCCGCATCTGCGCTCGCTCCCTGGCCTTGGCTTGCCACCCGCTGGCTTGCCATCATGCGCTGATCCTCGGCGCGACGGCGCGGGGCCGGTTGCAACTCGGGCAGCACACCGGCGACGGCCAGCAATTGATTGGCTTCGGCATAGATGACGTCCAGATCGCGCAAGACATAACGCTCGAACAGCTTGAGCAGGACCAGTTTGACCCTCAGGCCAACCCCCAGGTTCCGGCCAGCCTCGAGGAAGTAGCCGCACAGCGCGGCAGGGCCCAGTGGGCTGCATTGCTCATGCACGGGGCGATCGAGCAGGGCCTGCAACCGCAGGCCCAGTTGCTGCAGGGCAATGCCATCACGCGACAGCACCCGCGCAACCATGCATTCGATGGCCGCAGCCCGCTCGAGTTGCATCTTGTTGCGCAGGTTGCCCGGTTCGGCGAGAGGCGCCAGCAGGTCGACATGGCCGATGCGGGAATAGGTGTCATAAAACGTATCAAGGAAGCCGCGTTCGATACTTTTTCGCTTCAGACGCAGATCGCGCATGGCCTCGAAATACAGATTCTGGTCACAACGGTCCACGGCCTTGTCGGCCATTCCGAACAAGGTGTCATCGGCATTGTCGAACAGCGCCTGCAAGCCCTGACGCAGTTGCAACGCAGCCTTGTCGCGCACTTGCAGGAGCAATACCGGAAGGCAAGGAAGAGGCGTGCGCCCCCCTCGGTCGATGGCTGCCGCCAGGGGCACCACCTTGCCTTCGTTTTGCATCCTGGACTCCTTGCAGGTTGTCATGCCCGAAAGGGCTGAAAATCGTCAAAGCTATGACGCCAAATACTGGTCGCCATTATCGGTAAAAAATCTCACAGCTGCCAGCGCCGATTCATGGGCGGTCAACGCCCTCATTTACAGTCATCGCCCAGCAAGACCGACCAAGGGTCATAACCCAGGCAGCTGTACACATCTGGCCCCTGCCCTATAATCGCCGGCATCTTGCTTGTGGAGCCGACCATGCCGAACCTACGCCTTGCCGACCTGACCGCTGAAATCGAAGCCAACGTGCGCCGCGCACTGTTGGAGGACATCGGCAGTGGCGATATCACCGCGCAGCTGATCCCGGCCGAGCGCCTGGCCAAGGCGACCATCATCACCCGCGAGGACTGCGTGATTGCCGGCACTGCCTGGGTCGACGCCGTGTTTCGCCAGCTCGACCCGCGCGTTGCAGTGCACTGGCAGGTGGCCGACGGTGAACGGGCTACTGCCAATCAGCCGCTGTTCCACCTGGAAGGCCCGGCCCGCTCGCTGCTCAGTGGTGAACGCAGTGCGCTGAACTTCCTGCAGTTGCTGTCGGGCGTGGCCACCCGCGCGCGCGCGCTCGCCGACCTGGTGGCAGGCACGCAAGTGCGCCTGCTGGACACCCGCAAAACCCTGCCAGGCCTGCGCCTGGCGCAGAAGTACGCGGTGACCTGCGGCGGTTGCGACAACCACCGCATTGGCCTGTACGACGCCTTCCTGATCAAGGAAAACCACATTGCCGCCAGCGGCGGCGTAGCCCAGGCAGTGACAGCGGCGCACCGCATTGCGCCGGGCAAGCCGGTGGAAATCGAGGTGGAAAGCCTGGATGAACTGCGCGAGGCGCTGGCCGCTGGCGCGGATATCATCATGCTCGACGAGCTGAACCTGGACGAAATGCGCGAAGCGGTACGCATTAACGCTGGCAAAGCCAAGCTTGAGGCCAGTGGCGGGGTGAACGAGACGACCTTGCGGGTGATTGCCGAGACTGGGGTGGACTACATCTCGATTGGCGCCATGACCAAGGATGTGAAAGCCGTGGACCTGTCCATGCGGTTGAGCCTGTGAGCTGACCGCAGGCAATAAAAAACCGGCCTTTCGGCCGGTTTTTTTGGGGCGCTATCTGATCAGAACGAGGCGTTGGCCAGCCCGTCCAGGTAACGCTCCACGTCAAGGGCCGCCATGCAGCCAGCGCCGGCCGAGGTAATGGCCTGACGGTAAACGTGGTCAGCCACGTCACCCGCAGCGAACACACCTTCAACGTTGGTGGCGGTGGCGTTGCCTTCACGGCCGCCGTTGACTACCAGGTAGCCGTCCTTGAGGGTCAGCTGGCCTTCGAACAGCGACGTGTTCGGGGTGTGGCCAATGGCAATGAATACGCCGTCGACCTTGATTTCGTCGCTGCTGCCGTCGTTGTTCTTCAGGCGCGCACCGGTCACACCCATGTTGTCACCCAATACTTCGTCCAGGGTGGCGTTGAGCTTGAGCTCGATCTTGCCTTCGGCCACACGGGCGTTGAGTTTGTCGACCAGGATCTTCTCGGCGCGGAAGGTCTCGCGGCGGTGCACCAGGGTTACCTTGCTGGCGATGTTGGCCAGGTACAGCGCCTCTTCCACGGCAGTGTTGCCGCCGCCAACCACGGCGACTGGCTTGTTGCGGTAGAAGAAACCGTCGCAGGTGGCGCAGGCCGAAACGCCCTTGCCCATGAAGGCCTCTTCCGACGGCAGGCCCAGGTAGCGGGCGCTGGCACCAGTAGCGATGATCAGTGCGTCGCAGGTGTACTTGCCGCTGTCACCCTGCAGGGTGAACGGCTTGTTGGCCAAGTCGACGGCGTTGATGTGGTCGAAGACGATTTCGGTTTCGAAGCGCTCGGCGTGTTCCTGCATGCGCTGCATCAGGGCCGGGCCGGTCAGGCCGTGTGGGTCGCCCGGCCAGTTGTCGACTTCGGTGGTGGTAGTCAGCTGGCCGCCGGCCTGCATGCCGGTGATCAGCAGCGGCTTGAGGTTGGCGCGGGCCGCATAGACCGCAGCGCTGTATCCGGCAGGGCCGGAACCGAGAATGATGACGCGCGAATGACGTACTTCAGACATGTCGAACTCCTGTCGAGCCGGCCGCTCGGGCCGGCATCGGTGTACCGGCTGCGCCAGCTGGAAAATTAAAACGGACCCACGCAGCACTTGGGGAAGGCTACAACGCGCAGGCCCTGAAAGCGAAAAGTTGAGCGCACTGTAGCGAGGTCGCAAAGATTAAGGAAATATCCTTAGACAATCCACCTCATAGGCACCGTCTATTCACTGTTTTCATCGATAGCCCAGACCCCGGCGCTTTTGTTACAGCCCGTGTCCGGCTTGCCAGCCACCTTTCGTCGGCGATGCAAACTCGGTAAGGTCAGCGCGTTTCCCTTCTCTGCGGAGTCTCCCAATGCAAGCCCCTGTCCTCTCCGGCCCCCAATACCTGCGCGAAGGCCTGAAACTGGTGCTGAGCCCCAACCTGCGGCTGTTCGTGCTGCTGCCGCTGGCGATCAACCTGCTGCTGTTCGGTGGCATGGTCTACTTCGCCGGCCACCAGTTTGCCCTTTGGCTCGATGCCCTGATGCCGACGCTGCCAGACTGGTTGAGCTTCCTCAGCTACATCCTCTGGCCGCTGTTCGTTGCCTTGCTGGTGCTGATGGTGTTCTTCACCTTCACCCTGGTGGCCAACATCATTGCCGCGCCGTTCAATGGCTTTTTGGCGGAAAAGGTCGAGGTTGTGGTACGCGGCGAAGACACCTTCCCGGCGTTCAGCTGGGGCGAGCTGGTGGCCATGGTGCCACGCACCTTCAGCCGCGAAATGCGCAAGCTGGGCTACTTCCTGCCGCGGGCAGTCGGCCTGTTCATTCTGTCGCTGATCCCGGTGGTCAACGTCGTCGCCGCGCCACTGTGGCTGATGTTCGGGGTATGGATGATGGCCATCCAGTACATCGACTACCCGGCGGACAACAACAAGATGAGCTGGCAGGACATGCTGGCCTGGCTGCGCAGCAAGCGCTGGCAGTCGCTGGGCTTTGGCGGCATCACCTACCTGGCGTTGATGATTCCGGGGGTGAACGTGCTGATGATGCCGGCGGCGGTGGCCGGGGCTACGTTGTTCTGGGTGCGGGAGCGCAACTGATCCCGGAGCGCATGCGAGATTCTCTGCAGGAAATCGCTCGGTCCTTTGAGGTGCCCTGTGGGAGCGCCCGCGAATGGGGGCACGCGGTGCCTGGCACCGGCTTTGCCGGTGTTCGCGGGACAAGCCCGCTCCCACAAAGTGGACTGCTCACAGAAAAGAACCAAGCTGGCCTGGGGCTTACTGCCCCAACCGGCTGGAGAACTGCCCCACCACATCCACCACCCGTTTCGCCCCGTCCTGGATCTCGACAATCACGCTACCTGTCTCGTCAGCCAGCGCCAGCCCCTGCTCGGCCTGGCGCTTGCTGGTGTCGATGATCGCCACTGCCGCCTGAGCCAGCTGTTCGTTCTGCTGTACCACCCGGGCAATTTCCTCGGTGGCGGTACTGGTGCGCGACGCCAGCTGGCGCACTTCGTCGGCAACCACGGCAAAGCCCCGCCCTTGCTCGCCCGCGCGGGCCGCTTCAATGGCCGCGTTAAGGGCCAGCAGGTTGGTCTGCCCGGCAATGTCGCTGATGGTCTTGATGATCGAACCGATCACCCGCGACTGGGTGTCCAGCGCCTGGATGCCCTCGGCCGCCTCTTGCATCGAGGCCTCCAGGCCACGCATGACGCTGACGGTCTGGGTGACCACCTCGGTGGCTTTGCGGGCGCTGACATCGGTACCCAGCGAGGTGCTGTAGGCGACATCTGCTGCCTGGGCCACGGCCTGCTCCTGGTTGACCTGGTCGGTGATCACAGTGGCGAACTTGACCACCTTGTACAGTACGTCGTGGGCATCGAAGATCGGGTTGTAGGAAGCCTCCAGCCAGATCACCCGGCCATGGGCATCGATACGCTTGAAGCGTTCGGCGACATATTCACCACGGCGCAGCTTGTCCCAGAACGCCTGGTAGCCGGCCGAGTGGGCCTCCTCCGGCTCGCAGAACATGCGGTGATGCTTGCCGCGAATCTGCTCCAGGCGGTAACCGACAGTGGCCAGGAAACGCTCGTTGGCCGTGAGGATGGTGCCGTCGAGGTCAAACTCGATGACAGCGGTAGAACGCATCAGCGCCTTGATCAGGCTTTCATGCTCGCGGGATGCCTCGATAGTGCGGGTAAGGTCGCTGGAATGCAGGGTGAAATACTTGATGCGCCCCTCGCCGTTCTTGACCGGCTGCAGAATCGAGCGCAGCCAGGCTTCCTGGCCGTTGCCGCGCAGCAGGCGGAAGGCACCATTAAGGTGCTCGCCCCGGCTGATAGCGCTCTTCATGCGTTGATAGAAATCCAGCGACTTCACATGGGAAGGGACGATGTCCTCGATGTTGCGTCCAAGCAATTGTTCGGAACGGTAAAACATTTCGCTCTCGAAATTACCGTTGACCATCTCGATCCGTCCCTGGGGGTCGAGCTGAAGTACCAGCATCTCGCTGTCGAGACTGCTCTTGACCTGTTCCACTGACATCAGGTCTTCGCGCAGCTGCCGGATTTCTTGCTTGAGCTTGCTGTTGAACATCACCGCACTCCTGGAGCGCATCATCTAATCGAATGCATCTTCATCGGCTGCCGGTTGCACCTTCTTGAGCACCGGGCAACGAAATATTCATGAAGGCAAAAGCGTCAGTGGTCAGGCGTCATCTCTACGTCACATAACCGTCAAATTGGCGCAACCCGGCAGGCGGAAACTTTTTGTCATGAATACAGCCGCCCTGCGCATCACCCTGGTCAGCGAGACCTTCCCACCCGAAATCAACGGCGTGGCCAACACACTTGGCCGCCTTGGTGAAGGGCTGCGTCAACGCGGCCATGAGGTCGAGGTGGTACGCCCGCGCCAGGCCGGCGAAGCACCTGTGCACAACGACCCGCATCTGATGCTGTGTCGTGGCTGGGCACTGCCCGGCTACCCGGGTTTGCAGTGGGGCGAAGTGTCCATGCACACGTTGCTACGCCGCTGGCGGCGGCAGCGCCCGGACGTGCTGTACATCGCCACCGAGGGGCCGCTGGGGCTCAGCGCCCTGCGCGCCGCCAAACGCCTGGGAATCGCGGTCGTCAGCGGCTTCCACACCAACTTCCCGCAGTATTCCGGTCAGTACGGGCTGGGTTTGCTGGCGCGCCTGCTCACCCACTACCTGCGCTGGTTCCATCGCCGCACGGCAATCACCTTGGTGCCCAGCCTCAGCCAGCGCCTGGAGCTGGAACGCCGTGGTTTCGAGCGCCTGGAACTGCTGGCCCGGGGTGTCGATGCCTGCCTGTTCAACCCCGCCCGGCGCAACCAGGCGTTGCGCGAAAGCTGGGGGCTGGGCCCGGACGATATCGCCGTGTTGCATGTCGGACGGCTGGCAGTGGAAAAAAACCTCGGATTACTACGCCCATGCGTTGAAGCATTGCAGAAGACTTATCCACAGAAACGCCTGCGCCTGATCCTGGTGGGTGACGGGCCACAGCGCGCCGCCCTCCAACAGCAGATACCGGATGCCATGTTCTGCGGCGCCCAGCGCGGTGAGGTGCTGGCCGAGCACTACGCCAGCGGTGACCTGTTCCTGTTCCCGAGCTTGACCGAAACCTTTGGCAATGTGGTGCTCGAAGCCATGGCTTCGGGGTTGGCGGTGGTTGCTTATGACGAGGCAGCCGCAGCGCAGCACATACGCCACGGTCACAGCGGCGTGCTGGCGATGCCGGGGGACCAGGCGGGGTTTGTCGACGCGGCCTGCTGGCTGCTGGAGGAAGAGGAAACGTTGCGCCGGGTGCGCCTTAATGCTCGCCAGCATGCCAGCCGTCAGGGTTGGCCGGCGATTGTCGAAGAATTTGAGGGGTACCTGTGCAACGCTTGCAGGCAACCAGGTGTTGCGGCTGGGCGTTCTGCGCCATTTTTGCAGCGCCTGTGACATCGAGCGCCGCGCGGGCAGCGCTCGATCTCACAGGCGCCAAACGTTTCGCGACAGGCACTCTTCAGGCCAACGCCTTCTCGATCGCCTGCACCACCGCCGGGTCATCCGGCGCCGTGCGCGGCGAAAAACGCGCCAGCACCCGCCCATCCTTGCCCACCAGAAACTTCTCGAAGTTCCAGGTGATATCACCGGGGAACTCGGCCCCCTCACCCGCCAACAGGCGGTACAACGAATGGCGTTGCGGCCCGTTGACCTCCAGCTTGCCGCCCAGCGGGAAGCTCACCCCGTAGTTTAGGCTACAGAATTCCTGGATTTCCTTTTCGCAGCCCGGCTCTTGGCCGGCAAACTGGTTGCACGGCAGGCCAAGCACGTTGAAGCCCTTGTCCTTGTAAACCTGGTAGAGGTTTTCCAGGGCCTTGTACTGCGGCGTGAGACCACATTTGGAGGCAACGTTGACCACCAGCACCACTTGGCCCTTGAACGGTGCGAGGGACAGCTCCCCGCCGTTCAGCGCCTCCAGTTTCAGGTCGTGAAATGCACTCATGACGAATCCCCTCTCAGGTTCCCGGTTGCCGCACAGGCGAATTGCGCCCACTAAAAAGGCGCCCGTTCAAACCGTCCACCTCCCGTAGGAAGGCAAATCGGCTTGCCCGAGCGCCTGGCGACTTTCTGAGCTTAGCGCAGAAAATCAGTGGTGATGGCCACCCTCACCGTGGATGTGGCGGTGAGCGATTTCTTCTTCGCTGGCGTCACGCACGTCGACTACCTTGACCTGGAAGGTCAGGCGCTGGCCGGCCAGCGGGTGGTTGCCGTCAACGGTGACGTCGTCGCCGTCGAGGTCGCGGATGGTCACGATCTGCATCTGGCCGTCCGGCGCCGAAGCGTGGAACTGCATGCCCACTTCCAGCTCGTCAACGCCTTCGAACAGGCTGCGGTTCAGGGTGCTGACCAGCTCGGCCAGGTATTCGCCGTAGGCGTCTTCCGGCTCGATGGTAACGTTCAGCTCGTCACCGGCCTGTTTGCCTTCCAGGGCTTTTTCCAGGCCCGGGATGATGTTGCCGGCACCGTGCAGGTAGACCAGCGGCGCGCCACCGGCGGAGCTGTCGATGGTCTCCCCGGCGTCGTTGGTCAGGGTATAGTCGATGGAGACAGCCTTGTTGGCGGCGATCAGCATGGGGCAAGACCTTTTGCAAAAGTATGTAGAGCGGACAAGTGTAACCAAGCCATCGTCCGATTGCGAACGCACTGCGGACGAGCAACGGCCCATCAGTCGGATCACCGGCTTCCACCAGGACGAAGAAGGCCACTGGGTGGTCGAGCTTTCGTGCGGTCACACACAGCACCTGCGCCACCAACCGCCGTGGCAGGCACGCCCCTGGGTGCTCGATCCGGCACAACGTACGCAGCGCATAGGCCAACCTTTTAGTTGTGGCTGGTGCGCACAAGGGACCGATAGCGCTACCCTTGGCCGTTAATTTCTTGCACCGCTTATTTCGAGAAGCACGCATGCAGACATTTTTCATTGCGCCGACCGACTTTGGTGTCGGCCTGACCTCCATTAGCCTGGGCCTGGTGCGCACCCTGGAGCGCGCCGGCCTGAAAGTCGGTTTTTTCAAGCCGATCGCCCAGCCCCACCCGGGCGACACCGGCCCCGAGCGCTCGACAGAACTGGTGGCGCGCACCCACGGCATCAAGCCACCCATGCCTCTGAGCCTGGCCCAGGTCGAGCGCATGCTTGGCGACGGCCAGCTGGACGAATTGCTCGAAGAAATCATCCGCCTCTACCAGCAAGCCTGCGTTGGCAATGACGTGGTGGTGGTCGAGGGCATGGTGCCCACGCGCCACGCAAGCTACGCGGCGCGGGTCAACCTGCACCTGGCCAAGAGCCTGGATGCAGAGGTGATCCTGGTGTCGGCGCCGGAAAACGAAGTGCTCAGCGAACTGTCCGGCCGGGTTGAACTGCAGGCACAGCTGTTCGGCGGCCCACGCGACCCGAAGGTCCTCGGAGTAATCCTCAACAAGGTGCGCACCGATGAAAGCATGGCGGACTTTGCCACCCGTCTGCGCGAGCACTCGCCCTTGCTACGCGGCAACGACTTCCGCCTGCTCGGCTGCATCCCCTACCAGCCAGAGCTGAACGCCCCGCGCACCCGCGACGTGGCCGATCTGCTCGGCGCCCAGGTGCTCAACCCCGGCGACTACGAGCAACGGCGCATGAGCAAGATCATCATCTGCGCACGCACCGTGGCCAACACGGTGCCGCTGCTGACGTCGGGTACCCTGGTGGTCACCCCGGGCGATCGCGACGACATCATCCTCGCCGTCAGCCTGGCCGCAATCAATGGCGTACCACTGGCCGGGCTGCTGCTAACCAGCGACAGCAAGCCCGACGCGCGTATCCTCGGCCTGTGCCGCGGCGCGCTGCAGGCAGGCTTGCCGATCCTGTCGGTCAGCACCGGCTCGTACGACACTGCCAACCAGCTCAATTCGCTGAACCGCGAAATCCCGGTCGACGACCGCGAGCGCGCCGAGTTCATCACCGACTTTGTCGCCAGCCACCTCGATGCAGCCTGGTTGCACCAACGCTGCGGTACGCCGCGCGAAATGCGCCTCTCGCCAGCGGTTTTCCGCTACCAGCTGATTCAGCGGGCGCAGCAGGCCAACAAGCGCATTGTCTTGCCAGAAGGTGCCGAGCCGCTGCTGGTGCAGGCCGCAGCTATCTGCCAGGCGCGCGGCATTGCCCGCTGCGTGCTGCTGGCCAAGCCCGAAGATGTCGAGGCCGTAGCCCGTGCGCAAGGCATTACCCTGCCGCCTGGCCTGGAAATTCTCGACCCCGAGCTGATTCGCGGGCGCTACGTGGAGCCGATGGTCGCCCTGCGCAAGAGCAAGAACCTCAACGCGCCAATGGCCGAGCAGCAACTGGAAGACCCTGTGGTGATCGGCACCATGATGCTGGCCCTGGACGAGGTGGACGGCCTGGTCTCGGGCCTGGTGCACTCCACCGCCAACACCATCCGCCCGGCCTTGCAGTTGATCAAGACCGAGCCGGGCTCCAGCCTGGTGTCATCCGTGTTCTTCATGCTGTTCCCCGAACAGGTGCTGGTGTACGGCGACTGCGTGATGAACCCTCACCCGAGCGCTTGCGAACTGGCCGAGATCGCCCGGCAGAGTGCTGAATCGGCGCAGGCCTTCGGCATCGCGCCGCGGGTGGCGATGATCAGTTATTCAAGCGATTCGGCCAGTGATGAAGAGGTTGGGAAAGTGCGCGAGGCGACACGCCTGGCACAGGGTGCAGCGCCGCAGCTGCTGATTGATGGGCCGCTGCAGTATGACGCGGCAGCCAACCCGGCGATTGCACGGGAGCTGGCGCCAGGTAGCCCGGTGGCAGGGCGTGCCACGGTGTTCGTGTTCCCCGACCTCAATACCGGCAACACTACGCACAAAGCAGTGCAACGCAGTGCCGACGGGGTCAGCCTGGGGCCAATGCTGCAGGGGTTGCGCAAACCGGTGAACGACTTGCCGCGCGGGGCTCAGGTTGACGATATCGTGCATACCATCGCCCTGACGGCGATTCAGGCCAGCGTAGCGCGCTAAAAGCTGGGGCTGCTTTGCAGCCATTCGCGGCACAAGGCCGCTCCTACAGGGATCGTGTAATGCCCGTGGGAGCGGCCTTGCGTCGCGATAGGGCCGCAAAGCGGCCCCGGGGGTCAATCAGGGATACTGCTGAACCTGGCCTTGCTGCTGGTCATATTGCTGACCCGGAATCGGCTTCAGGTTCACTTCCACCCGGCGGTTCTGCGCACGGCCATTGGCATCGGCGTTGCTGGCGATCGGCTGGTCCGGGCCCATGCCACGCACCGAGATACGCGAAGCATCCACACCCTGCGAGGTCAGGTAGGTGCTGACCGCCTGCGCACGGCGCTGGGACAGGTCCATGTTGTGCTGGCGGCTGCCAGTGCTGTCGGTGAAGCCGACCACTTCGATGGTGTTCTGGTTGAACTGCTTGAACGAGCCTGCCAGGTTGTTCAGCGGCGAGTAGAAGCTTGGGGCAATGTTGGCCGAGTCGGTAGCGAAGGTGATGTTGCCCGGCATGATCAGTTTGATCTGGTCGCCCTGGCGTTGAACTTCAACCCCAGTGTTGGCCATCTGGGCGCGCAGCTCGGCCTCTTGCTTGTCGGCATAGTAGCCATAACCTGCGGCTGCAGCACCTACCGCAGCGGCACCGATCAGCGCACCCTTGCCACGGTTGTTGTGGTCGATGGCAGCACCGGCGATGGCACCAGCCAGCGCGCCCAGGCCGCCGTATTTGGCAGTCTTGCTCATCCCCGTTGAGCCCTGCGCCTGACCTTGGTTGTCATAAGGGTTCTGGCCGGCGCAGCCGGTCATCAGGGCCGCGGCAGTTGCGACGATAATCAGACGACGCATGGTGAACATGGACAAGCTCCTACTGAAATTCATAAATGCGGCAGATCACAAGCGGATCTATGCCAGCCTTGGATTGCATCGGCAATGAAAAATTCCATGAAAGAGCCTTCATGTGCCTTCAGGCACGGACAAAGGGGTTTTCACGCATCTCATCGCCCAGTCGGGTATCGGGCCCGTGGCCGGTCACCACGATAGCCTCCTCGTCCAGCCGGTACAGCCGCTCCTTGATGGAACGCACGATAGCCCGCTGGTCACCCCCCCACAAATCAGTGCGGCCAATGCCACGGCGGAACAAGGTATCGCCGGCAATCAACAGCTTGGCGTCGGCGAACCAGAAGCTCATCGAGCCTGGGGTATGCCCTGGCGTATGCAAGGCCACGCCACAGCCGCAGGCCAGTTCTTCGTCATCGCCCAACCAGCGATCGGGAGCCGGCACCGGCGTGTAGGGAACGCCGAACATCTGGCATTGCATCTCCAGGTTGTCCCACAGTACCTGGTCGTCCTTGTGCAGGTGCAAGGTGGCGCCGGTCAGCTCCTTCAATTTGCCCGAGGCAAGAAGATGGTCGAAGTGCGCGTGGGTGTGGATGATGCTCACCAGCGTCAGGCCGTGGGCCTGCAGGCGCGCGAGGATCTTGTCCACATCCCCACCTGGGTCGACGACGATGGCGTTTTTGGTCAGCGGGTCGCCGATCAGTGTGCAGTTGCACTGCAGGGGGCCTACGGGGAAGGTTTCGCGGATGAGGGCAGGTGGGGTCTGGGTCATGATGAGCTCTAAAGCAAAGCCTGGGTCTTTGAAGAGCGTGACAGGAAAATGGGGTGGGCGCACGCGGTTCATGCCTTGCGAGGTGTGGCGCCTGTGAAATCGAGCGCCGCGCGGGCGGCGCTCGATGTATGCACGCCACATATCCTAAGGCAGGAACAACCTGAACAACCCGCCACCCAGCGCGCCGCCATTGGAAATCTCGATCCGCCCCCGCACCCCGCCACTTTCATGCAGCGCTGCAATGCGCGCCGCAAAATACAGCCCCAGGCCAGTACTGCCGCTGGTCGAGTCAATGCCCTGGATGTACTCCTCCTGGCGCTCGAGCATGTGCTTTGGGTAACCCGGGCCGTCATCGTTGACGCAAATGGCCAGCTGGTTGTCGGCCTCTTCAATGGTGATCAGCAAGGCGTGCCCGGCAAAGCGGGTGGCGTTGGTGATGACGTTGGCAATCACCGAGGCCACCAGTTCGCGGTCGAAAAAGCCCAGCGGGTTGTCGGTGTCGATGCGCCAGGTGGCGAGGATGTCGTTGTGTTTCAGTACTTCCTGGTGCGCCGCCAGCTGGGCTTCGATGAAGTCATCCAGCTCGTGATAGTCCGGGCATACCGGCAATTGGTTCACACCCAGTTTGTACAGCCCCAGCAACTGCACCAGCATGCCGTTGAGGTGACGAAACTCGTGCTCCATGATCCCCTGTTCGGCACCACCGCGCAGCTCTTCAGGCAAGCGTTCCACCCACTGGTTGTGGGACTGGATCAGCGCTGCCAAAGAGCTTTTGAGGTCGTGCACGGTGGAGGCGATCACCGTGGAAAAATCCAGCCCCTGATTGTCTTGATTCATGCGCCGAACACTCGGATGTGCAGTTTGCGGTAACGGTCATAGCGATTGTCGCTGGCAGGGATACCGGCCACGCTGGTCAAGGCGTCCTGGCATTCCTGCATGATCGCGGGCTGAGGGTTTTCACCGCCAATGCGCAGCAGCGCCTGGGCGGTGTTAAGGGCGATGCTGATGTTCTTCGGCTGCATACCCAGCGCCTTGCGGAACAGTTGCAACGCCTCGCCAAGCTGCCCTCCCTGGTAACTGCGCACACCCTGGCGATTGAGGGTGACCGCTTCGGTAATGGCGTTGAGCACGCTGGGGTCGTCCGTCAGCTTGCCGACTTTTTCCATGACCTTGGGGTCATCGCCATAACTTTCCACACAGTTCTTCAGCACACCGAGGGCGGCGGTTTCCTGCCCCATTGCCTGCAACTGCGCGGCAACGGTCAGGGCCGCATCGACCGAGAAGAACTGGTTCATCTTGTCCAGGCGCTGGATCGCCTGTTCGGTCAGCTTGCCGGCTGTTTCCGGGTCGCCCGCCTGCTGCAGGCTGGCCGCCTTCATCATCCGCGCGCGCACCTGCAAGCCTTGGTCTTCGGGGTTTTCCTTGGCCACTTCGCTGAGCGTGGTGTTGATTTCGACCCGGGTACGGGCGTCCAGGCCAAAGCCTGCGTTCTTGCTCATCAGCGCCTGCACCAGGCCAAGGTTGTTTTCAGCATCCTTGTAGCGCGAGCTCTGCCCCTGATTCACGGCATGGCGGAACGCCTTCGACGCGCTCTCGAAGTCTTGGTTTTCCAGCGCCAGCTTGCCCAGCGTCGACTGCCGACGGACCGACAGTGGTGAGAGGCGTACGGCTTCTTCAAGCAGGTTTTGTGCGCGCCTGGTATCGCCCTGAGCCACCAGCACTTCGGCCATGCCGTCGTAAAGGCCGGGCATGATCGGGAACGCCTTGAGCGCCTGCTCGTACACGCCCTGGGCCTGGGCATTCTGGCCACGCTTGTGCATCAGGGCGCCCAACGCGGCATACACCCAAGGCTGCGGGCGGCTGGCCAGGATGGCCTTGAGGAACTTTTCCAGTTCCTCGAAGCGGTTGAGGTTGCGTAGGGCGTCGGCCCGATAACGCAGGCACAGCGGTGCCAGGCGCGGGTCCTTCTTGCACAGTTCGGCACAGGCAGCCAGCACTTCGGCCGGGCGGTTGCGGTCCAGTGCCTGCAGGATCGGCTTGAGCAGCGTCTTGCGCTGGAACAGTTTCTCGACGCGCTGGGCCAGGCCAACGCGGTTGAACGGCTTGGTCAGGTAGGCATCGGGCTCGTGCTCGATGGCGCTGAGGACAATGGCCTGGCTGCTCTCGGCCGTGACCATGATGAACACGCACTCATGGCTGATGTGCTTGTCGATGATCAGGTCTTCGAGCACCTGTTGGCCGTTCTTCTTGCCGTCGCCCAGGTGGAAGTCCTGCAAGATGAAGTCATAGCGCTTCTGTGCGCACATGCGCAGCGCCTGCTCGCCGCTGTCGGCGGTATCCACGTCGCGCACGCCCAACTCGCGCAACATGGAACGAGTCGACGTGCGAAAGTCGGTAAAGTCGTCGACGATCAGAAAGCTCTTTTGCCCGTACTGCAGCATCAACACGACCTGCCTTGGAATGATTGAAAAATCGCGCGAGGCGATGCCACCGATCGCTGTATCGGCAGCTGGTCGGGAAAGATGAGGGTAGAGCATTGCCGGCCACAATCCATGGCCTCAGGCCATCACTTTAGCGGGCAAAGACCTCAAGGGCCAGTATCACGCCAGCAGCCCCAGAGATTTGGCCTTGGCCACCGCCTGGGTGCGCCGCTCGACCCCCAGCTTGCTGTTGATATGGCTGGCGTGGGTCTTCACGGTGTGCAAGGAAATGAACAACCGCTCGCTGATCTGCTGGTTGGAACAGCCTTGGGCAATCAGTTCGAGCACTGCCATTTCGCGGCCACTCAGGGCTTCACCGGTACCGGTGTTAGCGCTCGGCAGTTGCGGCAGGCGCTTGAGCAGCTCGGCCTGAACCGGGCAGGCGGCACCTGCCTGCAATTGCTCATGAAGCCATTGCGGATGCTTTTGCAGCAGGGGTTGAAACGGTTGCAGCACTCCGCCCCGCGCAGATTCCAGCAGGCTGGGTAGCAACTGCGCGGCCTGCCCTTCCCGGCCTTCGTCCAGCAGCAGGGAAAGCCATTGGCACAGGGCGCTGACGGTGAGCATCATGCCGCCACTGGCCCGGCCGCACTCGACCAGGCTTGCCAGCCGTTGCACGGCATCGTCGCCACGTAACTGGATGCGCTCGAGCAGCGCCTGCTGCAACGCAATGTGCAACGGCAGCAGCGGGTGGAACTCCGGTGCTGCTGCCGGCTGCTCGCCGCCGTAGGTCTGGCCCAGTCGCAGCAGCCAGGACTCGGCCAGGTCGGTACGCCCCTGGGCCAGCCAGAGTTCGCATTTGACCAGGGTAATCATGGCCAGGTAGTAGACCGGGGGCACGTCCCAGATATGCATCAGGCGCTCGGCCTCGGCCAACTCGGCAAAGGCCTCGGCAAAGTGCCCTTCCCGGCCATCGAGGGTCGCTATGACGCAATGGCCGATAAGCACACTGATATCCCGACAGGCCCGCGCCTCGCCCAGCCCCGCGCGCAAACGCGCACGGCCCTGGGCCGGCTGCAGGCGCGAGACCAGCAGGTAACCTTCGTAAAGCGTCAGGCGCGCACGTACGGCATACAGCCGCTGCGCCGAGAGCCCTTGCAGGCGCTGAAGCCCTTGGCGCACTTCGTCCAGCGCCCGAAGTACCTCGCCGCGGGCGTGCAGCACACGTGCCCGGTCGTAATGGGCCAGCGCCTCGAACAACGGGTTGCCAACCCGCTGGGCCAGCTCCAGCGCTTCGCGGTTCCAGCCCCTGGCCCGCCAGAAGTCGCCATCGGCAATGGCCAGATTGGACAGCGTCGACAAGCACACCAGGCGTTGGCCATAGCGCTTGCTCGGCAGGCTCTGCAGCGCTTCGCCGCAATAAGCCAGGGTGCGTTCGCGGTCGCCTCGGCCACGGGCGATGACCCCACTCAGCGCCAGCCATTGGGCCAGCATCGATTTTTGCGCGGTCGCCGAAGGCGCGGGCAGAAAGCGGCTGAGGTAGCCGGCCAGTTCCTCGGCTGCGTCCAGCTGGCAAGCCAGACCCAACGCCCAGCTGTACAGCACGATCAAGCGCGGTGTGCTGATCAGAAGACTGTCGGGCAGGTCCATCTTCCAGCGCAGCAACATGCCGACGTTCTGTTCAGCCAGCAGTTGCTCCTCGGACAGGCTCTGCACCAGGTCGGCCGCGACATCGAGGTGGCCGGCACGCAACGCCTGCTCCACCGCTTCGTCCAGCAGGCCCTGGCTTTCAAACCAGCGACAGGCACGCAGTTGCAGGCCGGCCAGTGGTTCATTGGCTTGCCGGCTGCGCAGCAGATCGGAGAACAGGTGATGGTAGCGGAACCAGTGGCCATGCTCGTCCAGCGGCACCAGGAATACCTGGTGTGCCTGCAGGAAGCGCAACACTGCGGCGCTGTCGTGGCGGCCACGCAAGGCATCGCACAACGGGGCGCAGAAACGCTCCTGACAGGCCGTGTCATACAAGAACGCCTGCACGTCGGCGGGCAGCATATCGATGACTTCTTCAAGCAGGTAGTCGCGGATCAGGCCTTCGCCGCCATGCAAGGCCTGGGGCAAAGCTTGCTCGTCCGCCGATTCGCTGGCGGCCAGTTGCCAGAAACGCAAACCGGCCACCCAACCGTCGCTGCGCTGGATCAGATTGTCCAGTGCCTGCCCGCGCAGGCCCGGTGGCTGCCGGCCGATCACCGCCAGCGACTCTTCGGCGGTGAGGCGCAAATCCTGTTCGTTCAGTTCGACAAGCTGGCGCGACAGCCGCAAACGCGCCAGGTGCCAGTCCGGGCGCTGGCGACTGGTAACCAGCAACACCAGGCCGGCAGGCAGGTGGTTGAGGAAGAACTGCAGGCAGCGGTCGAGCACGGGCCCCTGGGCCAGGTGATAGTCATCCAGCACCAGCAGCAAAGGGGTATCGGTTTGCAGGTAAAGCGCCAGCTCGTCGAGCAGGCCGTCGATCCACTCCTCGAAGGCGAACGGCTGGTGACGCTGGCGCATTTTCAGCAAGCCCATGGCCTGCCCGCCCAGTGCCGGGCAGTACTGCTGCAGGCCTTCGAGCAGGCGCTCGAGGAAGCGGCCAGGGTCGGCATCACGTTGGCTCAGGCCCAGCCACAGGCTGCGCCAGTGCTCAGGTAGCGCTTCGCAAAACTCGATGGCCAAGGAGCTTTTGCCGAAACCCGCCGGGGCATTGACCAGCAGCAACCGACCACCCAGCCCGGCGTGCAAGCGCTGACACAGGCGCAGGCGCGGCACATGGCCGTCCGGCAGCGGTGGCCGGAAGAAACGCCCGTCCAGCAGGCCCAAGGCCTGGCTGGCGAATCCATGCGTACGGGACAAGTCTGTCATGGCCGGCTCGTTCTGGGTGGAAGACTACGGCGGTATGGATGCTTGCGAGACTAGCCGGTAACGCAGCGCATTTGAAGATGATGGGCACAATTGCCCCGGAAAAGACTGCGACAAAAAGCAACATGGCTGATGGACAGGAGGCTGGGGCGGGGGTTTGGGTGGGTATTCAGCAGATTGATTGCCCGCTCACACAGGGATTGCACAGCTTTCAAGGCCAGTGCAGTACCGGTAGGAGCAGCCTTGTGCTGCGAAGAGGCCATTGCAGCCGAAGATAGTCTTTAGCCTTACCGGCCTCTTCGCAGCACAAGGCTGCTGCTACAGGGCCTGTGTTTGACTGGAAATTATCGCCGGAGCAGGAAACAGAAACGCCCCGGGCAGGCCGGGGCGTTCTGGAGATCACATGCAGTGGGGAGTGTTCAGATCAACGAATACCCGACTGGCGCAACGCCGCAGGCTGGAAGTCCGCCTTGCTGGCACTGAAGCCAAAATCGTAGGCGCGCTTCTCTTCGTTTTTCATGCCCAGGGCCAGGTAACGACCCGACTGCAGGTCGTAGATGGTTTCCAGGGTGTACCAAGGCACCTCTTTGTTGTAATACGGCTGGGAATGGGCTTCGGACACGCGCCACAGTTGGCCACGACCGTCGTACTGGTCGATCACTGCGGCCTGCCAGGTGTCTTCGTCGATGTAGAAGTCACGCTTGGCGTAGATGTGCCGCTGGCCCGGCTTCAGGGTTGCGACCACATGCCAGACGCGGCGCAACTCGTAACGGGAAAGGTCCTGGTTGATGTGCCCGGCCTTGATGATGTCGGCGTACTTCAGCTTGGGGTCATCCAGCTTGAAGGCGTTGGAGGCGATGTACAGTTCCTTCTTGCCTTCCAGCTTCCAGTCGTAGCGGTCCGGCGCACCGTTGAACATGTCCAGGTTGTCCGAGGTACGCAGGCCGTCGGCGGCGGTACCCGGGCCGTCGTACGACACTTGCGGCGCCTGGCGCACGCGACGCTGGCCGGCGTTGTAGATCCACGCCTTACGCGGCTCCTTCACCTGGTCGAGGGTTTCGTGCACCAGCAGCACGGTCCCGGCCAGGCGCGCTGGCGCGGTCACTTCCTGCTTGAAGTAGAACAGGATGTTGCCCGGGTTTTTTGGGTCGTAATCCTTCATCCTGTCGCGGAATACGAACTGGTCGGAGAAGTAAACCGGGCTGAAAGAGCCGTTCTGCTGCGGCGTGGCCTGGATCACCAAGCGGCTGACACTGCCCCCCCGGTAACGGGTGATGTGGTTCCAGATCACTTCCAGGCCGTTTTTCGGGATCGGGAACGGCACCGCCGTGTCGAAGTTGTTCAAACCGTTGCCGCCTTCCGTCAGCGTGGTCTGGGTGGCGTTTTTCTTGATGGCGGCGAACACGTCCGCAGGTACCGTGGAGCCGCGATGGGTTTTGAATACAGGGATCTTGAAGGTATCCGGGTAGCGCTTGAGCATGGCCATCTGGCCCGGCGAAAGCTTGTCCTTGTACTGCTCGGCGTTTTGCGCAGTGATGGTGAACAGCGGCTTTTCACTGCCATACGGGTCGGCCAGGAAACCCTTGCCGTCGACGCTGCCCGCACTCTTCGACAGCGGCTCCCAAGGGCCGATCGAGCCATCGGCATTGCCAGCCTTTTCAGCCCCCATCGGGGTCAGGGTACTGCCCAACTTGGCCGCTTCGTCGGCGGATACCGCAGCCATGACGCTGGTCGCCAGCAGGGACAGGCCCAGTACACCGGCTTGCAGCAGACTTCTGGTCTTGTTCATGTCGTGTCGTCCTGGATCTGTGTGCTTAGAAGTTCACGCCGAAGCTGAGCGCGACGAAGTCACGGTCATCCACGGTGCTGTACTTGCCATCGAAGAAGTTGGTGTACGACAGGCTCGCCGTGTAGGTGTTCTGGTACTCGGCGTCCAGGCCCAGGCTGACTGCCTTGCGCCCTTCCTCGAAGTTGGCACCAGGGCCTGGCGAATAGCCGGAAACGTCATGCGACCAGGCCACGCTGGGCTTGAGGTTGACCCCGGCGAAGACGTCGTTGTAGTCCCAGATGACCCGGGCGCGATACCCCCAGGAGGTGCTGGTGGTATAGCCGTCGTTCTCGCATTTGCGATTCAGGTTGGTGGTGGACGCCCCGGCCCCTGCGCCGGCGATGGTGCTGGTATTGAGTGCCTGGCAGGTGTCCGCGCCGCCGGTGGCAGGCAGCGGGCCGGGCCCGAAGACCGGGTCGCGGCCATAGCGGGTCTCGCGGGCGTTCTCCAGGCCACCCACGTGGGTGACCCCCACTTCGCCCACCACTGTCATGCGGCTGGCGCCCATGACCTGGTCAAAGAAGTGCGTCAGAGTGGTCTGGAACTGAGTGATTTCCTTGCGACGGTAGCCGTGCAGGTCTTGCCCGGGGGTACCGGTGAGCAGCGAAGCGTTGCTCAGTGCGCCACCAATCGGACGCACACCCGCGAACAGGATATCGGTGGTATTCAGCTGCACGGGGGCGTTGGGGCGATAGCTGACTTCACCGCTCCAGGCCGTACCCGTGGGCAGCGTAGTGGAGAAGCTCAGGCCGTACAGGCGAATGTCCTCGGGGTACTCGACGAAGTATTCGGAGTTACCGGCCACAATCAGCGGAGCCAGCGCCCGCAACTGTGCAGGCAGCGCGCTCAGGCCGGCGAACACCGACGGTGGGGCACCGGTGGCGCTGAAGATCGGCGCGCGGCTGTGGTAGTTCATGAAGTAGGCACCGAACTCGGTGTCCAGCGGGTCAAACATATAGCGCAGTGCCACGCCGAACTGGCCGCTGTCGCGGGCATCACGGTCGGCCCCGCGGCGCACCATTACCCCTTCCTCGTTGATGTTCACACCCCGCGTGGCGAGGAACTGCTGGGCCGCACCAGGCACCGTACGGCTGCTGTTGAGCACACGCAGGTTGTCGGTGCAGCCGTCGGCAATGATGTCCGGCTGGGAGAAGAACGTACCGCAGTTATCAACAACCGTCTGGTCCCACTCGATCTGGTAGAAGGCCTCTGCCGACAGGTTGTCGGTCAGGCTCTGCGAGATGTAGAACATGTTGACCGGGATCAGGCCTTCCTTGATCTCGGCCCCCGGGCGGCGGAACGCCGACACGTCGATGGGGTTGATCGAGTTGATGCCGCCGCCGATGAAGGTACTCTCACCCCAGCTCACCACCTGCTTGCCCAGGCGCACCGAGCCCGGCTGATCGCCGATGGAATAGTTGTGGTAGACAAAGGCGTCGAGCAACTGGGCCCCGGACGACTTGGCGCCCTCCTTGCGGCCAGAGTCGCTGATGTCCTTGAACTCGCGGCCTTCGTCCTTCAATTCGAAGTCGTACCAGTACTTGCCCCGCACGAACACGCCAGTATCGCCGTACTTGAGTTCAAGGTCGTGGATGCCCTTGAAGATCTTGGAGAAGGTTTCGCCCTTCTTGAAGTTCAGGTGGCCATCGTCAGAGGTCTGCGACAGGCCCTTGCCGCCGTTGTTCACCCCGATCAGGTTCTTGTTGGGGTTGGCCGTCGACCAGCTGGCGCCGATGGAGAGCGACGAGTCGAACTGCCCTTCGATTTCACCAATGTTGAAACTGACAGCGAAAGCAGGACTTGCGAGCGTGGAAGCAAGGCTGACGGCCAAGGGCAACTTGGCCCGGCGCCAGAACAGGTTTGCAGATTTCATCGACGCTACTCCATGTACTTTATTGTTATGGCAGTGAGTCCTTTCAAGAACGGCCCGAGCGACCGGTTTGCAGGTTTTCACCTGCGGCGACACGGCTTGCGCGTATCGCCCTCCCCCATTCCTGAAAATCCCCTGGCCCCGACTATAGCCAGCAAGGCACAGGCGCTTGATCCCTCTAAAGTGTGATTTGCGCTCCATGCTGCCAACTCGCTGCAGTGTTGTCCCGGTTGCGGGCTGGCAGAGCTCAAGGATGGCGCATTTCTGCCATTTGGCAAGGTGCCGAGGCCTCTAGCGTGCGGGTCGCGTTCTGACGCGCGCGACCCGCACGGCGTTTACAGCGTGGACAGGAACGCGCTATTGCTGGCCTGCCACTGGACGATGTCCTGGCGGATGCGTTTCTTGTCGAGCTTGCCGACACTGGTCTTGGGAATTTCAGTAACAACGGCGATCTGGCTAGGAATCGCCCACTTGTTGATGTGCCCTTGCTCGACAAATGGCTTGAGATGGTCCTTGAGCGCCTTGGCATCGATGGCCTGGCCGTCGCGCAGCACCAGCAAGGCGAACGGGCGCTCGCCCCACTGCGGGTCGGCCACCCCCACCACCGCCACTTCGCGCACGGCCGGGTGACGGCTGATCAGGTCTTCCAGGTCGAGCGAAGAAACCCACTCGCCACCGGTCTTGATCACATCCTTGATGCGATCACGAATGTCGATGTAGCCCATGCCGTCGAGGGTGGCGACATCGCCGGTGTGCAGCCAGCCCCCCTGCCACAGCTCCTTGCTCTTTTCCGGCTCCTTGAAGTAGCCCATGGTCAGCCACGGCGCGCGCAGCACCAGCTCGCCCTGGGTTTCGCCGTCTGCCGGCAGGAAGTTGCCGTCGCCATCGACAATGGCCGCCTCGACCAGCGGCACAGGCACACCGGCCTTGATGCGGTAGGTGACGCGCTCATCCTCGCTGCCGGCCTGCAGCTCGTCGTTCAGGTGCGCAGCGGAGATCAGCGGGCAGGTTTCGGACATGCCATACGCGGCGGTCAGCTGGATGCCACGCGCCAGGGCAGCCTGGTAGAGCGAACGGTTGAGCGAGCTGCCGCCAATGATGATCTTCCAGCCGCCGAAGTCCTGCCCTTGCGAGGTCGGGCAGTTGAGCAGCATCTGCAAAATGGTCGGCACGCAGTGGGAGAACGTGACCTTTTCTTCGCGCCACAGCTTGACCAGCATGTCTGGCTCGTAGCGCCCCGGGTATACCTGTTTCATGCCAAGCATGGTGGCAGCGTAGGGAATGCCCCAGGCATGTACATGGAACATCGGCGTGATGGGCATGTACACATCGTTGCTGCCCAGCAGGCGTACGCTGTCGATGCTGCCGGTGACCGAAGCTTCGGCCAGGGTGTGCAGTACCAGCTGCCGGTGGGTGAAGTACACCCCCTTGGGGTTGCCGGTGGTGCCGGTGGTGTAGAAGGTGGTGGCCACCGAGTTTTCATCGAAATCCAGGAAATCGTAGCGGGGGCTGGCGGCTGCCAGCAGCTGCTCATACTCACCCACCAGGCCGGGCAGCTCGGCAGTCTTGTCCGGGCCATCGGTCAGCAGCAGGGTCTTGTCAACGGTGGTCAGTTGCCCGGCAATGGCCTGGTAGAGGCCGACAAAATCGCTGTTGACCAGCACCACGCGGTCTTCGGCGTGGTTCATGGTGTAGAGGATCTGCTCGGGCGACAGGCGCACGTTGATGGTGTGCACAATGGCGCCGATCATCGGGATGGCGAACATGCACTCCAGATAGCGGTGGCTGTCCCAGTCCATTACCGCCACAGTGTCACCGGCCTTTACCCCGGCCTCGGTCAGCACATTGGCCAGGCGCGCGATGCGTTCGTTGAGCTGTAGGTAGGTCAGGCGCAACTGGTCGCGGTAGACGATTTCGCGGGTTTTTTCATAACGGCTGCCGGACATCAAAAGGCGTTTGATCAGCAGCGGGTAGTCGTAGGCGCCCTCGGTGGGCTTGATGATGCGGGTCTGCAGCATGGGTATCCCTTTTCTGAAAAGCGGGCCGGAAAAGTCTGGGAACTACTGTAGTTCGCGAATGTGACGGCTAAATCAGCCGAAGGAATGATTTGGCTGCGCGGGGTATGAGTGGCATTGTCCGGGGGATGGATCATCCCTGCCCTGCCAACGGAGCCTTACTGATGCCCAGCCCGCGTCGCGCCGTGTTTCTCGATCACCAGTCCCTGGACCTTGGTGACCTCGACCTTTCCCCGCTACGAAGCCAGTTCGATGAACTCGAGCTGTTCGATGCAACCCGCCCTGACCAGGTAAGCCAGCGTCTGCAGGGCGCCGTGGCGGTGGTCAGCAACAAGGTCATGCTCGACGCCGCGACCCTGGCCGCCAACCCACAGCTCAAGCTGATTCTGGTCGCTGCCACCGGCACCAACAATGTCGACCTGGCAGCAGCGCGAGCCCAAGGCATCACGGTATGCAACTGCCAGGGCTATGGCACACCGTCCGTCGCGCAGCATACCCTCGCCCTGCTGCTGGCCCTGGCCACTCGCCTGTGCGACTACAACCAGGCGGTAGCCGACGGCCAGTGGGCCAAGGCCAGCCAGTTCTGCCTGCTGGACTTCCCCATCGTCGAGCTGGAAGGCAAAACCCTCGGCCTGCTCGGCCACGGCGAACTGGGCGGCGCAGTGGCGCGGCTGGCCGAAGCGTTCGGCATGCGCGTGCTCAGCGGGCAAATACCTGGCCGCCCGGAGCGCGCCGACCGCCTGCCGCTGGACGAACTGCTGCCACAAATCGATGCCCTGACCCTGCACTGCCCGCTGAACGAGCACACCCGGCACATGCTCGGCGCCCGCGAACTGGCCCTGCTCAAGCCCGGTGCCCTGGTGGTCAACACCGCCCGTGGCGGCCTGATCGACGAGCAGGCACTGGCCGATGCCCTGCGCAGTGGCCACCTGGGCGGCGCGGCCACCGACGTGCTGAGCGTGGAGCCGCCGGTCAACGGCAACCCGTTGCTCGAACCCGGCCTCCCGCGGCTGATCATCACCCCGCACAGCGCCTGGGGGGCAGTGGAGTCGCGCCAACGCATCGTCGGCGAGCTCAGTGAAAACGCCCAGGCCTTCTTCGCCGGTCAGCCGCGCCGCGTGGTCAGCTGAGCGGGGCGCCCGCCTCTGCTACACTGCGCCACTTTTTCAGGAGGCGTCGTCCATGGACCCGCGCAGTGAAGTATTGCTCCGCCAGGCAGAGCTGTTCCAGGGCCCGCTGCTGATCGCCGGCGCCCCCGCTGATGGCCTGCTCGGCCAATTGCCGCAGGCCCAGGCCTGGACATGGCATGCGGGCGATCACGCCATGCTCGAAAGCCGCTTTGCCGGTCGCAGCCACTATGGTGTCGAGCCACCCGAGGTGGCCTTCGACAGCGCCGTGCTGTTCCTGCCCAAGTCCCGTGAACTGGCTGCCTACCTGCTCAATGCCCTGGCGTCGCGCCTGGCCGGCGGTGAGCTGTACCTGGTTGGCGAAAAACGCGGCGGCATCGAAGGCGCGGCCAAACAGCTGCAGGCCTTTGGCAGACCGCGCAAGCTGGACAGCGCCCGGCACTGCCAGCTGTGGCAAGTCACGATCGAGCAGGCGCCCGTGGCCAAACCGCTGGAAAGCCTGGCCGAACGCTTCGTGCTGGCCCTGGAGGACGGCCCGTTGCAAGTGGTCAGCCTGCCTGGCGTATTCAGTCATGGGCGCCTTGATCGCGGTACGGCCCTGCTGCTCAAGCACCTCGACGGCCTGCCGAGCGGGCATGTACTGGACTTTGGCTGTGGCGCCGGGATATTGGGCGCAACGGTCAAGCGCCGCTATCCGCAAAGCCGGGTCACGCTGCTTGACGTGGATGCCTTCGCCGTCGCGGCCAGCCGCCTGACGCTGGCTGCCAACGGCCTGGAAGGCGACGTTATCAGCGGTGATGGTATCGACGCGGCGCCCACCGAACTGAGCCTGATCCTGAGCAACCCGCCGTTCCACACCGGGGTGCACACCAACTACCAGGCTTCGGAAAACCTGCTGAAAAAATCGGCCGTTCATCTGCGAAAAGGCGGTGAAATGCGCCTTGTTGCCAACAGCTTCCTGCGCTACCAGCCGCTGATCGAAGGGGCGCTGGGCAACTGCCAGGTGCGCGACGACGCTGACGGTTTCCGTATCTATCAGGCAACACACGGATAAAAACAGCGCTTGCCGAAAGCGTTTTGCCTAGGCAGAATCCGCACCGTCCTAGGGGAGTAGTCTCCCGCGAGCACCCTGCTCGCCCGGTACGCGTCAACATACTTGGTCAACAGACCATGGCGCGTGCGACCCACCATGCCAGCACGCATGGAGAGATCCGCAAAGACGGATCCAGGGTTTGACAAGACCTATGACACGCACACCTTACCCGGGGCGGGGAGGCTGTACGTGTCATAGCCGTGTCGACCCGCCCCCGTAGGAATCCTGATGCTGGAATCTCTGTTGGTCCCCACCGCTATCGTTGCCCTCGCCGAAATCGGCGACAAGACGCAACTGCTCGCGCTCATTCTCGCTGCCCGCTTCCGCAAGCCGTGGCCGATCATCGCCGGCATCATCGCCGCCACCCTGGCCAACCATGCTGCGGCCGGTGCCGTGGGCGCCTGGTTCGGCAGCTTCTTCAGCGACTCGGCATTGCACTGGATCCTCGCCGCGAGCTTCACCGCCACTGCACTGTGGACCCTGGTGCCGGACAAGATGGATGACGACGAGAACCCGGCGCGCCGCTTCGGGCCGTTCCTGACTACGCTGATCGCGTTTTTCCTGGCCGAAATCGGTGACAAGACCCAAGTCGCCACCGTCATGCTGGCGGCGCAGTACCCGCACCTGATCATGGTCATTATCGGCACCACGCTGGGCATGCTGATTGCCAACGTGCCGGTGGTTCTTGCGGGTAACTTTGCAGCAGACAAACTGCCGTTGACCCTGATCCGTCGCCTGGCGGCCACAGCGTTCTTCGTGCTGGCAATTGTGGCCGTGTACTCGGCGATGAAAGCCAGTGGCTGGGTTGGCTAAATGCTGAAGGGGCTGCAAAGCAGCCCCCTTGCGGTCTTACTGCTTTGCCGCCTGATACAGCGGCATCACCTTCGGAATCGCCGCCTGCAGCGAAGCAATACGGCTCGCGGATGCCGGGTGAGTACTCATGAACTCGGGCGGTGCACCTTCGGAAGCCTTGCTCATCTTGTTCCACAAGGTGATCGCGGCATTCGGGTCGTAACCGGCACGCGCCGACAGCTCCAGGCCGATCAGGTCGGCCTCGTTCTCGTTGGCCCGGCTGTTGGGCAGGGTCATGGCGTAGTTCACCACCGTGTCGGCCATGGCCATGCTGCCTTGGCCGAGGCCGAAAATGGCGCCGGCACCCTGGCGGGCCATTTCCACGCCATACGCCTTGGACATGGCCTCGCGGCTGTGCTCACGCAAGGCGTGGGCAATCTCGTGCCCCACCACTGCGGCAATTTCCGCATCGGTGAGCTTGAGCTGATCGATCAGCCCGGTGTAGACGATGATCTTGCCGCCCGGGCCGCAGTTGGCGTTGAGCTCGTCGCTTTTGATGACGTTTACCTCCCAGTTCCATTGCGCGGCATCCGGGCGGAACTTGGGCGCCTGGGCGATCAGGCGGCTGGCGATCGCCTGCACACGCTTGGCATCGGCGCTGGACTTGTCGAGCACACCCTTGCTCGATGCCTCACCCAGGGTCTGCTGGTAAGACTGGGCGTACATCTGGTTGACCTCATCGGTCGAGAGCATGCTGAACATGTACTGCTGGCGCTCGACGCCAACAGCACCGCCGCTGGTGGTGTTCACTGCCTGGCAGCCGGCCAGCAGGATGCCAGCACTGAGCAGGCTGACGACAAAAGACTTACGCATGAAAACACTCCCTTTTTACATGCGCCGTATCCTAGGCCGAGTCGCCAGTGCCCGCTATAGCCGTAGGGAAGATTCTTCACATCCGGGTACACCTGCGCCCACACCCGATCGCGCGTAGGCAGCTTGTCTTGTAATGCATCACACCGGCGTTTCGCTGGCGTGATGACTGCCACTAGCCCCAGTTATCGACTATCACCGAAAGTCAATGATCGGCACCGGTTTCATGTTCCGTACAGCAAGAGAATTCTGCAGCCGTGCCCTGCAGGTTCACTGGCACATGGTTCGACTCGCCCAACGCCTCTCCTGTTTGCGGGTCATAGGATTTGACCACTGCGTTGCCATCGACCAACCTTCGAGTGACCACAGAAAAATCGCCTGAAGCGTTGGCGTAGGTAATCCCGCCTTCTGGGTCATACCAACCCATATCAGGATCATTGGTGGTTTTCAGGCGGCTCCCAGGGCGGGCAACCCCCCTTATTTCGATACCATCTGAATGCGGCTCAACTGCGTCGATCTGCGTTTCGGCCTTCACGTGGAGGGTGGACGGGTCCGGCTCTGGCATTGGCAGCCTCAAATCTCGGATCGCATCAAGTGTGCGCGGGGTTGGATGCCAACCCCATCGAGTGAAGAATGTTGTGAGATCGTGCTGCGCAGCCCATGCGCTGGTGACCATGAAGTAATGACGGTATTGAGCGTCACCCTGGCCAGGTTCATGGTTGCCATGACTACGGCTCTCACGATGGAGCCGATGAAAGAACGCGTCGCCGTAAGCTGTCCTCAATTGCTCCCACATGATGAGGCGGACAAACTCGTCATTGTCTTCAAACTTCTTATTCGGATCGGAACTATTCAAAAAGGCATGCGCTTCACGGTCGTAAGGCACCACCCTTGAATATTTTTTTTGCGCGCGCTGCACTGCAAGGGAAAATATATTGACGGAGTTCTCAGTCAACGCATTTGCGCTCCATGAAATTTGGTGCTGCATATGACCCAACTCATGCCAGATTCCCCAGTCGCCGCGCACACCGTCGGGAGTCAATAGCGACCTGCCGTATTGCGGTAGACTTATTCGATAGTGAGTGGCATTAGGGTTGCCACTTTCCTTCTCCGAGACCAATATGCGCAGCGGACTGGGTGGTTCTTGTTCCGCACCATAACCAATTGCACCGATTTCATTTTCAACTCTTAGAATTTCTTTGTACTCGTCTAATACAGCCGAGGGATCGTGACTCTTATAGGCATAAGCCGTCTCCCACCACGCGGTGATAACAACTTTATCACTCATGAGCTGCACTGGCGCTCGCCCATGCTCCTTGGCAGCCTCAAGCATCTGGCCCCACTGATCTACGGACGTTTCGCCTTGTATAAATACAGGTACTCGATGTGAGTTAGCAATGCATTCAAAATTAATCGTTACCTCCTCGACGGTCGGGCCCACCCCATCAGGTATTACCCGCACCCATAATAACCCGCCTTCCGGATCAGTGACGATTCCAGGGTATTCTGGCATTTCATGGGTACGAGGGCATTCAGTCTCGGAGCCTTGTGTATTGAAGCCGGGAGTTCCGACGAGGAGTTGCATCTTCACGTTTGCCCTAGGCGGCAGCGAGAATTGATACCGGACATAACCTCCGGGCTCGAGGAAGATGCCCGTGGGCTGAAAATCAGCATAACCGAACCAACGGCCAAAGACTCTTGTATCTGAATCCGTCGAAGGTAAAACCCTGAATGCCGTGAGCGCAGACGAAACAGCAAGTTTTTCCTGGCCTGACAATGCATTATTTTTCATCATCAATCCCCTCAACAGCTGCACCAAGTAGGTACGATCAACCTTATGGCGGGCCCTGGAGGTGGTCAACTAGCAGAAATACTAGGCGTTATAGGCAGTCCACTACAGTCATAACGGCGTCAAACACTCCGGCGCATCCAGTTTCGGGTCATTGACGAAATTGGCCAAGGCCCGCTCTCGCAATATTGCCGAGGGGCTGGCCAGCAACTCGTGCAAGCGGGTGATCGGCGTATCCGGGTCAAGCCACGCCGCCTGCGCGGCCTCGTCCAGTATCAGCGGCCGACGCTGGTTCATGGCTGCCTGGGTCACCACAGCACAGCTCAGCCACACTTGGTCCTGCACCGGATAGGCCTCCCACACCGCTGCAAAATACAGCGACGAGCCCTCCCCCGGGGTCAACCAGTACGGGCGTTTACGCACGCTGCCACGCCACTCGTAAAAGCCGTTGGCCGGCATCAGGCAGCGACGCTGGCGAAAGGCATCGCGAAACATCGGCTGCTCGGCCAGGGTTTCGGCGCGGGCGTGGGCAGGTGTGCGGGACAGGTCAGTGAGCCAGGCCGGGGTAAGCCCCCAGCGCGCCTTGGCCACTTGCTGCTGGCCCTCGAGCTGGCGCTGGATCAGCACCGAAGCCCCGGGTGAAATGTTCCATTGGGCCGGCTGGCCTTGGGGGAAGCCAGGCAGGCTGGCAAGCGCCTGGGGCCAGCGAAACAGGGCATAACGTCCACACATGGGCGAATTCAGAACCTAGCAGATCAAGGTACCGGGGAAGCTCTCCGGTTCGTCGCCAACCAGTGGCTGGGCATCATTGTACGCATCGATCAGCTGCCGTGCGTACTCGGCCTGCTCATCCGCCACCGCAAGCCCCAACAGACCTTGCAGGGGCAGTTCGCCTACGCCCCCCATCAAGTCACGGCCCACCAGCTGCACGTTGATGCCCTCACTGGCCAGCATACCGAGCAGCATTTCGGCCTCGAGCAGGTTTTCAGGTTCGTAGATCCGTCGCATCAGTCATTCTCACCGAAGACATCCAGCATCCATTCCTCGCCATGCACCTGCAGCAAGAAGCGGACAGGCTTGCAGCACACCTGACAGTCCTCGAAGTACTCCTGATCGCCACCGGACAGGTCCACCGTGGTTTCGATTTCTTCGCCACAATAAGGGCAATCGTAGTTGGCAGTTTCCAGCATCGCGGCCTCCGGGGTGACTTATGCGTATAATTGCCGGTCTGTTTACAGGGCCTGTGTGTGTCCGAGCCGTTTTTCGGAGCCCGCCCCTACCTATTACCCTAGCCGTTTCCAACAAGAGAGCATGATGGGCGAATTCGATGCCATCCGACCGTACGACGACGCTGAGGTCCCTGCCGTCCTGGCACGCCTGCTCAGCGACCCGGCATTCCTCGATATCCTCACCCACTTCCGCTTCCCGCGTGCGGCCGGTGCTCTCGGCTGGTTGCTCAAGCCGCTGATTGCCCGCCGCCTGCGCAAGGAGTTTGCCGGCGTCACCTGCGTTTCGACCTTGCAGGACAAAGTCGAGTACTACGTCGACCAGACCATCGACCGCGCCACCGACGGCGTTACTTATTCGGGCGTGGAACAGCTCAAGGCAGGCACCGCCTACCTGTTCCTGGCCAACCACCGTGACATCGTCATGGACCCGGCCTTTGTCAACTACGCGGTGTACCACGCAGGCTTGCCCACCCCGCGCATTGCCATTGGTGACAACCTGCTGCAAAAGCCCTTTGTCAGCGACATGATGCGCCTGAACAAAAGCTTCATCGTGCACCGCTCGATCAGCGGGCGCCGCGAGAAGCTGGCGGCTTACCAGTTGCTCTCGGCCTACATCAACCACTCGATCCGCAACGACGCCACGTCGATCTGGATTGCCCAGGCCGAAGGCCGCGCCAAGGACGGTGACGACCGTACCGATTCGGCGATCCTCAAGATGTTCCACATGAGCCGCAAGGACGAGCCGTTCGGTGCGGTGATCCAGAGCCTCAACCTGACGCCGGTGTCGATCAGCTACGAATATGATCCGTGTGACCAGGCCAAGGCCCGCGAGCTGTACATCCGCGCCACTACCGGTACCTACACGAAGGCACCAGGCGAGGATGACAACAGCATCGCCAAGGGCATTACCGGCTACAAGGGCCGCGTGCACATCAACTTCACCGCGCCGGTGACCGCGTACCACGAGGATACCAAGCAGCTGGCAGCGGAAATCGACCGGCAGATCCTTGGCGGTTACCGCCTGTTCCCGGTGCACTACCTGGCCTATGCGATGTGGGAAGGCAAGGACGAAGCGTTGCAGGTGCCGAGTGCCGAGAAGGTGTTCCCGGCGGACGAGCTGGCCAAGGCCAAGGAAGAATGGCAGCGTCGGCTGGATGCCTGCCCCGAAGAGCAGCGGCCTTACCTGGTGCTGCAGTATGCGACGCCAGTGCGTAACCAGTACCAGGTCAGGCAGCAGGCACCTGTAGCCTGATCGATCCCGGGGGCTGCGTTGCAGCCCAATCGCGACACAAGGCCGCTCCCACAAGGAGTACGCAATTCCCTGTGGGAGCGGCCTTGTGTCGCGATGGGCCGCAACGCGGCCCCAATGGTTCTCAGACCCAGGTACTGAACCAGGACAACAGCAACGCCATCGCCAGGCACGAAAAACCAAGAATGTAGAAGTAGCGTGGCACCCGCAGGTCGAACGCGTCCACCACCCCCTCCTCCACAGCCATGTATTCGCGGGTCTCGGCCTCGCGTCGCCGGGCACTGTGCAGCAGCAACCCGCCTGGGCAGGTCAGCAGCAGCGCCAGCAGGTTGATCAACTTGGTGGGATGGGCGGCCAGAAACCCCCAGAGCACTTGCAAGGACATCACGCAACCTCGGTGTGAGAAGCGGCAAAGGCCCGCATTCTACCCAACTCGCTGCCCCGCGCCCGGTATAGGCGACAAACTGTCATTAAATTTCATCTGTCATCCGCTCGTCATCTGAACAGGCCACCCTGTCGGCCTTTCATGACCCGGAGCTTGTTCATGTTGCACGCCGAAAACCAGGACCGCCTCTACCTCGTTGCCCAGAGCGATGAACAACAGGCTTTGATCGATGGTTTTGCCATCAATGTGCAGGACCGCCAGTGGCTGGTCTACTGTGCGTTGGGCGGGCATGTGCATGAAGATTTGCCGGAGGTGGATGCCGGGACGGGCTTCAGCTTGCTGGATTTCTACGTAGAAGCAGCGTAAGCCTGAACCGGCCTCTTCGCGGGTGAACCCGCTCCCACAGGGACCGCACCGGATCCGAGGCCTGCGCTGGACCTGTGGGAGCGGGTTTACCCGCGAAGAGGCCAGCACAGGCAACAAAAAACCCGCTACCTGACACAGGGAGCGGGTTTTTTCATGCAGCCAAACGCTTACTGGCCCAGTACCTGCCCGATGGTCGGGTCTTTGAACAGGCGGGTCAGGGCATCGCTCAGCACATCGCCCACCAGCTGGGTGTTGGTGTCCTGGTTCGGCGCCATGCCGAAACGCTGGTCCAGCGAAGCGCCGTAACGGCCGCTGTAGCTACGGCCGCCATTGCGCACGTCGGCACGGAACGTGGCGCCGATGGTGGCCTCGGTCACGTACAGGTTGTCTTTGGGCGACTGATATTTCAGCTCGGCCAGGGTCACGGTCAGCTGGGGTGCACCAGAGGCGTTCGGCGTAGGGGTGAAGCCGAGCAGGCGCACCGCAGCTTCGGCCTGGGCCTGCAGCTTGGGCACCACGTCATTACCGCTGACGCTGATGGTGCTGGTCTCGGGGTACATGCCACCACGGGTACCCAAGGATTGCGAAGGCCGGCCGTCAACCACCCGGACCACGACCGGCTGGCCGTGGCCCACCGGGGCGAGCTGAGCCTTGAGCGTGGGTTGCGGGTTAAGTTGTTGCGGGCTGTGGGCACAACCGACCAGGCTGAGGCTGGCCACGGCGATCAAACCGAACAACAGACGTTGCAACATGCGCGTTTCTCCAGAAAATGCGGCAAAGGCCCACAGTATACCTAGCCAGGCACAGACCAGTCATCGGCCCGACCCGCTTGTCACAATCGTTTCATGGCCACGCCCTTATCCTTGCGCCAAGCCCTCACGCAAAGGACTCGCCGCCATGGCCTCGCTCTGGACTCTGCTCTTCCAACGCCCGCGCCACACCGCCTACGCCCGCCTCGATGCCCAAGGCAAATGCCTGGCCTTCAAGCAATGCAGCCAGGTACCGAGCGGCAGCGGCTGGGTTCAGGTCAGTGAAATCCAGCTGGCCTGGCTGGGTCGCGAACTGCCCGCCGACGCCAGGGTTTGCGCCCGCGCAAGCCGCCGCTGGCACCAGCGCATCCTCGCGGCCTGACAAACGCTGCAATAAAAACCACGAATGGCGACATTTCTGCCCGCGACATCGCTATAATCTCCCCCCGATTATAAGGACGTCTCCTGATCGGGCCCCGCACTCGCCGATTGACCCCGGCAACTTCACCGCTTCGCCCACAGAGAGCCTTCCACTCAGGTCTTGCATCGGCTGTCGTGCCTGCTTTTCCGGCCCTTCACACTGCATGAACCTGCGGGTTGCCATCGCGCAGTCCCCTTTTGAGGTTCACGTCTCCAAAAGAGCGTGAAAAAACGGTTTTCACAACTTCACAAGAGTGTGGCGAGCAAATGAACAGTCTGGCATGTGCAAAAGCGGCAGATGTGTCCCGAACAGCCCTGAACAGGCGGCAACTGCGCTCATCCCGTATGAGTGTCTGAACCGTTCCATAACGCACGCACGACACCTTGACCATAAGTCGAATTGCCGCACCCGTGGCAAACGGCGTTCAATAGCTGAACCCGAAGACTGATTGGCGGTGTCCGCGGAAGTTGCAAGAACTGCGAAAAGTCGGACATGGCGACCCTGGCTACCCCAGGTCCTATGCTGTCAATTAGGTAGCTGTAGATTGTGGAGACGCGTTAAATGGCGCAGAACGAATCGGTTGATGTAGTACTGGTAGGCGCGGGCATCATGAGTGCCACCCTGGCCGTACTGCTGAAGGAGCTTGACCCGACCCTGAAGCTTGAGGTCGTCGAGGCGATGGACTCCGGAGCCGCGGAAAGCTCCAACCCCTGGAACAACGCAGGTACCGGCCACGCTGGTCTGTGCGAGCTTAACTACACGCCCCAGGCCGCCGATGGCAGCATCGACATCAAGAAGGCCGTGCACATCAACGCCCAGTTCGAGGTTTCGCGCCAGTTCTGGGCTTACCTGAGCAAGAAGGGCAACTTCGGCTCGGCGCGTGCATTCATCAACCCTGTCCCGCACCTGAGCTACGTCGAGGGTGACAAGGGTGTTTCCTTCCTCAAGAAGCGCTTCGAGCTGCTCAAGCAGCACCATGCCTTCGCCGAGATGGAATACACCGAAGACAAGGCGGTGATGAACGACTGGATGCCGCTGATGATGCCTGGCCGCCCAGCCGACCAGCACATTGCAGCTACCCGTGTAGCCAAAGGCACCGACGTCAACTTCGGCGCCCTGACCAACAAGCTGCTCAAGCTGCTGGGCGACTCGCCGGACGCGCAGGTGAAGTACAGCAAGAAGGTCGTCGGCCTGCGCCGTAACGGCAGCGGCTGGACCGTGAGCATCAAGGACGTCAACAGCGGCGGCAGCCGCGAAGTCGACGCTCGCTTTGTCTTCCTCGGTGCCGGTGGCGCGGCCCTGCCGCTGCTGCAGGCGTCCGGCATCCCGGAAAGCAAAGGCTTCGGCGGCTTCCCGGTCAGCGGCCAGTGGCTGCGTTGCGACAACCCGGAAATCGTCAAACAGCACCAGGCCAAGGTCTACAGCCAGGCCGCCGTGGGCGCCCCGCCGATGTCGGTACCGCACCTGGATACTCGCGTTGTGGACGGCAAGACTTCGTTGCTGTTCGGCCCGTACGCCGGTTTCACCACCAAGTTCCTCAAGCACGGTTCGCTGATGGACCTGCCGCTGTCGGTGCGCATGGGTAACATCGGCCCGATGCTGGCCGTGGCCCGTGACAACATGGACCTGACCAAGTACCTGGTCAGCGAAGTGATGCAATCGATGGAGCAGCGCCTGGAAGCCCTGCGTCGCTTCTATCCGCAGGCCAAGGCCGAAGACTGGCGCCTGGAAGTGGCTGGTCAGCGCGTGCAGATCATCAAGAAGGACCCGAAAAAAGGCGGTGTGCTGCAGTTCGGTACCGAGCTGGTCTCGGCCCAGGACGGCAGCCTGGCCGCACTGCTCGGTGCCTCGCCAGGCGCTTCGGTGACCGTGTCGATCATGCTGGAACTGATCGAACGCTGCTTCCCCGAGCAGGCCAAGGGTGCCTGGGCTGCCAAGCTCAAGGAAATCTTCCCGGCGCGCGAGAAAACGTTGGCAACCGATGCTGCCCTGTACCACAAGATCAGTGCCGAAAACGACGTGGCGCTGGACCTGGTGGAAAGCAGCCCGGCGGCCAAGCATTACGCCTGAACCGACCGGTAACGAAAAAACGCCCCTCGGGGCGTTTTTTTGTGCCTGGATCTCTATCAACCGCGGGCGCGGTCGATGATCTCGATGTACTCAGGCGCATTGCGCTGGTCGGCGATCTGCTCAACGAAGGTTTTACCGTGCTCGTCTTTGCCATCCAGGTCCAGGCCAGCTTCGACAAAGAAGCCGACAAAGCGCTCGAAATCGTCTACGCGCAGCCCACGGTAGGCCTTGACCAGCTTGTGCAGCGACGGCGAGGTCACACCATCGGCCGGTTCGAACTGAAGGAACGACTTGATGTAGTCGTCGCTAATTTCGTCGCCGATTACCTGTTTCTTGTCTTTACGCATTGCCGACTCCAACTGGACCATCACGGGATTTCGAAGGCCGGCAGTTTACCCCTCGCAGGCCGCGTGCCTCAACGCGTACGTACGGTACCAGTGTGCAGGTCGGCCCAGATGTGACCATTGCCGTAGGTGAGAAACTGCACATACAAGGTTTCGTTGCGCAGCAGGTCCATGATCACCCGGTAGTCACTGACCGGGTAATTCAGGCTCAAGGTGCGGCTTTTTTCGTCATACACAGGCTTCTTCAGGCTCTTGGCCGCTTCGCCATCGAAGGTCAGCAGCACCTGGGCGATGGTCGCACCTTTGCTCAATGGCTTTCCCTTCAGGCGCACCTGCAACGAAGAGGTGATCGGGATAGGCTGCTGGTCGGACTGGCGCTGGGCCCCCACCACCACCGAGTAATCGGTCACTTGCAGCAGTTGCTGGCCGGTCGGCGCTTCCTGGCGCAGTGACTGGTCGTCAGGCGGCAGGAACTGGCTGTGCAGCGGTGCGGCGGCCAGTGGCAGGCTGACCGCCAACAGGAGGGGAAGAATCGCACGCATGTGAGGCTCCTTGAATGAAGGAGCACTCTAGCATGCAGGGCGGCGCTTGATTACAGCCCCTTGACGGCGAAAATGCCGTTGGCATTGCGCCAGTAGCCTTTGTAATCCATACCGTAACCGAAGATGTAGCGGTCGACACACGGCAGGCCCACGTAGTTGGCCTTGAGGTCCGGGCTGGCCTTGCGGTCGTGGTCCTTGTCGATCAGCACCGCGGTGTACACCGAGCGTGCGCCGGCATGCTTGCAGAACTCGATGATGGCGCTGAGGGTGTGGCCTTCGTCGAGGATGTCGTCGACGATCAGCACATCACGGTCGATGAACGACACTTCCGGCTTGGCCTTCCAGAACAGCTCACCGCCGCTGGTCTGGTTGCGGTAGCGGGTGGCGTGCAGGTACGAAGCTTCGAGCGGGAACTGCAAGTGGGTCAGCAGTTTGCCGGAGAAGATAAGGCCACCGTTCATCACGCAGAACACCACCGGGTTCTTGTCGTGCAGGTCCTTGCAGATCTGCTCGCCGACGTTGGCGATGGCCGCTTCGACTTCGGCTTCGGTGTACAGGCAGTCAGCTTCACGCATGACTTGACGGATGTGCTCGAGATCGGCGGACATGGCGCTCTCCGGGGGTGCATTTTGGAAAAGCGGGCAAAGGTACGCATCCGCTCGTCCCAGATCAAGCATTTATGGACTAACGTCCAAAATGACCAGACGACAGCACAGGTTGAATAGATTAATCTAGCGCGGTTTTTTTGCCCGCCTTTCGGAGCCCCCTATGCCCACTCGTGAGATCCGCCACCCGCTGATCCGCCACAAGCTCGGCCTGATGCGCCGTGCCGATATCAGCACCAAGAATTTTCGCGAACTCGCCCAGGAAGTCGGCGCGCTCCTGACCTATGAAGCCACCCAGGACCTGCCACTCGAAACCTACGAGATCGACGGCTGGTGTGGCAAGGTGCAAGTTGAAAAAATTGCCGGCAAGAAGATCACGGTAGTCCCCATCCTGCGCGCCGGCATCGGCATGCTCGACGGCGTGCTCAGCCTGATCCCGGGTGCCAAGGTCAGTGCCGTCGGCGTTGCCCGCAACGAAGAAACCCTCGAAGCCCATACCTACCTGGAAAAACTCGCGCCGGACATCAACCAGCGCCTGGCCCTGATCATCGACCCGATGCTGGCCACCGGCGGTTCGATGGTCGCCACCATCGACCTGCTGAAAAAGGCCGGCTGCAAAGAGATCCGGGCCATGGTCCTGGTCGCCGCGCCAGAAGGCATCGACGTGGTGGAAAAAGCCCACCCGGACGTGAAGATCTACACCGCCTCGATCGATCAGCGCCTGAACGAACACGGCTACATCGTGCCGGGCCTGGGCGATGCCGGTGACAAGATCTTCGGCACCAAGCAAAAGGACGCCTGACCATGCAGGACGGCTTCAACGACCCGCTCTGGCGCCAGGTCGTTTCGGGCGCGCAGATGCTCTTCGTGGCATTTGGCGCGTTGGTGCTGATGCCACTGATCACCGGCCTCGACCCGAACGTCGCGTTGTTCACCGCCGGCATCGGCACGCTGCTGTTCCAGCTGGTTACCGGCCGCCAGGTACCGGTTTTCCTGGCCTCCAGCTTTGCCTTCATCACCCCGATCATCCTCGCCAAGGGCCAGTTCGGCCTGGCCGAGACCATGGGCGGCGTGATGGCTGCAGGGTTCGTGTACACCTTCATGGGCCTGATGGTAAAAATCAAAGGCACCGGTTTTATCGACCGCATGCTGCCGCCTGTGGTGATCGGCCCGGTGATCATCTCCATCGGCCTGGCCATGGCACCGATTGCCGCCAACATGGCAATGGGCAAGGGTGGGGACGGCGTTGCGTTGATGCCCTACAAGACCGCCATGCTGATCTCCATGCCAGCCCTGCTGACAACCTTGATCGTCGCCGTGTTCGGCAAAGGTATTTTCCGCCTGGTCCCGATCATCTCCGGCGTGCTGGTGGGCTTTGCCCTGTCGTTCGCCTTTGGCGTGGTCGACACGGCCCGGATAGCCGCCGCACCGTGGCTGGAAATCCCCAATTTCACCGCACCGGCGTTCAACTGGCAGGCCATCCTGTTCATCGTCCCGGTTGCCCTGGCGCCGGCCATCGAGCACATCGGCGGGGTGATCGCGGTCGGTAGCGTGACCGGCCGTGACTACCTGAAAAAGCCTGGCCTGCACCGTACCTTGCTAGGTGACGGCCTGGCCACCACGGCAGCCGGCCTGTTCGGCGGCCCGCCCAACACCACCTACGCGGAAGTAACTGGCGCGGTGATGCTGACCAAGAACTACAACCCGAAGATCATGACCTGGGCGGCGGTCTTCGCCATTACCCTGGCGTTCATCGGCAAGTTCGGCGCGCTGCTGCAAAGCATCCCGGTGCCAGTGATGGGCGGTATTCTGTGCCTGCTGTTTGGTTCGATCGCGGCGGTGGGCATGAACACCATGATCCGCCACAAGATCGACCTGGCCGAAGCGCGCAACCTGGTGATCGTGTCGGTAACCTTGGTGTTTGGTATCGGCGGCGTACTGATCGGCAGCGGTGACGGCCCGGACGACTGGGGCCTGAAGGGCATCGCCCTGTGCGCCATCGTGGCGATTGCCCTGAACCTGATCCTGCCGGGTAATGATGGATGGAAGCACAAGCAGCTGGATGATCACTTGCCTTGATCCGGCTTTAACCCGAACCGCCCCTATCGCCGGCAGGCCCGCCCCCACAGGTACACCACAGGCTTCAGATACTGTGTTGCTCCTGTGGGAGCGGGCTTGCCGGCGACAGGGCCGGTACAGGCAGCCGCAATGTCAGGCCTTTTCGCACATCTGCGCCAGCACCCTCACCCACTCCGGGTGATCATTCAGGCATGGCACCAGCACCAGCTCCCGCCCGCCAGCCTCGACGAACTGTTCGCTGCCCCGCATACCGATTTCTTCCAGCGTCTCGATGCAATCGGCCACGAACGCCGGGCACATCACCAGCAACTTTTTCACACCGGCCTTGGCCAGCTCATCCAGCCGCGTCTCGGTGTACGGTTCGATCCACTTGTCCCGACCCAGCCGTGACTGGAACGATACCGACCATTTGCCATCCGGTATGCCCATGCTCTGCGCAAAGGCTTTGGCCGTAGCCAGGCATTGCCCGCGGTAACACACCGCACGCACCTCGGCGGATGCACCGTGACAGCAATCGGCGGTACGCAGGTCGTGCTTGCTGCCCTTCGGAAACAGCTTCTTCAAGTGCCGCTCGGGCAAGCCATGGAAGCTCAGCAACAGGTGGTCGTAATCCTGTTCCAGGTAAGGCCGGGCGCTGGCAGCCAGCGCCTCGATGTATTCAGGGTGCTCGTAGAACGGCTGCAGCACGCGCATCTGCAGCGGCAGCTGGCGTTCGTTGACCACCTGTTTGGCCAGCTCGACCACAGTGGTCACGGTACTGTCGGCAAACTGTGGATAAAGCGGTGCCAAGGTCACCTTGCGCACGCCTTGAGCTGCCAGGCGTTCCAGCACTTCGGGCAAGGCTGGCTGGCCATAGCGCATGGCAATCTCCACCGGGCCATGGGGCCAGTGCTCGACCATTGCGGACTGTAAACGGCGGGTCAGCACCACCAGCGGCGAGCCTTCCTCCCACCAGATCGAGCCGTAGGCATGCGCCGACTGCTCCGGGCGTTTGAGCAGTATCAGCGACACCAGCAAGCGCCGCACCGGCCAGGGCAGGTCGACAACATACGGGTCCATCAGAAACTGGTTGAGGTAGCGGCGCACATCGGCAACCGAGGTGGATGCCGGAGAACCCAGGTTGACCAGCAGCAGGGCGTGATCGGTCATGCAGCGTCCTATGTCAGAGGCGGCTGGACAGGTCGTCCAGGGCCGATTGCAGATCGTTGAAACGGAAGGTGAAGCCAGCCGCCAGCAAGCGTACCGGGCGTGCCCGCTGGCCGCCCAGCAGCAAGGTCGACATCTCCCCCAGGCCAGCCTTGAGCAACAATGACGGCACCGGCAGCAGCGCCGGCCGATGCAGGGCCCGGCCCAGGCGCCTGGCGAACTCACGGTTACGCACCGGCTCCGGGGCGCAGGCATTATAAGGACCGCTGGCATCCTTTTGCTGCAAGAGAAAATCAATCAGGGCGACCTGATCGTCTATATGGACCCACGGCATCCATTGCCGCCCATCACCCAATGGCCCGCCCAGCCCCAGCTTGAAGGGCACGCGCAGGCGCGACAAAAAGCCGCCATCGCTGGCCAGCACCAGCCCGGTGCGCACCAGCACCACGCGGATCCCCTGTGCCAGGGAGCGCTGGGCCGTTTCTTCCCAGGCAATGCACAACTGGCTGGCGAAATCTTCGCGTACCGGTGGCGAAGCCTCGGTCAGCTCGCGTTCGCCACCGTCACCGTACCAGCCCACCGCAGACCCGGAGATCAGCACGTCCGGGCGTTGCTCACGGGTGCCCAACCAGGTCAGCAATTGCTCGGTCAGGGTGACCCGGCTAGCCCACAGCAGGTTGCGCCGGGCAGCCGTCCAGGGCCGATCGGCAATCGGCGCACCGGCCAGGTTGACCACCGCATCAAGGTGATCGTCCGCCTCCAGTTGCTCCAGCCGGGCGATGCCACGCACGCCACTGCCACATATTTTCGCCACCTGTTCAGGTCGCCGGCTCCAAACCGTAAGCCGGTGCCCCTGGCCAAGCCAGTACTGGCAAAGATGCTTGCCAATCAACCCGGTGCCGCCTGTCAGCAATATATGCATGGCTGTGTCCTCGCAGAATGCGGCGGTGGTCTATTTTTAACATCAAGGCACTTTTTTGACCCGACGCTCTCGGATAAACATAGGCCAACCTGACCGCCAAAGCGGTATAACCTTATACAGAATTTCTGGATTGTACAGGTTTGCCTGACAGCGTAGTCTGCTAACAGCAAGGTTTGAAGAGGCCATCATGACAGTACCTATTGCCATCATCGGGGCCGGTATCGCCGGCTTGTCAGCCGCCCAGGCCCTACAAAAGGCCGGGCAATCCGTGCATCTGTTCGACAAAGGCCACGGCAGTGGCGGGCGCATGGCCAGCAAGCGCAGCGAGGCCGGCGCGCTGGACCTCGGCGCCCAGTACTTCACTGCCCGGGACCGGCGCTTCGTCGAGCAGGTGCAACAGTGGGTTGCCGCCGGTTGGGCCGAGCAGTGGAAGCCACAGCTGTACAACTACCGTGATGGCGAGCTCACTCCCTCCCCTGACGAACAGACCCGCTGGGTAGGCGTGCCACGCATGAGCGCCATTACCCGTGGCCTGCTCAAGGATGTGACGGTGAACTTCGGCTGCCGTATCGCCGAGGTGTTCCGTGGCAAGCAATACTGGCACCTGCAAGACACCGAAGGCTGCAGCCATGGCCCTTACAGCCGGGTGGTGATTGCCGTGCCGGCACCGCAGGCCACGCCACTTCTGGCCTCCACCCCAAAACTTGCCGCGGTGGCTGCGGGCGTGCAAATGGAACCTGTGTGGGCGGTCGCCCTGGCCTTCCAGACACCTTTGGACACCCCGATGCAAGGCTGCTTCGTGCAGGACAACCCGCTTGACTGGCTGGCCCGTAACCGCAGCAAGCCCGGCCGCGATGAGCAACTCGATACCTGGGTGCTGCACGCCACGTCTGACTGGAGCCGGCAGCACATCGACCTGCCCAAGGAAGAAGTGATCGAACAGCTGTGGGGCGAGTTTGCCGAGCTGGTCGGCTGCGTGGTGCCGGCGCCTAACTTCGCCCTGGCCCACCGCTGGCTCTATGCGCGCCCCAGCAGCAATCATGAATGGGGCGCACTGGCGGATGCTGACCAAGGCCTGTATGCCTGCGGCGACTGGTGCCTGTCCGGGCGAGTCGAAGGCGCGTGGCTCAGCGGCCAGGAAGCGGCGCGCAGACTGCTCGAACACCTGGAATGATTTAGCGCCATACACAAATTCTAGTTTGCATAACTTCCGGGCTGTGCTGGAATAAACCTGTACACGATTTTAGACTCGTACAGGTTTACGGGAGACAGCCATGCACGACACTTCAGCCCACAGCAAGCCGCGTATCGCCATCAGCGCCTGCCTGACCGGGCACAGCGTGCGTTACAACGGCGGCCATAAGGCCTCAGACCTGTGCCGTACGCAACTGGACGCCCATTTCGACTGGCTGCCGGTGTGCCCGGAAGTTGCCATCGGCCTGGGCATACCGCGCGACCCGATCCGCCTGGTCGGCAATCCCGAACGACCGGAAGTGGTCGGTACCCGTAACCCAGGCATGGACCTGACCGGCCCGCTACGCAACTATGGCGAGCAGATGGCCGCCGAGCTCGACAGCATCTGCGGCTATATTTTCATGCAGAAATCGCCCTCTTGCGGCCTGGAGCGGGTCAAGGTGTATCAGGACAATGGCCACCCGGCCATCCAGGGGGGGCGCGGCGTGTATGCCCAAGCGTTCTGCGCAAGACGCCCGGACCTGCCTGTGGAAGAAGAAGGTCGCCTGCATGACCCGGTGCTGCGCGAGAACTTCATCAGCCGCGTGTACGCCTACGCCGACTGGCAGCGCCTGCTGGCCGAGGGCCTTAGCCGTGGAAGCCTGGTGCGCTTTCATTCGCGTTACAAATACCTGGTGATGGCCAACAACCCCCAGGCCTACCGCACCTTGGGCCGCCTGCTCGGCAGCATGAGCAAGGATGACGACCCACAAACCATCGGCCCACGCTACTTCAGCCAGCTGATGCAGGCCCTGAGACGCTGTGCCAGCCGCGGCACCCATTGCAATGTGCTGCAGCACATCAGCGGCTATTTCAAGGACAACCTCACGCAGCAAGACAAAGCCGAGCTGCAGACAATCATCAGCCAGTACCAGCAAGGCGTGGTGCCGCTGGTGGTACCGCTGACCCTGCTCAAGCACCATTTGCGCAAGCATCCAGACCCGTACCTGCTGCAACAGGCCTACCTGCAGCCGCACCCGGAAAGTCTGGGCTTGCGCAATGCAGTCTGAAACCTTGCTGCCCATCGGCGAACTTGCCCGTCGCACTGGGGTGAATCCGGTCACCCTGCGCGCCTGGGAGCGCCGGTATGGCCTACTCAAGCCGCAGCGCACCGCCAAGGGGCATCGCCTGTATCCGCTGGATCAGGTGGGTCGGGTCGAGGCAATCCTTGGCTGGTTGCAGCGTGGGGCATCGGTCGGCCAAGTACGCGAGCTGCTCGACAAACCCTCCAGCACGCCGCCCAAAGGTGACTGGCAGGCCCGACAATTCCAGCTGGTCGAGGCCATTGCCAACCTGTCCCAGCGCGCCCTTGACCAGCAGCTCAACCAGGCCATGGCCCTGTACCCGGCCGTTACCCTGTGCGAACAACTGCTGCTGCCGCTGCTCGACCTCCTCGACCTGCGCTGGCGTAGTTACTTCAATGCGCAGCTGGAACAGGTGTTTTTCCACAGCTGGCTACGCAGCAAGCTTGGTGCCCGCGTCTACCATGACAACCAGCTGCTGCAGGGCCCTGCGGTGTTGCTGGTGGAAGACAGTGAACGTGTCTTCAGCCCCGGTTTATGGCTTTGCGCCTGGCTGTTCACCAGCAACGGGTTCCCGGTCGAGGTGCTGGAGCGCCCCGTTGCCGGCCCGCACCTTCAACGCGCCGTCAGCACGCTCAGCCCCCGCGCCGTACTTCTGCACCTGGGGCCCCGCATCGATGGCAAGGCACTGCAACGCACCCTGCACAACCTGCCCATGCCAATCCTGGCCGGCGGCCCGACGCTGTTGCTGCATGAAGCGCAGCTGCGTGCCCTCAAGTTGCCCAACCTCGCCCTGTTCGACACCCCGCAAGTGGCATTGAGCTTGCTTCAAGCCCATGACCGCCTGCCTGTAGAGATGAATGCCCCATGCACCTGACCTGGCTGCGCAGTGACCTGCGCATCGATGACAACACCGCGCTCAGCGCCGCCACCGAGCGCGGGCCCACCATCGCCCTGTGGCTGATCAGCCCCGGGCAATGGCAGGCCCATGATGACGCCGCCTGCAAAGTCGATTTCTGGCTGCGCAGCTTGCGCGAGCTGCGCAAATCGCTGGAAGGCCTGAATATTCCCCTGCTGATCCGCAAGATAGACACCTGGGAGCAGGCACCACAAGCCGTGCTGGAGGTATGCCGCCAACATCAGGTGGCAACCGTTCACTGGAACGAAGAGTACGGCATCAACGAGCAGCGCCGCGACGATGCCACCCGCGCCCTGCTAGAAAAGTCGGGCATTCAGGCACACAGCCACCTCGACCAGCTGTTCTTCCGCCCGGGCACCATCCTCACCCGCAGTGGCGATTATTTTCAGGTTTTCAGCCAGTTCAAGAAAACCTGCCTGGAGCACCTGCATCGCAGCCTGCCCGCGTTGGCCCACCGGGTTAAGCGGCAGGCACCGCTGCACATCCCTGCCGACCCTGTTCCGCAACACGTGGACGGTTTTGAAACACCCGCCCGCGCCCTGCGTGAACACTGGCCAGCGGGTGAAGCGCAGGCGCAAGAGCGGCTGTCCCGCTTTCTCGACGAAGCCATTGATGACTACCAGCAACTGCGTGACCTACCTGCCAAACCTGGTACCAGCCAGCTTTCGCCTTACCTGGCCGCCGGCGTGATATCGCCTCGCCAGTGCCTGCACGGTGCACTGGCCAGCAACCGGGGCGAATTCGACAGTGGCAGTACGGGCGTGCAGACCTGGATCAACGAGCTGCTCTGGCGCGAGTTCTACAAGCACATCCTGTGCGGTTACCCACAGGTCTCGCGACACCGTGCCTTCCGCGCCCAGACCGAAGCCCTGCCCTGGCGTGATGCACCGGCCGACCTTGAAGCCTGGGAACAGGGCCGTACGGGTTTCCCGATCATCGACGCCGCCATGCGCCAGTTGCTGCACACCGGATGGATGCATAATCGGCTGCGCATGATCGTGGCCATGTTCCTCAGCAAGAACCTGCTGATCGACTGGCGCAAGGGCGAGCGGCACTTCATGCGCCACTTGATAGACGGTGACCTGGCGGCCAACAATGGCGGCTGGCAGTGGAGCGCGTCCACCGGAACGGACGCAGTGCCCTACTTCCGTATCTTCAACCCGATTTCACAGTCTCAGCGTTTCGACCCTCAGGGGCATTTCATTCGGCACTGGCTGCCGGACCTACGTGACATAGATGAGAAAAATATCCATGAACCGATGAAATCCAGGGATCTATTTGCTACTAATTTGTATCACAGTCCTATGGTCGATCTCAGCAGCAGTCGCCAGCGTGCAATAGAAGCTTTCAAGGGCCTTCCCCGCCGGCAGGATTAGAGGACAACGTCTTGACTAACTCACGCAGTTTTTGGGTTACGGGCGCCAGCAATGGGCTAGGTCTGGCTTTGGTGGAACGCTTGCTCGAACAGGGCCACCGCGTTGCCGCCAGTACGAAGGAAAGCGATGAACTGGAAAGATTGGCAGCACAACATGGTCGGCGTTTCTTGCGCCTGCCCTGGCAGTTGCATGCCGAGCCAAATGCAGCGGATGCCTGCCAGCAGATAGGCCATGCCTGGTGCTCGCTGGATGGTCTGATCATCAATGCCGGTACCAGCGATTATCTGCCAGACGACGTAGCGGACAGCGACCTGTTCGAGGCGATCGTCACAAGCAACCAGCTGGCGGCTGAGCAGTGCCTTGGCCATGCCTTGCCCCTGCTGGCCAAGGGGGATTCACCGCAGGTGTTGGCAGTGTTCAACCGCTATTCGGCATTGCAATTGTATGCCCCGACGCAGGTAACTGCAGGCTGGAACAACCTGCCGCAGTGGATGCGTGAGCAGCGCCAGGCCTTGAAAGCTCAAGGGGTAGGCCTGACCATAGTAGGGCCACAGTCGCTCAAGGTAGCGGTGACGTCGGCGCAGGCGATACCGGAGCAATGGACGCCACAGAGCGTTGCTGAAGCGTTGTTGCGTCGGTGGCCGCAAGCTGAACCGGAACTGGTTCTGGAGGCGCTGGAACTCAGCAGCCTATGGCCGTTGACGCGCTAAGCCCCTGAAGTCGGCGTTAGCCCCGCCCCCACAGAACGCACACCCTTTGAGGATCGTGCATTCCCTGTGGGAGCGGGTTCACCCGCGAAAAGGCCTGTGCAGGTGAACTCAGAGCGCCATGCGGTAGTGCAAGCTATAGCTCTCCACACCATCGTTAGGCTCTTTGATGCCCGCATTGGAATAATGGATCGCCCGCACCCCGATCTCATGCCCCCCTGCAAAGCGCAAACCAAAGCCGATGCGGTCCTCGAACTGGAATGCCGAGCCCAGCTCGTTGCTTTCCAGCTCGGTGCTGGAGAACGCGGCTACACCGATCCCCGCTTCGATGTAGGGCTTCACCGACTCCCCGGCAAATTCGTAAACGAACACTGGCGCGAACGACAAGCTATGGTTGCTCGCCGTCTCGTCGCCGTCCCAATACGTATAGGCCCCATCCCAATATCCGGTCAGCCGACCAACACTGGTCTGCCACCAGCTTGCGTCCCAGTTCGATTGCAGCCCTAGCCGGTAGACCATGGTCGAGTCACCGGTCTGCCCCACCGAAACCGAAATGTCGGCAGCCTGTGCCGACATTGCTTGACCCAAAATAAAGGCGGCAGCCGCCGCCAAGCCGAGCAGTTTCCTCATGAGAAACATCCTTCTTCCTGATGCTGTTATTAGTGTCCGCCTCAATCAGGCAAGCGGTAGAAAGCAGAAGTGGAACGATAGTTCAGCTGTTTTTCACGTTTTTTTCACAACGCAAAGCTTTGCACATCGTCGGACTTATGCCACAGCACAGGCAGGATTTTTCGGAGGAATTCTGGGTCAGCGCTGGTCCAGAAGCGGGTGTCGCCGGCCGGGCCTTCGGCTAACAGGTCATTGGCACCCAGCAGCCTTTGCAGTTGACGCGCCACAGCGGCGCCGGTGTCGATGATCGCCACGTCCGCTGGCACCAGGTCGGCCAGTAACGGGCGCAAGAAGGGGTAATGCGTGCAACCGAGGATCAGCGTATCGCAGCCGGCGGCCAGCAACGGCTGCACATAGCCAAGCAGCATCTGGCGAAGCGCCGGGCTGGCCAGGTCACCGGTCTCGATCAGCTCGACCAGCCCAGGGCATGGCTGAGTAATCACCTGGACGTCATTGGCGAAGCGGTCCAGCAGCGCTGCAAACTTGGCACTTTGCAAGGTACCGGTAGTTGCCAGTACACCGACCACGCCCGAGCGGGTGGCGGCAGCAGCAGGCTTCACGGCCGGCTCCATGCCCACCAGCGGCCAAGTCGGGTACAGCTCGCGCAAGTCAGCCACCGCCGCCACCGTGGCGGTGTTACAGGCCAGGACCATGGCTTTGGCGCCTTGTGCCTGGAAGAACCCGGCAATATGCCGGCAGCGCTCGCGTATATAGTCCGGCGACTTCTCACCGTAAGGCACATGGCCGCAGTCGGCCACATACAGCAGCGTCTCGTTGGGCAGCAGGCGCTGGATTTCGGCGAGTACCGACAAACCGCCGACCCCCGAGTCCATCACGCCGACCGGCGCCGAACGCTCAGCCATCGCGCTTGCCGCAAACTGCGCAAGCCGGGTCGCGCTTGACGCGCAGCTCACGGATACGGGTGCCGAGAGCATCGATCAACAGCAGACGACCCACCAGCGGCTCGCCGAAGCCGGCCAGCAGCTTCATTGCCTCCAGCGCTTGCAGGCTGCCCACCAAACCCACCAGCGGGCCGATCACGCCAGCTTCGCTGCAGGTCAGTTCATCGTCACTGCCATGCCCGTACAGACAGTGGTAGCAGGGGCTGTAGTCGCGCCGAGGGTCAAACACCGACAACTGCCCTTCAAGGCGGATCGCCGCGCCGCTCACCAGTGGTTTGCCAGCAGCCATACAGGCCGCGTTGACCGCTTCACGAGTAGCGAAATTGTCGGAGCAGTCCAGCACCAGGTCGACTGCCGCCACAGCGGCAGCCAGCGAATCTTCGTCCAGGGCTTGGCGATGGGCAACCAGACCGATCTCCGGGTTTATTGCCTGCAAGCGCTGCAAGGCCGAATCGACCTTGCTCATGCCGACGCTGGCACTGTCGTGAATCACCTGGCGTTGCAGGTTGGTCAGGTCGACGGTGTCGAAGTCGGCCAGGTGCAGCTCACCCACCCCGGCGGCAGCCAGGTACAGTGCCACCGGGGAGCCCAGGCCGCCAAGGCCGACAATCAGTGCCTTGCTCTGCTTGAGCCGTAACTGGCCGTCGATGTCGATCTGGGCCAGCAATACCTGCCGGCTGTAACGCAGAAGTTCCTGATCACTCAGCATGGCAGGCGCCCCAGGGTAATGCGTTCATGGCCGCCCAGGTCCGTTCGGCTGGCGACCTCGATAAAGCCTTGCTCAGCCAGCAAAGCGCGTACCGCCGCTGCCTGGTCGTAGCCATGTTCCAACAGCAACCAGCCACCGGGCAACAGGTGCGCGGGGGCCTGGGCAACGATCACGCGCAGGTCGTCCAGGCCATCGGCACCGGCCACCAATGCACTGCTGGGCTCGAAGCGCACGTCACCGGCCACCAGGTGTGGGTCTGCGGCGGCAATATAGGGGGGGTTGCTGACAATCAGGTCGAAACGCTCGCCGGCCAGGCTGTCGAACCAGTGGCTTACCCGCACCTGCGCGTTGCTCAGGCCCAAACGTTGGCGGTTGCGCTCGGCCAGGGCAGCGGCTTCTTCCACCCGGTCAACTGCAGTCAGCTGCCAGGCCGGGCGATCGCTGGCCAGGGCCAGGGCAATCGCACCGGTACCGGTGCCCAGGTCAAGGACCTTGGCCGGCGAGGCGGGTTGCAGCTCGAGGGCAGTCTCGACCAACAGCTCGGTATCCGGCCGCGGGATAAGGGTATGCGGCGCCACTTCCAGGTCGATCGTCCAGAAGCCCTGCTGCCCGAGGATGTAAGCGACCGGCTCGCCGCCACGGCGGCGCTGAAGGTAACCGGCGTAAGTCTGGGCATCCTCGCTGCTGACGATTCGCTCGGGCCAGGTGTGCAGGTAGCTGCGCGACTTGCCGATGGCAGCAGCCAGCAGCAATTCGGCATCCAGCCGCTCGGTGGGCGACTCGGGCAGCTGCGCGTTGCGCAGCAAGCTGGCGATGATGGTCATCAGTCCCCCAGGGCAGCCAGTTGATCGGCCTGGTATTCGGCCAGCAGCGGTTCGATCACTGCGTCCACGCCACCGCTGAGGATGTCGTCCAGCGAGTACAAGGTCAGGTTGATACGGTGATCGGTTACCCGACCCTGTGGATAATTGTAGGTGCGGATGCGCTCGGAACGGTCACCGGACCCCACCAGCAGTTTGCGCTCGCTGGCAATGGCATTCTGTGCTGCGCTGGTCTGCATGTCGTTGAGCTTGGCCGACAGCCAGGACATGGCACGGGCGCGGTTCTTGTGCTGCGAACGCTCTTCCTGGCACTCGACCACGATACCGGTGGGCAAGTGGGTAATACGGATCGCCGAGTCGGTCTTGTTCACGTGCTGACCACCCGCGCCCGATGCACGGTAGGTGTCCACGCGCAGATCGGCCGGGTTGATTTCGATGGCTGCTTGTTCGTCCGGCTCGGGCAGCACCGCCACTGTGCAGGCGGAGGTGTGCACGCGGCCTTGGGATTCGGTTTCCGGCACGCGCTGAACACGGTGTGCGCCAGACTCGAACTTGAGCTTGCCGTACACGTGCTCACCCTCGACACGGGCGATGATTTCTTTGTAGCCGCCGTGCTCGCCTTCGTTCTCGGACAAGATCTCCAGGCGCCAGCCGCGTTTTTCGGCGTAGCGCGAATACATGCGGAACAGGTCGCCAGAGAAGATGGCCGCCTCGTCGCCACCCGTACCGGCGCGAATTTCGAGGAACACGTTGCGGCCGTCGTTGGGGTCTTTGGGCAGCAGCATGCGTTGCAGCTTCGCCTCCAGCGTCAGCAGCTGTTCCTTGGCTTCACGCACTTCTTCCACGGCCATTTCACGCAGGTCCGGGTCGCTGTCCTTGAGCAATGCCTGGGCGCCCTCAAGGTCACCCTGGACTTTGCACCACTCTTTATAAGCAGCGTAGACCGGCTCGACCTCGGCATATTCACGGGAATACGCGCGAAAGCGCGTCTGGTCGGAAATGACCTCAGCATCACCGAGCAGTGCGGTGAGCTCTTCGAAGCGGTCCTGGAGGATATCCAGTTTGTTCAGCAGCGACGCTTTCATTGCGGGGATTTGTCCGTGGAGCCCTCGTTGAGGGCAAAGAGTTCCTGGGCCATGGCCAGCGCATCAAGGCGGCCCTCGGCCGAGAGCTTTTTCAACTGCACGCTGGGCGCATGCAGGAGTTTGTTGGTCAGCCCCCGGGCCAGTTGGGCCAGTACGTCCTCGGGGTTGCCGCCGTTGGCCAGCAGGCGCTGGGCCTTTTGCAATTCGTCGTCACGCAGGCGCTCGCTCTGCTGGCGGTAGGCCTTGAGCACGTCCACCGCCGCCAGTTCACGCAGGCGCAGCATGAAATCCTCGGCGCCCACCGAGACCAGTTCTTCAGCCGCCTGGGCTGCGCCCTGGCGGCTCTTGAGGTTTTCCGCCACCACGTCATGCAGGTCATCGACAGTGTACAGGTACACGTCGTCCAGCTCGCCGACTTCAGGTTCGATGTCGCGCGGCACGGCAATGTCGACCATGAAGATCGGCTTGTGCCGGCGCTGTTTCAGCGCACTCTCGACCGCGCCCTTGCCCAGGATGGGCAACTGGCTGGCGGTGGAACTGATGACGATGTCGCTGTTGGCCAGTTCCTGGGGGATGTCGGCCAGCAGTACGGCGTGTGCGCCAAACTGCTCGGCCAGGGTACTGGCCCGCTCCAGGGTACGGTTGGCCACGACGATACGCCGCACGCCTTGCTCATGCAGGTGGCGTGCGACCAGGGTGATGGTTTCGCCGGCACCGATCAACAAGGCCTGGCTGCGGCCCAGGTCGCTGAAAATCTGTTTGGCCAGGCTGACTGCGGCAAACGCCACCGATACCGGGTTTTCACCAATGGCGGTGTCGGTGCGCACCTGCTTGGCGGCGCTGAAGGTGGCCTGGAACAGGCGCCCGAGCAACGGGCCGACGGTGCCGGCCTCCCGCGCCACGGCGTAGGCTGACTTCATCTGGCCGAGGATCTGCGGCTCGCCGAGCACCAGCGAGTCCAGGCCCGAAGCCACGCGCATCATGTGCTTAACGGCATCATGCTCTTCATGCACGTAGGCACTGGCGCGCAACTCGTCCAGGCTGAGGCGGTGATAGTCGGCCAGCCATTGCAGCACGGCGTCGGCAGACAAGTGGTCCTGCTCTATATAGAGCTCGCTGCGGTTGCAGGTCGACAGGATCGCCGCTTCGCGGCTGGAAGTCAGCCGGCAGAGCTGCTGCAGGGCGTCTACCAGCTGCTCTGGGGTAAACGCCACGCGCTCGCGTACGTCTACCGAGGCAGTCTTATGGTTGATACCAAGTGCAAGAAAGGCCATGCAAGGTCGCTGGTTGTGACGGGAAGCCGATAATTGTCCTCTTTCACAGGTATTAGAACAACCACCGTTCGCTATTGCGCTGATAGCGCTGCGGCTATCGCCGCTCGCGGGCAAGGATGAGCGTTGATTTCAGCTTTCACTCCCGCTTTTGATCTGGCTTTTGATCTGGCTTTTGATCTGGCTTTTGATCTGCTTTTGATTTTCGCGACTTCAGGAGGCCGAACGCAGGCCTTGCGAAGGGAGGTGACGGGCATGGATGCCCGTCAAGCGCTGGGCCCCAGGATGGGGCCTGCAGCGCGGTCCTCCCGGGAGCA
>NZ_JAJSRO010000081.1:0-367 GCF_021283425.1 Pseudomonas sp. NMI542_15 | reverse complement strand
AGCGCAGGGGCCGGATGATCGGAGCGCAGCGTTTTTTGGTTACTTTTTGTCGCGTCTGACAAAAAGTGACTCGCCGTAAGGGCGAAAAGGTGAGTCAGCGTCACCATCGCAAACGGACTGTTCGATGCACCAAAACAGCCATATCCGCTTTTTGCTTCTTGCGAGGTGGGCCTCAACACAGTGTAGACATTCGTTCGCGCAGGTGGCGCCGAGTCACCTTTCCGCCCTTCCGGCGGGTTACTTTGGTCTTGGCCAAAGTAACCAAAGCCGTCCGCTCCCATCATCCGGCCCCTGCGCTTCGCTCCGGGGTCCCCTCGCTCCGGGCTTGCTCCCGGGAGGACCGCGCTGCAGGCCCCATCCTGGGGCC
>NZ_JAJSRO010000023.1:0-103725 GCF_021283425.1 Pseudomonas sp. NMI542_15 | reverse complement strand
TTGCGGTCCAGCTTGCCGTTGGCCGTTACCGGCAGGCGCTCAAGGAACAGCAGGTGGGTCGGGACCATGTAGTCGGCCAGCCCGTGCCTGAGGTGCTCGCGCAGTTCGCTGCGCAGTGCGTTCTGCTGCTGCGGGTCGGCCGGTGCTTCGCCGACCACCAGATACCCCGCCAGCTGCTTGCCACCCGGCCCGTCGATGTCCAGCACCACCGCCTCGCGCACGCTCGGGTGCTCGAGCAGGCGTGTCTCGATCTCGCCCAGTTCGATGCGCAGGCCGCGGATTTTCACCTGGTGGTCGAGACGGCCCTTGTACTCGATCACCCCGTCCGCCCGATAACGCGCCAGGTCACCGGTGCGGTACAGGCGACCGCCGCCTTGGGCCGTGCTGTCGAAAGGGTCCGGGACGAAGCGTTCCGCCGTCAGCGCCGGGCGCCGGTGATAACCGCGGGCCAGGCCGACGCCGCCCAGGTACAGCTCACCGGCAGCTCGTGGGGCGACACTCTGCAAACCGGCGCCGAGGATGTGCGTCTTCAGGTTGTCGATCGGGCGGCCGATCGGCACACCGCTGTCGCTGCCTGGGCGGCAGGTCCAGTGGGTGACGTCGATGGCCGCTTCGGTCGGGCCGTAGAGGTTGTACAACTGGGCGCCGGGCAACCGTGCCAGGGTCTGTTGCGCCAGCTCTGCGGGCAAGGCTTCGCCGCTGCACATCACGCGCTTGAGGCCGCTGCAGCGCTCGACCTCGGCGCTGCCCATGAACGCCTGCAGCATCGAAGGCACGAAGTGCAGCGTGGTCACCGCGTGCTGCCTGATCACCTCGACCAGGCGCTGCGGATCACGGTGTTCGCCCGGTTGTGCCACCGCCAGGCGTGCGCCGACAAGCAGCGGCCAGAAGAACTCCCAGACCGAGACGTCGAAACTGAACGGGGTCTTCTGCAACACGGTATCGCCGGCGTCCAGGCCATAGGCCTTCTGCATCCAGCACAGGCGGTTGACCAGCGCCCGATGGCTGTTGCCCGCGCCCTTGGGGCGGCCGGTGGAGCCGGAGGTGTAGATCACGTAGGCCAGGTTGTCCGGGCAGGTGTGGTGAACCAGGTTGGCCTCACTGTAGCCCGCCAGCGGCTCAAGCAGCAGCGGCTGCACACCCTCGGGCACCGGCAACTGCGCCAGCAGGTGGGCTTGCGTCAACAGCAGGCCGATGCCGCTGTCCTGCATCATGTAGGCCAGGCGCTCGGCGGGGTATTCCGGGTCCAGCGGCACATAGGCGCCACCGGCCTTGAGAATGCCCAGCAGGCCGATGACCATGTCCACGCTGCGCTCGGCGGCAATGCCCACCAGCACGTCCGGCCCCACGCCCTGCTCGCGCAGCTTGTGCGCCAGCTGGTTGGCGCGCCGGTTCAGCTGGCCATAGCTCAGGGCCTGATCGGCAAATACCAGCGCCGGGGCATCCGGGGTGGCGGTGACCTGGGCTTCGATCAGTTGCTGCAGGCACTGCTCGACCGGGTAATCGGCCTGGGTGCGGTTCCAGTCGTGGAGCACCTGTTGTTGCTGGGTGGCATTCAGCAGTGGCAGCTCGGCGATGCGCTGCTGCGGCTGGGCGACGATGGCGGCCAGCAGGCCCTGCCAGTGCCCGGCGAGCTGGGCGATGGTGGCTTCGTCGAACAGCGCGGTGGCGTAGGTCAGGAACGCGCCGATGCCGTGCTCATGCTCGAGCGTGTTCAAGGCCAGGTCGAACTGGGTGGTATGGATTTCCCAGTCGAGCGCCTCCAGGGTCAGGCCTGGCAGATGCCGTGCTTGGCCACGCCCCTCGCTGGCGTGGTTGTGCATCACCTGGAACAACGGGCTATGACTGAGGCTGCGCTCTGGCTGCAGGGCTTCGACCAGTTGCTCGAACGGCAGGTCCTGATGCGCCTGTGCGCCGAGCCCGGCCTGGTGCACCTGCTCGACCAGCGCATCGAAGGTGGTGGTCAGGTCGAATTCGGCCTTGAGCACCTGGGTGTTGACGAAGAAGCCGATGAGGCCCTCGACTTCGCTGCGATTGCGGTTGGCGATCGGGACGCCGACGCGGATATCGTTCTGCCCGCTGTAGCGGTGCAGCAGGGCCTGGAAGCTTGCCAGCAGCAACGTGAAGAGGGTCACGCCCTGGCGCTTGGCCAACAGCTTCAGCGCATCCGCCAGCGCATCGGCGAGGGTGACGTCGAAGCGCGCGCCTGCCGGGCTCTGCACCGAGCCACGCGGGCGGTCCAGCGGCAATTCGAGCACAGGTTGTTCGTCCCCCAGCCGCGCCGTCCAGTAGCCCAGCTGCTTTTCGCGCTCGCCCGCTTCCATCCATTGCCGTTGCCACAACGCGTAGTCGGCATACTGCACCGGGAGCGCCGGCAGTCGCAGTGCCTGCCCGGATCTGGCAGCTTCGTAGAAACGCACCAGCTCGTCGACCATGATCGGTGTCGACCAGCCATCGGAGACGATGTGGTGCAAGGTCAGGACCAGCACATGGTCATCCGCCGCCAGGCGCAGCAGCTTGACCCGCAGCAAGGGGCCTTGCTCCAGGTCGAATGGCTGTTGAACTTCCTGCTCCACCCAAGCCTTGAGTGCCGCAGTGGCATCGGCACCGATGCCCTTGAGCGTTTCGATCACCAGCGCGAAGGGTGCCTCGGGGTGAATCACCTGCACCGGTTGGTCACCGTCGAGGTGAATGGTAGTGCGCAGGGTTTCGTGTCGAGCGATCAGGCCGTCGAAGCTGGCCTGCAACGCCTTGAGGTCGAGATCGCCCTTCAGGCGCAGGGCGACCGGAATGTTGTAAGCGCTGCCCTGGGGGTCCATCTGCCAGAGAAACCACTGCCGCTGCTGGGCGTAGGACAGTGCCAGGACCTCCTCCGGCGCCCTCGCAGGGATCGGCGCGACTCCGTACAAGTTGATTCCCTGACGCTTCAGGAGCATGGCCAGAGCGTGACGCTCTTTGGTGGACAACGATTTGACGGAGTCGAGCAACGCTTGCACTGATGTATCCCCTATGAAATCAGTTCATCAATTTCCTCCGTGGTTAGACGTTTGAGCGCCTCTAGCGATTTAGCCAGTTCTGCCTGAATCGGATCGATTTGCTGATTTTTCTCTTCGAGGCAGCGTGAGAAATCCTCCAGCCGGGGCTGTTCGAACAGTGCCTTCAAGGTGGCGTCGATGCCCGTCGCCTCACGAACGCGTACGATCACCTGGGTGGCAGACAGCGAATGGCCGCCCAGGGCGAAGAAGTTATCCGTCACGCCCACCTGGTCGAGTTTCAGGACCTCGGCCCAGATCGTCGCAATCTGTTGCTCCAGCTCGCTGCGCGGGGCCACGTAGCTGTCCTGCAGCACGCTTGCGTCGGGTTTGGGCAGGGCTTTGCGGTCCAGCTTGCCGTTGGCCGTTACCGGCAGGCGCTCAAGGAACAGCAGGTGGGTCGGGACCATGTAGTCGGCCAGCCCGTGCCTGAGGTGCTCGCGCAGTTCGCTGCGCAGTGCGTTCTGCTGCTGCGGGTCGGCCGGTGCTTCGCCGACCACCAGATACCCCGCCAGCTGCTTGCCACCCGGCCCGTCGATGTCCAGCACCACCGCCTCGCGCACGCTCGGGTGCTCGAGCAGGCGTGTCTCGATCTCGCCCAGTTCGATGCGCAGGCCGCGGATTTTCACCTGGTGGTCGAGACGGCCCTTGTACTCGATCACCCCGTCCGCCCGATAACGCGCCAGGTCACCGGTGCGGTACAGGCGACCGCCGCCTTGGGCCGTGCTGTCGAAAGGGTCCGGGACGAAGCGTTCCGCCGTCAGCGCCGGGCGCCGGTGATAACCGCGGGCCAGGCCGATGCCGCCCAGGTACAGCTCACCGGCAGCTCGTGGGGCGACACTCTGCAAACCGGCGCCGAGGATGTGCGTCTTCAGGTTGTCGATCGGGCGGCCGATCGGCACGCCGCTGTCGCTGCCTGGGCGGCAGGTCCAGTGGGTGACGTCGATGGCCGCTTCGGTCGGGCCGTAGAGGTTGTACAACTGGGCGCCGGGCAACCGTGCCAGGGTCTGTTGCGCCAGCTCTGCGGGCAAGGCTTCGCCGCTGCACATCACGCGCTTGAGGCCGCTGCAGCGCTCGACCTCGGCGCTGCCCATGAACGCCTGCAGCATCGAAGGCACGAAGTGCAGCGTGGTCACCGCGTGCTGCCTGATCACCTCGACCAGGCGCTGCGGATCACGGTGTTCGCCCGGTTGTGCCACCGCCAGGCGTGCGCCGACAAGCAGCGGCCAGAAGAACTCCCAGACCGAGACGTCGAAACTGAACGGGGTCTTCTGCAACACGGTATCGCCGGCGTCCAGGCCATAGGCCTTCTGCATCCAGCACAGGCGGTTGACCAGCGCCCGATGGCTGTTGCCCGCGCCCTTGGGGCGGCCGGTGGAGCCGGAGGTGTAGATCACGTAGGCCAGGTTGTCCGGGCAGGTGTGGTGAACCAGGTTGGCCTCACTGTAGCCCGCCAGCGGCTCAAGCAGCAGCGGCTGCACACCCTCGGGCACCGGCAACTGCGCCAGCAGGTGGGCTTGCGTCAACAGCAGGCCGATGCCGCTGTCCTGCATCATGTAGGCCAGGCGCTCGGCGGGGTATTCCGGGTCCAGCGGCACATAGGCGCCACCGGCCTTGAGAATGCCCAGCAGGCCGATGACCATGTCCACGCTGCGCTCGGCGGCAATGCCCACCAGCACGTCCGGCCCCACGCCCTGCTCGCGCAGCTTGTGCGCCAGCTGGTTGGCACGCCGGTTCAGCTGGCCATAGCTCAGGGCCTGATCGGCAAATACCAGCGCCGGGGCATCCGGGGTGGCGGTGACCTGGGCTTCGATCAGTTGCTGCAGGCACTGCTCGACCGGGTAATCGGCCTGGGTGCGGTTCCAGTCGTGAAGCACCTGTTGTTGCTGGGTGGCATTCAGCAGTGGCAGCTCGGCGATGCGCTGCTGCGGCTGGGCGACGATGGCGGCCAGCAGGCCCTGCCAGTGCCCGGCGAGCTGGGCGATGGTGGCTTCGTCGAACAGCGCGGTGGCGTAGGTCAGCGTTACCGCGATCCCCGCCGCGTGCTCCACGGTTTCCAGGGTCAGATCAAACTGCGCGGTCCTGCGCTCCCAGTCCAGGGTCTCGACAGTCAGCCCAGGCAGTTGCCGAGCCTGCCCGCGTGCTTCGGTCTGGTGGTTGTACATGACCTGGAACAGCGGGCTATGGCTGAGGCTGCGCTCGGGTTGCAAGGCTTCGACCAGTTGCTCGAACGGCAGGTCCTGATGGGCCTGGGCGCCAGCGACGCGTCGCTGAACCTGCTCGAGCAGGTCAGTGAAGGTCGTGCCCAGGTCGAATTCGGCCTTGAGTACCTGGGTGTTGACGAAAAAGCCGATCAGGCCTTCGGTTTCCATACGATTGCGATTGGCCGTGGGTATGCCGACCCGGATGTCGTTCTGCCCGCTGTAGCGATGCAGCAGGGTCTGGTAGCTGGCCAGCAGGAGCATGAACAATGTCACGCCCTGATCCTGCGCCAGCTGTTTGAGGGCGGCGCACAGTGCATCCTCCAGGGGGATATCCAAGCTTGCCCCTGCCCGGCTCTGCAAGGCCGGCCGGGGATGGTCGGTCGGCAGTTCCAGGACCGGCTGTTCCCCCCCCAGCTCGGCCTCCCAGTACGCCAGCTGACGCTCCAGCTCGCCCGCTTCCAGGCATTGGCGCTGCCAGATGGCATAGTCGGCATACTGGATCGGCAGGGCCGGCAACGATGCTGGCTGACCGAGGCGAAGCCCCTCGTAGCTGCGGATCCACTCGTCCAGCAGTATCGGCATCGACCAGCCATCGGAGACGATATGGTGCATGACCAGGATCAGTACGTGATCGGCCTCGTCCACCTGCAGCAGCCTCACCCGCCACAGGGGCGCCTGCCCCAGGTCGAAGGGTTGGCCGGCCTCTGCTTCGATACGCCGTTTCAGGCGCTCGGCGAAATCCCCCGCCTCTGCAAAAGGCTCCCGAACTATTTCCACCCGCACGCGTGGATCAACGACCTGAACAGGCTGGTCAGCGTCCTGGGCAAAAGCAGTACGCAGGCTTTCATGGCGTTGAACCAGGTCTTCAAGGCTGCGCTGCAGCAGGTCGCCATCCAGCGCCCCCTTGAAACGCACGGCCATGCTGATGTTGTAGGCCGCGCTCTGCGGCTCGAACTGCCAGAGAAACCACTGTCGCCGCTGGGCGTACGACAGGCCGATGGGGCCCCATTCGTAGCGTATCTGCGGGATCGGCAGCCGAGCGAAGCTCATGCCTTTGGACTGCATTTTTTCAAAAAATTGCTTGCGCTGCTCCAATGGCAGATGCAGGAACCGTTTAACCAGCTCGATGTTCTGGGCCGTCATTTCAAACACTCTCCAGTTCTGCCAGGAAATCACTCAACTCATCGACGTCTGCTGCACTGGCAGGCGCCAGGCCAGCCATCGTCGCCACGTAGTCCGCCAGTCGTCCGGCAGCGAACAGGGCCGAAAGCGGTACCTCCAGCCCCAGCAGCAACTGCACGCGCTGGGTGGCCTGCACAGCCAGCAGCGAATGCCCGCCCAGCTCGAAGAAGTTGTCGTTGAGGCCGACCCTTTCAAGCTTCAGTACATCGGCCCAGATCGCCGCAACGTCCTGCTCCAGCGGGGTTTGCGGTGCGACAAACAGCTGCTGCAGCTGCGTGACATCAGGGCTGGGCAAGGCCCGCCGATCGAGCTTGCCGTTTGCCGTAAGGGGCAGCGACTCCAGAAACACCTGGTGGGCGGGCACCATGTGCTCGGGCAACGTCGCTTTAAGGTGCTCGCGCAGGCTGTCGCGCAACGCTGCCGTGGGTGCCTGGGCAGGGATCAGATAGGCAACCAGTTGCGTACCGCTTGGGCCATCCAGGGCGAGCACCACCGCTTCGCGGACTTGCGAATGCTCCTGCAGCCTGGCCTCGATCTCGCCCAGCTCGATACGGAAACCTCGGACCTTCACCTGATGATCGATGCGCCCCGCATACTCGATCGCACCCTGCATGCGATAGCGTGCCAGATCGCTGGTGCGGTAGAGCCGACCACCGCCCTGCTCGCTGCCATCGAATGGGTCGGGTACGAAGCGCTCCGCGGTGAGCGACGGACGCCGGTGATAGCCACGGGCGAGACCGGCCTGGCCAACGTGCAGTTCGCCATGACAACCGGGCGCGGCGATGTTGAAGTCAGCATCGAGCAGGTACAGCGACTGATCCGGAATCACCTCACCGATGGGGCTGACGCCATCGCGCTGCAGATCCTCGCGACACACTGGCCGATAGGTGACGTGCACGGTGGTTTCTGTAATGCCGTACATGTTGATCAAGGTCGGCTGGCTGTCGCCAAAGTGGTTGAACCACGGTGCCAGGCTCCCGACGTCCAGTGCTTCGCCGCCAAACACGATATAGCGCAGGGCAAGCTCGGCCTGACCCTGTGGCTGTGCGCAGGCGTGCGAGATCAGTTGCTTGAACGCCGAGGGTGTCTGGTTGAGTACCGTGACCTGCTCACGCACCAACAAGGCATGGAAGTCGGCGGGCGATCGGGCCACGTCCTTGGCCACGATTACTGCCTTGGCCCCATGCACCAGCGCACCGAACAGTTCCCAGACAGAAAAATCGAACGCATAGGAATGGAACACGCTCCAGACATCCTGGCTGTCGAAGCAGAACCAGTGCCGGGTTGCCTGGAACAGGCGCACGACGTTGTGATGGGGCAACAAGGTGCCTTTAGGCTTGCCGGTAGACCCCGAGGTGTAGATCACGTAAGCCAGGTTTGCCGGTTGCGTGAAGTTGACCGGATTAGCTTCGCTGTAGCCCGGGAATGGCTCCAGGAGCAGCGGCTCGACACCCTCGGGCAGCGGTAAGCGGGCGAGCAGATGTGACTGGGTCAGCAACAGGTTGATACCGCTATCGCTCATCATGTAGGCCAGGCGATCCTCTGGATACTCAGGGTCCAGCGGCACATAGGCGCCTCCCGCCTTGAGGATGCCCAGAAGGCCGATGACCATTTCCAGACCACGATCCACAGCGATCCCTACCATTACATCTGGCCCCACGCCCTGCTCGCGCAGCTTGTGCGCCAGCTGATTGGCGCGCCGATTGAGCTGTCTGTAGCTGAGTGTCCCCTCACCCGACACCACCGCGATGGCCTCCGGCGTCCGCGCGGCCTGGGCTTCGATCAGCTGGTGCAGGCATTGATCGGGGCGATGATTGGCAGGCGCCCGATTCCAGTCGTGGATGATTGCCTGGCGCTCCTGTGCGTCGAACAAAGGCAGTTGAGCGATCACCTGTTGCGGGTCCTCGACCAGCGCCTGCAACAACGTACCGAAGTGGCGGGCGATCTGCGCGATGCTTTCCTGAGTGAAACACTGCCGGTCATAGCTGTAGTGCACCGACAGCTGCGCACCTGCGCTAATCGCCAGGGTCAGCGGCACGCTCGACTGCTCATGGCCGTGCACGTTGCCGAACGCGAGCCCGGCGGGTGCACTCTGCTGCAGCGCATCGCCGACCGGGTAGTTCTCGAACACCAGCAGGGTATCGAACAGCCCTTCACCACCCGATCCGGCCCAGCGTTGAATCTCGTACAAGGGGCTGTGCTCGTACTCGCGCAGCGCCAGGTTCTGCGCCTGCAGTTGCTGCACCCACTGCGCCACACGCTGCTGCGGGCGCGGGCTGGCGGCCACCGGCAAAGTGTTGATGAACAGCCCCAGCTGTTGCTCCACACCACGCAGCTCTGCCGGGCGACCGGACACCGTCGCGCCGAAGCTCACGCACGATTGCCCGGTGTAACGCTGCAGAAGCAGTAGCCATGCCGCCTGCACCAGGGTATTGACGGTCACTCGCTGCTGCCGGGCAAAGGCACCCAGCGCCTGCGTCTGCCGTTCGCTCAAGCGCTGCTGGTGTTCGCCGTAGCCTGCGCCCAGCCCGGCTTTGTCCTGACGCATGGCCAGCGCCAGGCGCGTAGGCTCACTCAGCTCATGCAGCTGCTGCTGCCAGAAGGCTTGGGCCTGCACGGGGTCCTGGCGGTGCAGCCATTGGATGTAGTCGCGATAGCGGCCCGTCAGCCCGCTGTTCGGCAGCCCGGCGTAGGCCTGGAGCACCTCACCGAGCAACTGCGCATTGCTCCAGCCATCCATCAGAATGTGATGGCTGGTGAAGACCAGATGGCAGGATGCTTCGCTGGTGCGGATCACCGCCAGACGCAGCAGGGGGTCATGCTGCAGGTCGAAGCCCTTGCGCAGGTCTGCATCGGCCCAACGGCCCAGGGCCGCGCCCTGCTCGGCGACGCCCACCCAGTCCAGGTACGTGAACGGCAGCTCGAGCTGCTTGCGGATCACCTGCAGAGGGTGCTCGAAGCAGGTCACGAAGTTGGCCCGTAGCACTTCATGGCGGTCGACGGCGGCCTGCCATGCGAGCCTGAAGCGTGGCACATCGAGCCCTTTGACGTCGACGCGCATCTGGTTGATGTAATGGCCGCCGCCTTGCTCGAACAGGCTGTGGAACAGCATGCCCTGCTGCATGGGTGCCAGGGGATAGAGGTCTTCGATTTGCGCCGCCGGGATCGGCAGGCTGTCCAGCTGGGCCTGGGTAAGCCCGGCCAGCGGAACGTCCGAAGGGGTCAGACCCGCCTGGGCATCCTCCAGGCAATGGGCGACGATCGCCTCGAGCTCGGCGGCAAACTGGTCGGCCAGGTGTTGCACCGTACCGACGTCGAACATGTCGCGGCTGTAGGTCCACTCAAGGCTCAGCTCACCGGCATAGACCTGACCATTGATCGACAACCAGTTGTCCAGCGGCGCCTCGTGGCTCTGGCTGGCCCCGGCGCTTTCGTCGGCTGGCACCAGGAATGCCGGGGCCTCGGCGCCGGAGGCCGGCGTGAAGCTGCCGTCGAACTGCCCCAGGTAGTTGAAGGTGATGCGTGGGGGCGGCAACTGCGCAAGCGCCGCTCGAGCCTGGTCATCACCCAGGTAGCGCAAGGCACCGTAGCCGATGCCTTTGTCCGGGATCGCCCGCAGCTGCTCCTTGATCCGCTTGATCGATGCACCCAGTGTCTGCTCCGGGCTCAGCCGTACCGGGAACACGCTGGTGAACCAACCCACGGTCCGCGTGAGGTCCAGGGTATCGAACAAGTCTTCACGACCATGCCCCTCCAACTGCACGAGCACGTCGCTGCGCTGGGTCCAGCGTGCGATGACGCGGGCCAGCGCGGTCAGCAGCAAGTCGTTGACCTGCGTCCGGTAGGCAGCAGGCGCCTGTTGCAGCAGTTGCCGGGTACTGACCGCGCCGAGACGGGTGCGGGCGGTGCCGACATGCATGCCATGCAACGAGCCACCCGGGTTGTCGCAAGGCAGTTCGGCATCAGTCTGGTCGAGTTGCGCCTGCCAGTAAGGCAGCTGCGCCTGCAGCGATTCGCTACGTGCGTAGGTCTGCAGGTGGCCGGCCCACGCTTGGGTCGAGCTGGTCTTGGCGGGCAGGTCGAGTGGCTGGCCGGCGTGCAACTGGCTGTAGGCGGTTTGCAGGTCTTCGAGCAGCACACGCCAGGAGACCCCGTCCACCACCAGGTGATGAATTGCCAGCAACAAGCGCTGGCTGCCATCTTCGAGGGTTGCCAGCAATGCCCGCAGCAAAGGGCCACGCTGCAGGTCGAGGCTGCCTTGGACTTCATCGCACAACGCTTCGAGGGCTTGGGCATCGGCCACCGTAGCCTGCCAGAGCAGACCTTGCTGTGGGTCGGGCGAGCCGTAATGTGCCGCCCACTCGCCCGCTGCACAATCGAAGCGCAGGCGCAGCGCATCATGGTGGATCACCAGGGCCTGAAGGGCCCGTTCCAGCACCTGGCTGTCGAGCGCCTGGCCTGCCTTGAGCAACAGCGCCTGGTTCCAGTGGTGGCGCTGGGCAATGTCCTGCTCGAAGAACGATTGCTGGATCGGCAGCAGCAGCGTCTGGCCAGTTGCAGCCGTCTGTTCGATCATCAACCCACCTTCGTCCCCTTGCCGGGCGACTGAGGCCAGCCCTTGAACGGTCTGGTGCTGGAACAGCTCTTTGGGGGTGAAGCGAATGCCCGCCTGACGGGCGCGGCTGACCACCTGGATCGAAATGATGGAATCACCACCCAGTTCGAAGAAGTTGTCCGACAGCCCCACCTTGTCGACTTTCAGCACATCCGCCCAGATCCCGGCAATGGTCTGTTCCAGCGCGTTTCGAGGTGCGACGTACACCTGCTGCAGCTGGCTGACGTCAGGCTTGGGCAGGCCCTTGCGGTCCAGCTTGCCATTGGGCGTGAGCGGCAACGTGTCGAGAAATACCAGGTGGGTGGGCACCATGTAGTCCGGCAAGGTCCCCTTGAGGTGATCGCGCAGCGCGCTGCGCAGCAGGCTTTGCCCCTGCAGGTCGTGAAGTTGCACATCCGCGCAGACCAGATACGCGGCCAACTGCTTGCCCCCTGGGCCCTGGATGTCGATGACCACGCTTTCGCGCACTGCCGGATGACCCTGCAACCGCGCCTCGATCTCGCCAAGCTCGATGCGAAAACCACGGATCTTCACCTGATGGTCGATACGGCCCAGATAGTCGACCAAACCGTCGGCCCGGGTGCGGGTCAGGTCACCGCTGCGGTACACGCGCTCGCCGTTCGCAGCGAACGGGTCGGGGACGAAGCGTTCGGCGGTCAGGCCTGGGCGGTCGAGATAGCCACGCGCCAGGCACAGCCCGCCAAGGAACAACTCGCCACTGTGGCCCAACGGCACCAGGTTGAGGCTGGCGTCGAGGACATAACTGCGGCGGCGCCCGACCAGTCGGCCGATAGGGGCATAGGCCGCACCGCAGGCATCGCCTGGCGACGCGTTCCAGAGCAGCGGTGTCACCACGGTTTCGGTCGGCCCGTAGCCGTTGAAGATGTATTGCGGGCGCAGCGCCTGCCAGGCCAGCTCATAACCGGCTTGCGGTACGGCATCACCGCCAAAGCAGTAGATGCGCACCGGTGGCGGGTTGCCCACGCGCAGAGCATGCTCGGCCAGCTGTTGCAGATACACCGGCGGGAACACCGCAATGGTCACGCCATGCCGGTGCATTTCGGCGTAGGCCTGCTCGGGCAGCCACAGGCTGTCATCGCGCACCAGCACACTGGCGCCGTTGATCAGCAGGTGCATCCAGGCCTCATGGGCACCGTCGAAGGCGAATGACATGAAGTGCAGCTCGCAATCCTGCGGGCCGGTTTCATAGCGCTCACCGTTGGCCAGGATGTGCGAGGCCAAAGGCCCATGCGCCACTGCAACACCCTTGGGCATGCCGGTCGAGCCGGAGGTGTAGATCACATAGGCAAGGTTGTGCCTGGACAGCGCCACCTCGGGTGGCGTGTCCGGGCCTTGCTGCCAGGCAGCCGGCAGGTCCACCGCCAACGTTGGCAAACCCTCGGGGATCGGCAGCGTGCCCAGCACATCGCTCTGGGTCAGCACCAAGGCGGCGGCGCAGTCCTGCATCATGTAGCGCAGGCGGTCCTGGGGATAGGCGATGTCCAGCGGTACATACACGCCACCTGCCTTGAGTACCGCCATGAACGCCACCATGATGTCGGTAGAGCGGCGCATGGCGATGACGACCCTGACCTCGGGGCCGACACCTTGCTCGATCAGGCGGTGCGCCAGGCGATTGGCCTGTGCATCGAGCTGGCGGTAGCTCAGGCGTTGATCGTCGAAGCGGATGGCGACGGCGTCCGGCGTGCGGGCGACCTGGTCGGCGAACAGTTGATGGACGAAACGGTCGTCCGGATAGTCGTCGCCGGTCTGGTCCCATGCCGCCAACAGCTGCTCGCGCTCCTCGCTGCCCAGCATCGCCAGCTCGGCGACGCGCTGCTGGGGTTGACGCACGATGTCGGCCAGCAGGTTGCACCAGTGCTGCGCCAGCGCCTCGATGCGCGCACGGTCGAACAGCGACGTGGCGTAGACCAGCGAGGCGCCCAGGCCGTCGGCGTGCTCGAAGGTGTCAAGGGTCAGGTCGAACTGTGCGGTATAGCGCTCCCAGGCCAGGCCTTCAACTTCCAGCCCAGGCAAGCTGCGCGCTTGCCCCTGGGGTTCGGTCTGGTGATTGTAGAGCGCCTGGAACAGCGGGCTGTGGCTCAGGCTGCGTTCGGGGTGCAGCGCCTCGACCAACTGCTCGAACGGCAAATCCTGATGAGCCTGGGCCGCCAGGGCGGTCTGGCGCGTCTGTTCGAGCAGCTGGCTGAAGGTGGTGTGCAGGTCGAAGTCGGCCTTGAGCACCTGGGTATTGACGAAGAAGCCGATCAGGCGCTCGGTTTCCAGGCGATTGCGGTTAGCGATCGGTACCCCCACGCGAATATCGTCCTGGCCCGAATAGCGGTGCAACAGGGTCTGGAAACTGGCCAACAGCAGCATGAACAGGCTGACGCCCTGCTGCTGGGCCAATGCCTTGAGCGCGTGCACGAGGTCGCGATCCAGGTCGATGGCGACGCTGGCACCGGCAAAGTCCTGGGTCACCGGGCGTGGGCGATCGCCAGGCAGTTCAAGCACCGGTTGCCGGTCTCCCAGCTGGCCTTTCCAGTAGGCCAGCTGGCGCTCCCGCTCACCCGCCTCCATCCACTGCCGCTGCCATACGGCGTAGTCGGCGTACTGGATGGGCAGCTCAGGCAGCTCGACTGTTTGCCCACTGCACAGCCCTTGGTACAACTGCACCAGCTCATCGACCATCACCGGCATCGACCAGCCGTCAGAGACGATATGGTGCAAGGTCAGTACGAGGACATGGTCATCCTCCGCCACGCGCAACAGTTTTACCCGCAGCAACGGCCCGTGCTCCAGGTCGAAGGGGCATTGCGTCTCTGCCTCGACCAGGCGCTTGAGCAGCGCCGCCTGCTCATCCCCCTGGCACAGTTCGACCCCCTCGCTTGGCAGGTTGAACGGCTGCGGCGGATGGATCACTTGCAGGGCATGGTCACCCGCCTGGCGGAAGGTCGTACGCAGGGTCTCGTGTCGCGCGATCAACGCTTCAAAGCTCAGGCGCAGTGCTTCTACATCCAGATCGCCACGCAGGCGCAGAACCGTGGCCATGTTGTAGGCGGTGCTTTCGGGTGCCATCTGCCAGAAGAACCACTGCCGCTGCTGGGCGTAGGACAAGGCTAACGGCTGCGCGCGGTCGACCGGCTGCAACGCCGGGGCCGGCGCGTCCGTCCCTTGCCCGGTCAGCGCCACGAAATCAGCCAGCACCGGGGCTTCGAACAGCGTGCGCAGGGGGATTTCCAGGCCCAGTACCTGGCGGATACGCGAGGTGACCTGGGTGGCCAGCAACGAATGCCCGCCCAGTTCGAAGAAATGATCGGTCAGACCGATGCGCTCAACCTTGAGCACCTGCGCCCAGATAGCCGCGATCTGTCTTTCGCGTTCGCTGCGCGCGGGCACGTAGGCAGGCTGGTCGCGGCCCAGGTCGGGCTTTGGCAGCGCCTTGCGGTCAAGCTTGCCGTTAGGCGTCAGCGGCAACTCGCTGAGGAACATCAGGTGCGCCGGCACCATGTAGTCCGGCAATGCGGCCTTGAGGTGGCTTGCCAAGTTTTCGCGCAACGCATCCTGCTGCTCGACACCGCCCTCTATCACCAGGTAGGCGACCAGTTGCTTGCCGGTGGGCCCGTCGATGTCGATCACCTGCGCTTCGCGCACCATGGCGTGCTCTTGCAGCCGTGCTTCGATCTCGCCCATTTCGATGCGCAGGCCGCGAATCTTGACTTGATGGTCGATGCGCCCCACATAGTCGAGAACACCATCGACGCGGTAGCTCGCCAGATCGCCGGTACGGTACAGGCGCCCGCCGCCGACCGGGTCGAACGGGTCGGGAATGAACCGCTCGGCGGTCAACCCCGGGCGGTTGAAATAGCCGCGGGCTAGGCAGCCCCGGCCACCGATCAGCAATTCGTTCACCCAACCGACCGGGGCCAAGGCCAGGCCATCGTCACAGACGTACGTCACCCTCCCCCCCACCGCTCGGCCGATGGGCACAATGGCCTTGCCACCGGCACCGGGCTGCAAGCCTGCGCAGTCCTGCACCGTGGTTACCACGGTCGCTTCGGTAGGCCCATAGGTATTGAGCAGACGAGCCTGCTGCAGGCCACTGGCGTACCAGTCGCCCAGGCTTTCCATCGGCATGGCTTCACCGCCCACGTGCACCTGGCGCAGCGACGCGCAGGCGCCGGCGGGCAGCTTTTGCGCAGCCAGCATGCGCCAGTAGGCGGTTGTCAGGTCCGCCACGGTGATGCCGTGGGTAACGATGGCCTGCTGGAGGGTTTCAATGTCCCACAGCTGCGGTCCACGCATGACAACCCGCGCACCGCAACACAGGGCCGGGTACAGCTGCTCGACGAAGCCATCGAAGTTGACCGTGGCGAACTGCAGCACCCGATCACTGGCGTCGAGCCGCGAATAATCGGCCGCCACGCTGCAGAACACCGACAGTTCCCGATGAGCGACGGCCACACCTTTGGGCTTGCCGGTGGACCCGGAGGTGTAGATCACATAGGCAAGGTTGTCGGCGACGGTGAGGTTCACCGGGTTAGCTGCGCTGTACGGGGCCAGCCATTGCTCATCCGCCTGCATCTGCAGGCAGGTCACTGCCGGGGGAATCGGTAGCGTCGGTGTCAGGTGAGGCTGGGTCAGGAGCAAGTGAATGCCGCTGTCCTGCATCATGAAACGCAAGCGTTCCTGCGGGTATTGCGGGTCGAGCGGCACATAGGCAGCACCGGCCTTGAGGATGCCCAGCAGGCCCACCACCATGTCCAGGCTGCGTTCCACGGCGATGCCGACACGCACATCCGGCCCCACGCCCAGTTCGCGCAACTTGTGGGCCAGCTGGTTGGCGCGGCGGTTGAGTGCCTGGTAAGTCAGCGCCTGATCATCAAGGACCAGCGCTGTGGCCTGCGGCGCGCGCTGGGCCTGCGCCTCGAACAGCTGGTGCACGCCAAGGTCTTCGGCGAAACGCAAGGGGGCCGGGTCGACGGCCTGGGCTGCCAGCTTGTGCTGTGCGGCTGTGAGCAGAGGCAGCTCGGCGACCGGCAATGCCGCCTCACTGGCCAGTGCACCCAGCAGGTTGACCCAGACCGATGCCAGGCGCTCGATACGCTCGACGTCGAACAGGTCCGATGCATAGCCGAAGGAGGCGATCACGCCATCGCTGCGTTCGAGGGTGTCCAGCGACAGATCGAACTGCGTGGTGTGCTCGACCAGCTCGACCTCCTCGACGCTCAGCCCTTGCACGCTGTCGCCGGAGACCCGCTCGCCAAGATTGCTCAGGTGGTTGTACATGACCTGGAACAGCGGGTTGTGGCCCAACCCCCGCTCGGGTTTGAGCGCTTCCACCAGTACATCGAAGGGGATGTCCTTGTTCGCCTGAGCCTGCAGGGTGGTCTCTTTGACCGCCAGCAACAAGTGGCTGAAAGACTGCAACGGGTCGACCGCCACGCGCGCGACCAGCGTGTTGACGAAGAAACCGATCAGCCCTTCCAGCTCAAGGCGATTGCGGTTGGTCACCGGGATGCCGATGTTGAGCGTTTCGCGCCCGCTGTAGCGCGACAGCAGCAGTGCGAACGAAGCCAGGAACACATGGAACAGCGTGGCATTGGCGGCAACCGCCAAACGTTGCAGATCGGCCGTGAGCGCGGCAGGCAGCAGCACATCCACGCGCCCGCCACGATAGCTTTGGGCCTGAGGCCGAATACGGTCGGCGGGTAGCTCGAGTACTGCAAAATCGTCTGCCAGCGTGGCTTTCCAGAATGCCAGCTGGGCCTGCAGCTCCCCCGAGGCCAGGCGTTCACGCTGCCAGGCGGCGTAATCGGCGTATTGCACCGCCAGCGCCTGGCGTTCAAGCGGCTGCCCGGTGGTGTGGGCGTTGTAGACGCCCGCCAGCTCGCGGACCATGACGCTCATGGACCAGCCGTCCGAGACAATGTGGTGCAACAGCACGGTCAGCACCTGCTCCTGCGGCCCCCCCTGGAACACCTTGACCCGGATCAGCGGACCCTGCTCGAGGTCAAAGGGCGTGAGCGCTTCTTCCTGTATGCGCTGCTGCAGCGCCCGGCCATCCGCCGAACTGAGGTCATGGAATTCAATGATTGCCGACGCTGCGGGCAGTATGCGCTGGCGGGGAATGCCGTCATGCTCCTCGAAGACCGTGCGCAGGGATTCATGGCGCATGACCAGTGCATCGAACGCGGCCTGCATGGCGGCCCGGTCCACCTCGCCGTGCAAGCGTATGGCCAGGGGGGTGTTGTAGGCGGTGCTTTGCGGGTGCAGCTTCCAGAACATCCACTGGCGATACTGAGCATGCGAAACCTGCAGCGGCAGCGCCCGGTCCAGGACCTGGATATCGCCCCCGGCGACCTGCTCCAGGCCTTGCAAAGCCTCGGCAAAACTGGACAGGTCGGCAGTGTCGAACAGCACCCGCAAAGCCACGTCCAGGCGCAGTTGCTGCCTGATCCGCGAGACCACCTGGGTAGCCAGCAACGAATGCCCACCCAAGGCGAAGAAATTGTCGTCGAGGCCGACCTGGGTCTGTTGCAGCACGTCGGCCCAGATGGCCGCGACCTGCATTTGCAGGGGTGTTTCGGGCGCCCGGTAAACGGCCGTGACAGCGACCGGTTCAGGCAGCGCCCTGACGTCGACCTTGCCGTTGAGGGTCACTGGCAGACGCTCCAGCAGCATCAGGTAATGCGGCACCAGATGCTCGGGCAAGGCCCGCTTCAGCGCTGCCCGAATGCTGTCGACCACGGCTTGACGGGCTTCGTCCTGTGCAGCCCAGTGCTGCGGGACCAGGTAGGCGGCCAGCTGCCGATCGGCGTCTTCGCCAACGACTCGCACAACGGCGCTTTCGATGCCCGGCAACTGCCGCAGGCAGGTATCGATCTCGGCCAGCTCGACGCGATAGCCGCGGATTTTCACCTGGCCATCGATACGTCCGGCGAAAACCCGTTCGCCGTCAGCGTTCAGGCGTACCCAGTCGCCGGTACGGTACATCCTCGCACCCTTGCAGCCACTGGGGTCGGGCACGAAGCGCTCGGCCGTGAGCGCCGCCTGGCCCAGGTAACCACGAGCAAGCCCTGCACCGGCGATATAGAGCTCCCCTCTGGCCTTGCCGGGCACGGGGTTAAGGCAACTGTCCAGCGCATGGGCGCGCAGGTTTTGCAGGGGTTGGCCGAGCAGCGGCCGCTCCTGCAGGGCATGAGTAAGCACACCGACCGTGGTTTCGGTGGGGCCGTAGTGGTTGATCACCTCGAGGCCGGGCGCCAATGCCTTGATCCGGCTCAGAAGTGCTGGGCTACAGGCTTCACCCCCAACCACCAGGCAACGCCGCGGCAAAGCCTGGGCACCCGCAGCGAGCATGGCCTGCAAGTGCGAGGGGACGATCTTCAGTGCATCGATGGCATGCGTCTGCAGGTAGGCGGCGAAGACCTCGGCATCGAGCACCGTCTCCTTGGGCAGCATGTGCAGGGTCTTGCCGTAGCACAGCGCACCGAACAGCATGGTGTGGCCAAGGTCGGCCGCCGGCGTGGTGACCATCGCCAGGCTACCGATCTCGTCCATTGGCAGGCGTTGACTCACGCCGCGCACATAATTGACCAAGGCGCCATGGCTGACCGCGACGCCCTTGGGCTTGCCAGTGGTGCCGGAGGTGTAGATGACATAGGCAAGGTTGTCTGCACCCACCGCCACCTTGGGCGCCGAAACCGAGGGGTAGTCACCTTCCACGTCGATTGCCGCAACGCCTTGCGGCAGGCTGATCTGCCCGGCTCGGCCAAGTACCCAGCTGACCGCGCTATCGGCAAGCATGAAGTCGATGCGCGACTGGGGCTGCTCAGGGTCCAGCGGCAGGTAGGCCGCCCCAGCCTTGAGCACGGCCAGCATGGCGATGAGCATTTCGCAGGACCGGTCGGCCACCACGCCGACCCGCTGGTCCACCTGTATGCCACGCGCCAGCAGTACCTGAGCCAGGGCATCCGAGCGTGCCTGCAAGGTGGCATAGCTTAGCCGACCGGCGTCGCCGCTCGCTGCCAGGCCCTGCAGGTTGTGGCTGGCGGCCGTTTCAATCAGGTGATGGATGCACAACTCAGGCTCTGGCGTTCCGGCAGCTTGCTGCTGCTCCCCGTGCGACGCCTGAGTCGCCAAGGGCAGCTCGCCAACCGGGGTGGCGGACGGTTGGCTCAGCCCGTCGAGCAGTCGCAGCCAATCCTCGCCGAAACCAATGATGGTGGCTTCTTCGAAGGCATCCAGCGCATAGGTGAACACAGCATGCAGACGCCCGGCGCTTTCGTAGGTGTCGAGGGCAAGGTCGAAGCGAGCGCTGTGCTTGTCCAAGGCGACTTTTTCCAGCGTCAGCCCGTTACCCAGGCGGACCTGACCGGCGTCGGCGATAGCCGCCTGATGGTTGAACAGCACCTGGAACAACGGGCTTTGCGCGCTGCTGCGATCGAGTTCAAGCGCCTCGACCAGGCGCTCGAACGGCAGGTCCTGGTGCGCCTGGGCTCCCAGGGCGGTGTCCTTGACCCGGCCGAGCAGCTGGCTCACGCTCATGAGCGGGTCGATATCGGTATGCAGCACCTGGGTGTTGATGAAGCAGCCGATCAAGCCCTCGACTTCTGTACGGTGACGGTTGGCGACCGGAACGCCGACGCGGATTGCGCGCTGGCCACTGTAGCGTTGCAGCAGCAGCTTGAACGACGCCAGAAGCACCATGAACAGGGTGACGCCCTGGGCACTGGCCAGCGCCCTGAGGCGCCCGGCAAGCGCCGGATCGACCTGCAACTCGCGCCGCGCACCGCGGTGGCTCGGTGCCCCGACACGTGGATGGTCGAACGGCAGTTCCAGTACGGCATGATCATCGCCCAGCTTGTCGCGCCAGTAGTTCAGCTGACGCTCCTGTTCACCGGCTTCCAGCCAGCTGCGTTGCCACAGCGCGTAGTCTCGGTACTGGATGGGCAGAGCCGGCAGGGTCGCTTCGCTGCGCTGACAGGCCGCATCGTACAAGCGCACGAACTCGTCGATCAGCACGTTCAGCGACCAGCCGTCGGCAACGATGTGGTGCAGGGTGAGCAGCAGCACGTGCTCGTCGGTGGCCAGTTGCAGCAGGGTCACGCGCAGCAGTGGCCCCTGCAGCAGGTTGAAAGGTGCCTGCGCTTCGGCTTCAGCCAGAGCCGCGACACGGGCCTCGCGCTGCGCCACCGCCAGGGCGGTGAGGTCATGCTCGACGATGGCGACGGCCTGTGCGGCGACAACTTCCTGGTACAGGTGCTCGCCCTGGGTGCGCAGGCGCGTACGCAGGCTCTCGTGGCGCGCGACCAGGCGATCGAACGCCTGCTGCAGGGCTGCGCGGTCGAGCTCGCCCTTCAGGCGCACGGCCATGGGCAGGTTGTAGGCCGCGCCCTGCGGGTCCAGCTGCCAGAGAAACGACATGCGTCGCTGGGCGTAGGACAACCCGTCGCGGTCATCGCAGGCGACATCGGCAGGGATCGGAAACACGGAAAAGTCGACGCCCTCTGCCTGTAGCCCAGCCAGGAACAAACGGCGTTTTTCCGGCGGCAGTTCGATAAAGCGGCGAGCGAGTTTCAACGAGTTTTCGGCATTCATGCGATGCGTCCTTAGCGATAGGAAGCGGGACCACAGGGCCCAGTCATCCCTCAAAGACGAAACAACCGCGAGCTGATTTAGCCAAAGCCCCGGCCACCGACGACCGCCCGGGCTGCCCGATTAAATCGCCGGGTGGGCGACTCGTCTGAACGTCATACCCATTCTCCAGAAGGCGGCCCTCGCGATGCTCTCCACCCTGGCCAACACCCTGCGCAAGCGGGTCACTCAAGCACTGCCCGGCAAACAGCCCAGCTACCGGATTTTCGATGTGCAACTGAAGCGGCGGATCGCGCTCAGCCCTTCGCTGACCCGCCTGGTGTTCAGCGGCCCGGATGTTGCCGAAATGACCACATTGGCGCCGGACCAGCGGGTCAAGCTGCTGTTTCCCGCGCCCGACGGCTCACGGTCAAACCTGAGCAACGAGCGGCACTGGAAGGCTGCCCACAGCGCCTTGCCGGCAGACCAGCGCCCGCCCATGCGCACCTACACCATCCGCGCCCTGCGCCGCGAGGCGCTGGAAGTGGATATCGATTTCGTGCTGCATGGCGTCAACGGCCCCGCTTCGGCCTGGGCTACCCACGCGCAGGTGGGTGACAGCTTGCAGATGGTGGCGCCCAACCTGGCCTACGAGGGCGACACCGGTGGCTATGAATGGAAACCGCCACAGGGTGTGCGCCACATACTGTTGGTCGGTGACGAAACCGCGCTGCCGGCAATTGCCGGGATTCTTGAGCAACTGGCCGACGACCAGCCCGGATTGGCGGTGCAGGCATTCATCGAGGTACCGCTGGAGGCTGACTGCCTGCCTTTGCACCATGGCAGCGCCACCGACCTTCACTGGTTGCCCCGCGAGTTGCTCAATTGCGAGCATGGCCAGGCCATGCAGCATGCCGTGCGCGAACTGGCCAGCCTGCCGCAGGGGCAAGCCGCACCGCGAGTGAAGCTGGAAGAGGTGGATATCGATACACGGATACTGTGGGAGCAGGCCAGTAGCGCCAACAGTGCGTTTCATGCCTGGGTGGCAGGGGAATCGGCGACCGTCATGGATATTCGCCGCTACCTGATCAAGGAGCGCGGGTTGCCGCGCGAGTGCCTGACCTTGATGGGCTATTGGCGGGCCGGGCGGACCTTTGATTGACTGGAACTAGCCGGGGGCGCTTTGCGCCTTTCGCCGGCAAGGCAGCCTCTATCACACAGGTGCGCGGGGTCAATGGCGACGAAGTGTTCAGTCTTCTGTAGGTGGGCACAGCAAGCTGTGCCGACAGGGATCAACGCCGGTGCACAGCTGGCGTCATGCGCATCCTGTTTGCTGCGCGACAGCGCAGCCCGGAAGGGCTGGGTGATCTCTCATGGAACACACTTTGATTGACTGATTTAGCGGTGACTTTGTGGGAGGCCACTCATCCCCTATAGGCTGCGCTGTCACGCGGAGAACAGTGCCTGGTGTGGGAGCGGGCTTGTCCCGCGAAGCAGGCAACGCTGTGTATGGCACCGGCTTTGCCGGTGTTCGCGGGGCAAGCCCGCTCCCACAAGTTGACGCCAAATCAATACGTTGTTCTATGAGAGCCGGGGGCGCTTTGCGCCTTTCGCCGGCAAGGCAGCTTCTATCAAACAGGTGCGCGGGGTCAATGGCGGTGAAGTGTTCACTCTTCTACACGTGGTCACAGCAAGCTGTGCCGACACGGATTAACGCCGGTGCACAGCTGGCGTCATGCGCATCCTGTTTGCTGCGCGACAGCGCAGCCCGGAAGGGCTGGGTAATCTCTCATGGAACACACTTTGATTGACTGATTTAGCGGTGACTTTGTGGGAGGCCACTCATCCCCTATAGGCTGCGCTGTCACGCGAAGAACAGTGCCTGGTGTGGGAGCGGGCTTGTCCCGCGAAGCAGGCAACGCTGTGCATGGCTCCGGCTTTGCCGGTGTTCGCGGGGCAAGCCCGCTCCCACAGGTTGACGCCAAATCAATACGTTGTTCTATGAAAGCGGGCTTGTCCCACGAATCCCGGCGCAGCCGGAGCCATGCACAGCGTTGCCTGCTTCGCGGGGCAAGCCCGCTCCCACAAGCGCCTCGGCAAAACGCTGCGCCACTTCATCAACCTGCTCGGCGCTGATGATCAGTGGCGGCAGGAAGCGCACCACTGCGCCATGCCGCCCGCCCAGCTCCAGGATCAGCCCGCGCTTCAGGCACTCACGCTGCACCTTGGCCGCCAGCTCGCGGTTGGCCAGCGGATGACCCAAGGCATCCGTTCTGCCCTGCGGGTCCACCAACTCTACCCCCAGCATCAAGCCACGCCCGCGAACATCACCCAGTTGCGGATAATCGCGCTGCAACTGCAGCAGGTGCTGGCGCAAACGCTGCCCCATGGCCTCGGCATGCTCGGCCAGGCGATGCTCGACCAGGTAGTTGATGACCGCCGACCCCGCGGCCATGGCCATCTGGTTGCCACGGAAGGTACCGGCATGCGCACCCGGCTTCCAGGTATCCAGCCAGTCGCGGTACACCACCACCGCCAGCGGCAGGCTGCCGCCAATGGCCTTGGACAAGGTGACCACGTCCGGCACGATGCCGGCATGTTCGAAGGCGAACATGCGCCCGGTGCGGGCAAAGCCGCTCTGGATCTCGTCGATGATCAGCGCAACGCCGGCCTGCTCGGTAATACGGCGGACCCCTTTGAGCCATTCGATATCGGCCGGGATCACACCACCCTCGCCCTGCACCACCTCAAGGATCACTGCCGCCGGCAGAGGCACGCCGCTCTCCGGGTCGAGCAGCAGGTTTTCCAGGTAATGCAGGTTGGCCCTGACCCCTGCTTCACCGCCCAGGCCGAAGGGGCAGCGGTAGTCGTAGGGGTACGGCATGAACTGCACGCCGTTGCCGAGCAAGGCGCCCAGCGGCTGCTTCGGCCCGTTGCTGCCCATCAGGTTCAACGCGCCCTGGCTCATGCCGTGGTAGGCGCCATGGAAGGCCAGCACAGTGCTCCGGCCGGTGGCCGTGCGCACCAGCTTGAGCGCCGCCTCCACGGCATCAGTGCCGGTCGGGCCGCAGAACTGTACCTTGGCCTCGCGGCGCAGCGCCTCGGGCAGAATGCCGAACAGGTCCTGGACGAAGCGGTCTTTCACCGGCGTGGTCAGGTCCAGGGTATGCAAGGGCAGCTCATCGGCCAGCACACGCTGGATCGCCTCGACCACCACCGGGTGGTTGTGGCCCAACGCAAGCGTGCCGGCGCCCGCCAGGCAGTCGATGAACTGGCGGCCTTCAACATCCTCCACATAGATGCCACGGGCGCGCTTGAGCGCCAGCGGAATACGCCGTGGGTAGCTGCGGGCATTGGACTCCTGCTGTTGCTGGCGTTGCAGCAGGGGGGATTCGGTAAACTCGTACAAAGGTTGCGACGCGTTGACCGGTGCAACCTGGGCAAGGCTGGAAGCGGTGGACATGGGTAAATCCTCGCAAGCAAGCGAATGGGCAGTTATCGCTTGAAAAACGCTTGAGTGCCGGGAGGATTTAGCGGTTGTTACTGGATTTTACTTTGCCTGCACCGGCCTCTTCGCGGGTGAACCCTCTCCCACAGGAATCGCACCGCTCTTGAAGCCTGTGCAGTACCTGTGGGAGCGGGTTCACCCGCGAAGAGGCCCGCCTAGCCGATAAAGATCAATGCCCGGATCGCGCCGGTACTTGCAAGAGCACCCGCAACCCATCGCTCCGGCTGTCAAAGCGCAGGCTACCCGCACACCGCTGCACGATCGCCTGGACAATCGCCAAACCCAACCCGCAGCCGCCACTCTGCCCATTGCGCCAGAAGCGCTCGGTCAGGTGCTCAAGGTCGCCTTCGGCAATCCCTGGCCCGTGGTCGCGCACCATGAAGCCCACCTGGCCGTCGGCCATCTGCACCTCCAGCTCCACCGCCTCATCGCCGCCATGGCGCAATGCGTTGTCCAGCAGGTTGCGCAGCGCGGCCACCGCCAACGGTGCGGGCATGCCCAGGTAGATTTGCGTGGCTTCTTCAGGCAGACGCAGCACGATGCGGCGGTTGTCACCCCCACCGGCGTCCTGCACCGCCTGGCGGGCCACCTGCTCGGCGCTGCACTGCACCCCATCCTCGAACGACAGGCTGCCTTCCACCCGCGCCAGCATCAGCAACTGCTCCAGCGTGCGGTGCATGCGGTCGGTGCCCTGCTCGGCATGCTCCAGCGCCTGCTCGCGCACCGCGCCATCGGTCATGCGTGCCACCTGCAGGTGGGTCTTGATGGCGGTCAGCGGGCTGCGCAATTCATGGGCCGCATCGTCGGTCAGGCGCCGCTCGCGCTCAAGGGTCTGGGCTATACGCAGGAACAGCTGGTTCTGGGTTTCCAGCAAGGGCTGCAACTCGCTGGGCATGCCCGCCACCTGCAAGGGTTCGACACTGTCCGCGCGCCTACGGCGCAACGCGTCGCGCATGCGGTTGAGCGGCTCCAGGCCCTTGCCCAGGCCAATCCACAACAGCCCCAGGCTGCCGAGCAGGGCCATCAGCACGGGCGCCGAAGCGGCCAGCAGGATCGACTGGTTCAGCGCCTCGCGCTCCATGTGCCGGTCGGCAGTGGTGATGCGCACATCACCGTGGTTGTAGGTGAAGGTGCGCCACAGGGCATCGTCGATGGTCTGGTCACGGAAGCCACTGCGCTCGTCGTCCATGGCGCCATCGTGCTTATGGTTGCTGGCAAGGATCTCGCCACGCAGCGAACTGACCTGGCAGGCCATGCCGTCCGGCACACTGAACTGGTCGGCGGAAAAGTGCGCCTCCCCGCCCTTGGCAGTCAGGGGTTGCGGCAACTGGTCGATCAGGCCGGCGACCATGCGCGCCGAGGCTACCAGGCGCTGGTCGAGGGAAAACATCATCTGCTGGCGCAGGTCACGCAACATCCACGCCGCGGCCAGCGCCCAGATGATCACGAAAGCGCTGCCCAGAATCAGGCTCAGGCGTACCCGCAGGCTCATGAGGCGGCCTCCTCCGGGGCCTGCGCAGGGCCCAGCCGATAACCCAGGCCACGCACGGTCTCGACAATGCCGTTGCCCAGCTTGCGCCGCAGGTGGTGGATATGCACGTTCAGGGCGTTGCTTTCGACTTCATCGCTGAAGCCGTATACGCAATCTTTAAGCTGTTCACTGGACAGCACCCGCCCGGGGTTTTGCAGCAACGCCTGGAGCAAGGCCTGCTCACGGCGGGACAGGTCGACCGATTGGCCGGCCAGGGTCGCCTCGCAGCTGCTCGGGTCATAGCGCAACGGCCCGTGCTCGATCACATTCACCGCCCGCCCGGCCACCCGCCGCAGCAGGGTATGCAGGCGAGCGGCCAGCTCGCGCAGGTCGAACGGCTTGAGCAGGTAGTCATCGGCGCCGGCCTGCAGGCCATCGACGCGGTCGGTGACGGCATCGCGGGCCGTGAGTACCAGCACTGGCAGGTCCACACCCTGCTGGCGCAGGCGGCGCAGCAGCTTGAGGCCGTCTTCGTCGGGCAGGCCGAGGTCGAGGATCATCACGTCGAACTGCGCGGCCTGCAACATCGCCCGCGCAGCGGCGGCGTTGCCCACCCGGTCCACGGTCAGGCCCTGGGCGGTGAGGCCGGCGCAGATGCCGGCGGCGATCAGGTCGTCGTCCTCGCAGAGCAGAACGTGCATGGTGGGGCTCCCGGAGTGGTGTGGCTGGCATTGCACCTTGGGCGGATTAAGGGGGCATTATGGACCTTTGTGGGTGGGTCAGGGTGTTCGTCTTGGGTGCAGTGGTGAGCACCAGGGCCCTACATCAACCCCTGTGGCGTATCGACATCCAGCAACACCCCGGCATCTGCCAGTTCGATCACCACACAACTGCCCCGATTGGCCTGCACCACCGAGCGCGCCCCTTCATCGCCGGACAATTGCCCCAGCGCAGGCCAGAAATCACGCCCGAACATCACCGGATGCCCCTGCTGCCCCGCATGGCGTGGCAACACGATGGTCGAAGCCGCGGCCGCTGCGGCCAGTTGGCGCAAGGTTGCCGACTCGATCCACGGCATGTCACCCAGCAAAATCGCCACTGCCTGGGCATGGCTGTCGAGCAAAGAGCGAGCGCCGGCCGCCAGGCTGTGCCCCATGCCCGCGGCCGCTTGATGGCTGATGACTACCTGGCAATCGGGGGGCAAGCCAAAATCCTCGGCCCGCTCACCTGCGCGCAATACCACGCGCACATCATCGAACACCGCCCGGGCTCGCTCCACGCTATGCGCCAGCAAGCTGCGGCCATCGGCCAGGGTGGCCCGGCGCTTGTCGGAACCGAAACGCGTACCGCGCCCTGCCGCCAGCACCAGGGCCACCACGCTCACAGCGCCACCCGCGCAATGCCGTTGCGCACCCGCAGGATATCGGCCAACACCGCCAGCGCGATCTCGGCCGGGGTCTTGCTGCCCAGGTTGAGGCCGATCGGGGCATGGATGCGGCCCAATTCCACTTCACCCAGGCCGCCGATGCGCTGCAAGCGCTCACGGCGCTTGTCGGAGGTCACCCGGGAGCCCATCACGCCAATGTAGAAAGCCTCGGTACGCACCGCTTCAAGCATCGCCAGGTCGTCGATCTTCGGGTCGTGGGTCAAAGCCACCACCGCCGTGTCGGCATGGCAACCGCCATGGTGGATAAACTCCGAAGGCAACTCGCGGCGCACTTCAACGCCGTCCAGCCGCACGCCATCCAGCACTTCGTCCCGCGGCTCGCAAAGGATGACTTCAAACCCCATGCCTTTGCCGAACTCGGCACAAAAATGCGCCACGCTGGAATAGCCGGCCAGCAGCAGGCGCTGGGCCGCGCCGACACGCAAGCGAACACAGGCTGCTTCCCGCTCGACGCGTGGTCCCTGGGAAGGGTCATCGGCCAGATGGCGGGTACCTTCGGGCAAGCTCACTTCACGCAGCACCCGGCGCTGGCCCTGCAGCGCGCTTGCCATCTCACGCAGGTGCGCCTGCACCTCGCACTCGGCCGGCAGGTTCTCCACCAGCACTTCAAGCACACCGCCACACGGCAAGCGGACACTCGAACGCGGGTCGCTGCCATCGCCGTAACGCACGATGGCAACCGGCTCCGGGAATTCACCCAGGGCCACGCGTTCGAGAAAGTCGTCTTCGACACAGCCACCGGACAGCGACCCCAGCCACTGGCCACTGGCATTGACAGCCAGCAGCGAGCCCGGCGCACGCGGCGCCGAGCCATAGGTGGCCAGCACCGTGCACAACCACACACGTTGCCCGTTGCACGACCACTGCAAGGCCTGACGAATCACCTGTAGATCGAGATGTTGCACGTTTACTCCGCCTTCAGCTCGGCGAGCTGCTGTACCTTCAGGTCACCGGGCAGTCCACCCCACGCCTGGCGCAGGTAGTTGACCATATCCGTCACCTGCTGGTCATCCAGCTTGTCGGCAAAGCCTGGCATTGGCTGCATGCGTTCAAAGCCGGTGAACTGCTGTTCACGAATACCTTCGAGGATGACCTTGACCAGGTTGCGCGAGTCACCCTGGCGCAGCACGGTGTTGCCCTGCATGGCCACGGCGATGTGCGGCTTGCCCTCGCCGTCGACACCATGGCAGCCGGCGCAGACGTTCAGGTACTGCTGGTGGCCGCGCTTGGCGCTGTCGCTCATCTGCTCCAGGGCAACTGCCTGGATGGCCTTGGCCGGCGGTGGCTGGTCGCCCAGCAGGTAAGTGGCCATGGCCGCCAGGTCTGCGTCTTCCAGGTGTTGGGTGCTGTGGTGCACCACCGGGAACATCTCGTTGAACATGCTGCCCTGGGCACTGATGCCGTGCTTGAGGAAGGTGGTCAGGTCTGGCTGGGTCCAGCCGCGTTCGGCCAGGTCCTGGGCCAGCAGGCTCGGCGCCAGGTAGCCGCCAAGCAAGCCACCGGTCAGGCGCTGGTCCTGCTGCAGCGCGCCGATGGGATTGCGCGGGGTATGGCATTCGCCGCAATGGCCCATGACCTCGACCATGTACTGGCCACGCTGCCAGGCCGGGCTTTTGCCTTCGGTTGGCTGCAACTGCACGCTCTTGCCATACAGCATGTTCCAGCCACTCAGGCCCATCCGCACATTGAACGGGAAGCGCAACGCGGTCTGCGGTGCCGGGCGGTTGATCGGCGGGATGGTCATCAGGTAGGCGAGGATCGCGTCCGAATCTTCACGCTTGATCAGGTGGTACGAGGTGTAAGGCATCGCCGGATACAGATTGGCGCCGTCCTTGCGCTTGCCCTCGGTGACTGCGGCGAAGAACTCGTCGGCGCTGTAGTTGCCGATGCCGTATTGCTTGTCCGGGGTGATGTTGCTGCCGTAAATGGTGCCAAACGGCGAATGAATCGGCAGCCCGCCAGCATACGGCGCGCCGCCTTCGGCAGTATGGCAGGCCATGCAGTCGGCCGCGCGTGCCAGGTATTCACCGCGCTTGACCTGGGCCTCGTCGGCCGCCAGGGCAAACGAACTGACGGCCAGACCCAGTGCCAACGCCCATGCGCTACGTACAAAGCCCATGCTCAACCCTCCTTGACCAGGCCGAGATCGTTGAGCACCTTGCGGGTAGCGTCGTAATAACGCACGTAGCCGGTGCAGCGGCAGATGTGGTGCCCGAGGCTGGCCTCGATGCGGTCTTCCACTTCGCTCTTCTTCAACGGCTGGCGCTGGGCCGTTTCCACCAGCACGGTAGCAGCGTTGACGAACCCCGGCGCGCAGTAGCTGCACTGGAAGGCGAACAGGTCAACGAACTTCTGCTGGATCGGGTTCAGCGTCAGGTTGCCGGCCTCGTCCGGTTTGGCGTGGCCCTCGATGGTGCGCACCTTCTTGCCCTCGAAATAGTGGGCGCCGGTGATGCAGGTGCGCACTTCCTCGCTGGTGCCGTCGGGGTTGTCGACAATCACAACGCAGGCGTGGCAGATGCCCTGGCCACAGCCCAGGCGCGAGCCGGTGAGGTTCTGGTGTTCGTGCAGGTAGTCGATCATCGCCAGGTCAGCGGGGACCTCGACCGGGCCGACCGGTTGACCGTTGAGGGTCAGTTGCAGTGGACGGTTAGCCATTGAGGGCCTCCTTGATACGGGCTGGGGTGATAGGGAGATCGCGCACGCGCTTGCCGATGGCATGGGCAACGGCATTGCCGATGGCCCCCACGACCGGGATCATCACCACTTCGGCGATGCCCTTGGACGGGTCGGTCGGTGACAGCGGCGGGAGAATTTCGCTGGTCTGCTGCCACACCGCCACGTCGCGCGCATGCGGCAGGCGGTAGCGGTTGAAGTTCCAGTCGCCCTCCCCGGGCCCACCCTCGTACAACGGCATTTCTTCGGTCAGCGCGTGGCCGATGCCCATGGCGATACCGCCTTCTAGCTGGCCCTTGACCAGCTCCGGTACCAGCACCCGGCCGCACTCGACCCAGCTGTGATGGTTGAGCACTTGCACTTCATGGGTGCCCTTGTTGACCTTGACTTCAACGAGGGTTGCCACCGGGCTGTAGTAGGTGACCATGGCGTTGTTCAGCTGGGTATCGGGGTAGGCTGCGTTCTGCCGGTCGAGCAGGTGGTAACCGTGGCTGCTCATCTGCGCCTTCTTGGCGCTCACTGCGCCATCGCCGTACTTCACCGCCACGGCGTCGAGCGGGAAGCGCTCGCGCACGCCGTCGATGACGAAGTCAGCCTCGGCCCAGCTCCAACGGTTGAAACCGTGCACACTGGCGCCGGTGACCAGGCCCATGTCGTGGGCCTTCTGTGCCAGCTGGGCGAACGGGATCGGCTGCAGGCCGTTACCGGTCAGCTCACCATTGACCCACACCGCGTTCTCGCGGCGCACCACCAGCGGGTTGGCTTGGCCGCCATGCGGGCCCTGGCTCCAGATGGCCATGGCCGCCGGCCACAGGCCGTGGTTGAACAGCACGCGCGCCGCTTCGCGGGTGGCATGGCTGAAGTAGAAGGCCGAGTTGGTCGCCGACGATGGCGACGCCAGCTTGCCCACCCAGCGCGGGTTGCGCAGCGCGGCATCCTGCTCGGGCTGGCTGATCAGGTACGGGTTGCCACTGGTGCTCAGTTGCAGCTCTGGCCATTCGGTGACCGCAGTCCTGACCTCGTCAGCCGAGCGGCCAAGGAAATCGCTGACCACCAGGGCCTGCGAGGTAGACATGCCGGTGCCCAGCTCGGTGCCGATGTGGCGCAGGCTGATGCGGCCCTCGCGGCTGAACTCGATGCTGGCCATCGGCGCCTCGGAGCCGGTGCCGAAGTCCTTCTGGCAAATTGCAAAGCCCACGCCGTACCAGTGGTCCTGGTCCTGCGCGTCCATCTGCTGCTTGCGCGTATCGCGGTTGCGCCACCCTTCATGCACGGCGGCCTTGTCGAGAATCTCGTACAGACGCAGCGCGCCCGCCGGCACCGCGCCCTGGGTGTTTTTCATGCCCGATTTCAGCGCGTTGGCACGGCGCAGGTCGATGGCATCGACGCCCAGGCGGCCGGCAATTTCATCGACCATCATCTCGGTGGCCGCCATGCTCTGCAAGGTGCCGTAGCCGCGCATGGAGCCGGCCTCGACACCGCGAGAATGGTAGGCGGTGACCGACAGGTCGTTCTGCGGCATGTAATAGATCGACTGCGCTGCCGTAGCCCCCACCGCAGCTACCGACGGGCTGTAGTTGATGCGCCCGCCGCCGTCGCAGCTCATGTCGGCGCGGAAGATCTTGAAGCTGTTGTCCTTTTTGTCCACGGCCAACTGGTAGCGAATATCGAAGGCATGGCGCTTGATGCCACTCTGGAACTGCTCGTAACGGTCGTTGGCCAGGCGGATCGGCACGCCGGCGCCATACAGCGCAGCCACGGCGGCGTAGAAGACGAAGATGTTGTTGTCTTTGGAGCCATAGCCCACGGTGTAACCTGGGTGCATGTTCAGCGTGTTCAGGGCGAAACGCGACGGCTTGATCATGTGCACGCATTCCTGCGCCACTTCGAACGGGCACTGGGTGGCGACCACGAAGTGCAGCGTGCCGCTGGCCGGGTCGTACCAGCCATTGCCGTTGTCCGGCTCCAGCGCGGCGGGTTCGATGGACGGCGTTTTGTAGCGCTCGTCGAACACCAGCCAGTCCTCGGGCGGGTTGTCCAGTTGCTCGGCCATGCGCTTGGCGTAGAACAGCCCCTGCTCGGTCAGGTCGCCATGCTGGTTGGGCTGTTTCGACCACACCGGCTTGCGGTTGAGAATGGTCGGGAACAGCATGGAATTCTTCAGGCTCGAGAATTCATCGTCGTCGAACGGCGTGGCACCGCCGACGCGCACGAAGCGGAAGCTGCCGTAAGGGTCGCGCTGGTACAGCGGTGCCTGGGCGCCGTAACGGATCGCCTGTTCGTTGAACTGCAGCTTGCGTTTGGCCTGGCGGAAGCGCTCGAAGTCGTGCCAGATCAGGATTGCCACCGGGTGGCCAATGAACATCGGCACCTTGCCGGGCGGCAGCAGCGGGTCGGGCGAATGGGCCTCGGGCCAGGCGAGACCGTCTTTCTCAAGGTCGGCAGCGGTAACGATGCGGTCCGGCTGCAACTCGCTCCCGAGCAGGCTAAGGTCATGCCCGGCATAGATACGGTCGGCCTTGGTGGCCTTGAGCAGCAGCGCGTGGCCTTGCTGCGTTGGCCAGCCAGGCATGTCCTTGGCGCGGATATCGCGGGCGAACACCTTGTCGCCACACACCTTGGACAAGGCATCGTTACGGAAACGCGCCTTGCCGTCATGGTTCATCCACTTCTGCGGCGAGGTGGTGACGCGGTCCTCCATCAGTGCGGCGAACGCCTGGCTGCCGAGTGGCGCCATGGTCACACCGACACCAGCTATCAGCCCGCCTTGCAAGAAGGCGCGCCTGGAAATATCACGGTTGGACATGCTTGATCCTCTGGGCAGTGGGGGGCCTGCCCTATTTTTGATTCTAGTGCTAGCGGGGAAAGCTGACTTGTGCGTCAACTTTACAGCAAGTGAGTGGGGATAGGCAAAGTCAAGCCGACAATATGTCGCGGTGTGTCTGGGGTGATGGGGGGGATTGGGGGTGGGCTGTCAGGTGTTTGCCGGGGCATTCTTGGCGCCTGGGAGATCGAGCGCCGCGCGGGCGGCGCTCGATCTCCCAGGCGCTAAAAATCCCCCGACAAGCATCTGCCCAAAAAGCCAGAGTTAACCTTCCTTTAATCAACCCCAGCCAGCATGGCCCCATTCCTAGATCTGCCAAGGCGAAGACATGCGCGTCCTCCTGCTCTTCCTCACACTGCTTCTGGCCGGGCCGTTGCAGGCCAACCCGTTCGATGTAAAACCGGACTTCCTGCCGGTCGACCAGGCCTTCGTGCTCACCCACGACCGCCAGGCCGATGGCCAGATGCGCCTGTATTTCCAGATCAAGCCGGGCTACTACCTATACCAGAAGCGCTTGAAATTCGACGGCCTGCCTGCCGAGCAGCACCCGCAGTTGCCGCCGGCGCTCAACCACCATGACGAATTCTTTGGTGACAGCGCGGTGTACCGCGACCAGCTCGAACTGCTGCTGCCGGCCAATGCCCAAGGCCAGTTGCGCCTGGGCTGGCAAGGCTGCGCCGACGCCGGCCTGTGCTATCCACCGCAGACCACCCTGATCGAGCTGGGCGGCAGTGTGGCCCCAACCGCCGAGCAAGCCAGCGACCAGGCTCTGGCCAGTGGCCTGCAACAGGGCCACCTGGCCTGGAGCCTGCTGGCGTTCTTCGGCCTGGGCCTGTTGCTGGCGTTTACCCCCTGCTCGCTCCCGATGCTGCCGATCCTTGCCGGGCTGGTACTGGGCAATGGCGCCAGCGCCCGACGCGGCTGGCTGCTGGCCGGGGTGTATGTGCTGAGCATGGCACTGGTGTACGCCGCCCTGGGCGTGGTTGCCGCGCTGCTGGGTGCCAGCCTGCAGGCCTGGCTGCAGCAACCCTGGCTGCTGGGCAGCCTCGCGGGGCTGTTCGTGCTGCTGGCCCTGCCCATGTTTGGCGCCTTCGAGCTGCAACTGCCCGCCGCCGTGCGGGACCGCCTTGACCGCGCCGGGCAAGGCACCCGTGGCGGCAACCTGTATGGCGCGGCGCTGCTCGGGGCGTTGTCCGGCCTGCTGCTGGGCCCGTGCATGACTGCGCCATTGGCCGGCGCGCTGCTGTACATCGCCCAGAGCGGCGACGTGCTGCAGGGCGCGCTGGTGCTGTTCAGCCTCGGCCTGGGCATGGGCGTACCGCTGCTGTTGCTGGTAACCCTGGGCAACCATTACCTGCCGCGCCCAGGCGCCTGGATGGACCGGGTCAAGGGCGTGTTCGGCTTCGTGTTCCTGGCCATGGCGCTGTATACCGTGCGCAGCCTGTTGCCCGCCACGCTGCTGCTGGCCCTGAGCGGCGCCTGGCTGATCGCCCTGGCCTGGGCCACCTGGCCGGCCCTGCAGCGCCTGCCAGCGTTGCGCGCCGTACCGTTGCTGGGCGCCCTGTGGGGCGGCCTGTTGCTGGTAGGCGCCGCAGCCGGTGGCGATGACCTGTGGCAGCCGCTGCGCCCGTTCACCGGTGGTGGTGGCGCGCCAGTCGCTGGCCAGCATGCCGAAGACAGCTTCGTCACGGTCAGCCGCCCCGAAGACCTGCAACGTGAACTGGATGCGGCCAAGGCTCGTGGTCAGTGGGTGATGCTCGACTACTATGCCGACTGGTGCGTGTCGTGCAAGGTCATGGAAAAACAGGTGTTCGCCCGCAGCGACGTGCAGGCCGGCCTGGCCGGGGTGCACCTGCTGCGCCTGGACGTGACCGCCGACAGCCCAGCCAGCAAAGCCTTGCTGCAGCGCTACCAGGTACCCGGCCCGCCCAGCATCATCTGGATCGGCCCGGAAGGCGACGAACGCCGCGCGCGGCGCATTACCGGTGAGGTGGATGCCGCCGCGTTCCAGCAACACTGGGCCCAGACCAGGAGCCAAGGCTGATGCTGACCGTAACCCTCGGGCCACTGACGATGGCCCTCAACCACCTGTTGATGCTCACCGCCCTGGTGATCGCCAGCGTGGTCGGCTGGTGGGTCGCCCGGCGTGGTGGCGAAAGTCCGGAATCGGCGCTGTTCAACCTGTTCCTGATCGGCCTGCTGTGCGCCCGTGCCGGCTTCGTGCTGGCCTACTGGCCGATGTACCGCGATGAGCCGTTGCAAATGATCGACATCCGCGACGGCGGGTTCCTGCTCTGGACGGGCCTTGTCGGCATCGTCTTTGGTGCCCTGTGGCAGGGCTGGCGCCACCCAGGCCTGCGCCGCCCGCTGGGCTGGGCGCTGTTCAGCGGCGCGCTGTTCTGGGGCCTGGCCAGCTTCGGCGGACATTTGTACAGCAAAGGTACCGAGCTGCCCGAACTGAGCCTGCGCAACGCTGGCGGCCAGCCGGTGGCGCTGCACAGCTACCGCGGCAAGCCATTGGTAATCAACATCTGGGCCACCTGGTGCCCGCCTTGCCGGCGCGAGATGCCGGTGCTGCAACAGGCGCAAGGCGAATACCCGCATGTGACCTTCCTGTTCGTCAATCAGGGCGAGACCCCAGAAAACGTCAGCACCTTCCTCGCCACTACCGGCCTGAGCCTGACCCACGTGCTGTTCGACGGCACCGGCCTGCTGGCCCAACGGGTCGGTTCCATGGCCCTGCCCACGACCTTGTTCTATGACGCCGACGGGCGGCTGATCGGCAGCCACCTGGGCGAGCTGTCCCGGGCCAGCCTGCGCCACGCCCTGGAACCTTTCGACCGGGCCACTGCGCCCGCCCCTGCCGCACAAGGAAACTGACATGCGACTGACTGCACTGCTGCCCCTGTCCCTGGCCCTGCTGGCCGCCCCGCCCCTGCAGGCCGAAGAGCTGCCCAAGGCGGTTCAGCAACTGCAAGCCAAGGGCGCCGTGATCAAAGGCAGCTTCAACGCGCCTGACGGCCTGCGCGGCTACGCCGCCGAGTACCAGAACAACGCCCTGGCCCTGTACCTGACCCCTGACGGCAAGCACGTAGTGGTCGGCAGCCTGTTCGACGAACAAGGCAAGGACCTTAGCGCCGAGCCGTTGGAAAAGCTGGTGTATGCACCGATGAGCAAAGCAATCTGGGCGAAGCTGGAGAAAACCGCCTGGATCGCCGACGGCAAGGCCGATGCACCGCGCAAGGTGTACCTGTTCAGCGACCCGAACTGCCCTTATTGCAACATGTTCTGGGAACAGGCGCGGCCGTGGGTGGAGTCGGGCAAGGTGCAGTTGCGCCATATCATGGTCGGCATCATCCGCGAGGACAGCCCGGGTAAATCGGCGGCGCTGCTGGCTGCGAAAGACCCGGCCAAGGCACTGCAACAGCATGAAAAAGCCGGCAAGGCCAGCACGCTGAAGGCACTGGAGCAGGTGCCTGAGGCGGTGCAGCAGAAGCTGGCAGCCAACATGGCATTGATGGAAGAGATGGGGTTGCAGGCGACTCCGGCGATTTTCTATCAGGATGAACAGGGCAATCTGCAAAGCCAGCAAGGGGCACCGCGGCCAGAAATGCTTGGGAAGATTCTTGGCAAGCGCTAGTGCATGTCTTGAGTTTTGAGGTGCGGCATAGATCGTGGGCCGCCCTCTAAAGCTCAAGGTGAGCACCAACCCTACACCTGCCGTTGAGCACATCGGCCTAGCCCACCGCCGGCACGACTCCGCTGGCCGCCTAGGTCGATGGTCCAACGGCGCCGTCACACTCTATTTTTACATCTCGAAACAATGAATTCAGTGTCTCATCCAATAAACACCGCCCATCGTAAACAGCACATTCCCCACTGAATCACCTTTCTACCCTACGAAAAACACGGGCGAATCCTATACAAGAACAGGAAGTTTCCTAAAACTTCATTCAGTCATTGGCCTCTCATCAGAAACATCCCGCAGAAAAACCTCACAGGTCCAGCCTCACTTCAAACAGCGGATACCGCGCTCAGCCAGCGGCCATTCACGCCAAACTTGACGCAAAGCAAATATAAATCTAAACAGAGAGCACTCCGGCGACAGTAACTGCGAGGCAGACGTCAGCAGAGGCTCAATTGGCCATCGCCTCGACCAAGAATAAAAAGCACTTCATGACATAAATGAAGGCAATCAACAGAAGGGCCCTTCCCATGACCAGCAGCAGCCCACGCGCGCCTTCTAATACAGGAAGGCTCTATAACATCTCAAACATCTTGATAAAGGAGCACCTCCGAGAGCCTTCCAGTTTATTGTGGACTGCTTTCGCGCCGTGCATGCTGTTCTTTATCATGACCCCGAGTTTTCTGAATACAGACAAGAACACCCAACCCTATTTATTCTACGCCGGCTGGTTCTACGCCTACATTTCAGCAAACGTCGCTTTTTTTGGATTCAGCTTTTACCTGATAGGCAGAAGGGAAAGCGGCTTTATCCGTTCATTCATCTACCAGAAAGAATCCATTCGCCTTTTTCTTGCATCCCACATGATCAGCTATTCGATTCTAAGCGTCGCGTACGCCTCCTTCTTCTACCTGGTCACCAAGCCCATGCATGGAGCTTATTCAGGCCATGAATATTTGTACATCATGGCGTGTTTCTTTACCAGTTACCTGGGGTTTTCCTGTATTGGTTTCGCTATAGCCGCTCTGCCTATAACATTTGGAACAGCCGGCACTCTATTCTCACTGCTGTCATTCCTCATGCTGATGTCCAGCTACTTGGGCGCCATCACCAGTGAAACGCACGAACAATTGATCTCTCTGGTCAATCCCCTGTACGTGAGCACCCGCATTTTTCGTGGCGAACTTTCATTACTGGCAGTTTTCCCAGTGGCGTTCACCCTCACACTGGTCGGCTTTTGTGTGACGGCGAATCATTTCAGAATACAGCCCATCTGGAGTCGTTACTGAATGAGCATCCTTACCCTTGACAACCTGACTTTCTCGTACGAAGGCAACCCGCTGCTGCACAACCTCAACCTGCATCTTTCGCCAGGTGAAGTAGCAGGTATATTGGGGAGCAATGGCGCAGGAAAAACGACGCTCTTCGACCTGATTTGTAAACTTAGACAGCCCGACCGGGGGAACATCATCAACCGCGCCAAAAACCTGGCTTATCTTACGCAAATTTTGACACCTCCCCCCCAGCTACGGATGATTGAAATTTACCAGCTCATCAACAACTTGAATGCGTCGCCCAAACCCTGCCTTTCTGAGGCACTGGGTCGGCTTGACGCATGGTCGCCTGCGCTCTGCAAACGATATGCGGATATTTCAAAAAAGAAAGCGTCGACTTGTAGCTATGGCGAGATACGAAGTTTTTTCACGTTGACACTGTTGCTCATGGGCAGCGATCTGATAATACTTGACGAACCCACGGCTGGAGTGGATCCGGAATTCCGGCACTTCATCTGGCTTGGGATCAAACACGCCTGCAACGAAGGGGCCAGTGTTTTGGTTTCATCACACTATACGCCGGAAATCGCGACACACTGCGATCGGTTTTACATGCTTGCCCATCGTCAACTCGAAGCGTTCAATAGTTCAGACCAATTTCTGACTCGCTATCATGCGACTTCTTTCGATGAAGCCTTCATTAATGCTTCCACCCTGCTGGAGCAATCTGGGGCTGCCTAGCAACGCTGACACCTTAACCGCTTTGCAGTCTAAAGTTCTCAAGGGTCACCACAAATTACCGGTACTGAAACGCAGCCCATCGCAGGGGTTCGTCGCCAAGACACACCCGTCCCACAGGAATGGCGAAATTCCTGTGGGAACGAGCAACCCCGCGAGGAGGCAGGCGCAGGGTGCGCCGATCTAGTTACAGCCCCTCAAGCTCGGCCATCAGGTCACTAAGCCGGTCAACCTTGTCGTCATCCAGCGCACTGCCCTGCAACCCCTGCACATACTCGGCCAGCTCCTCCACCGTGCTGCACTCGAACATCGCCCTCAATGGCACGTTCAACTGCAATTGCTTCTGCACCCGCGAAGCGATCTGCGTGGCCAGCAGCGAATGCCCGCCCAGCTCGAAGAAGTTGTCGTGTACCCCCACCCGCTCGGCCTTGAGCACATCGGCCCAAATGCCCGCCAGCACTTCCTCCAGCTCGTTGCGCGGCGCCTGATAGGCCTGGCTGTGCTGGCCGCCGATGTCGATGGCCGGCAGGGCCTTGCGGTCGAGTTTGCCGTTGGCGTTGTGCGGCAGGCTGTCGAACCAACCCCAGTGCAGCGGCACCATGTACTCTGGCAACCCAGCCCGCAGGCGCTGCTTGATCTGCTCCAGCAATGCGCCATCGGCGGCGATACCCTGGTGTGCCACCAGGTAACCGACCAGATGTTTGCCGTTGACGCCTTCCTGCACGCCCACTGCAGCATCGCGAATCTCGGCCTGTTCGTGCAGGCGGGCTTCGATCTCGCCAAGCTCGATGCGGTAACCACGGATCTTGACCTGGTGGTCGATGCGCCCGACGTACTCCAGCACACCGTCCGGGCGCTGCCGTGCGAGGTCACCGGTCCGGTACAGCCGCTCTCCAGGTAGCCCGTAAGGGTGAGGCATGAACGCCATTGCCGTGCGCGCCGGGTCACCGACATAGCCACGACCAACACCCGTGCCAGCCACGCACAGCTCGCCCACCGCGCCCAGCGGCACCAGTGCCTGCTCTTCGCCGAACAGGTACAGGCGGTTGTTGTCGGTCGGAGTGCCGATCGGCAAGTAGCTGCCTTGGGTCGACGCGGCATCGACGCGGAAGAACGCCACGTCATCCGAGCACTCTGCCGGCCCGTAGGCGTTGACCAGGCCGATCTGCGGGTAACGCTGCAGCCACTGCGCCGCCAGTTCCGGTGGCATGGCCTCGCCGGTCGGCAGCATCCAGCGCAGGCCGTCGAGGGCCTGATGGTCGTTGGCCAGCATGCCCTGGATCAGCGACGGCACGCTTTCCAGCACGGTGATGCCGGTGGCCTGCACATGCGCCAGCAGGCCCTGCGGATCATGGGCGATGGCGTTCGGCACGACCTCGACCTTGGCGCCGAACAGCGGCGCGGCAAGGAACTGCCACACCGAAATATCGAAGCTTTGCGATGCGGTCTGGGCGATCACGTCATGCTCGCTCAGGGCCAGATACGGCACCTTGCTCAGTTGGTTGTTGAGCATGCCGCGCTGCTCGACCATCACCCCTTTCGGCAGGCCGGTCGACCCTGAGGTGTAGATCACATAGGCGAGGTTGTCCGGGCCACTGTGGATGCCCGGGTTGTGGCTTGCGATCTGGCTGGCCTGGATGTCTTCCCAGACCAGCAGTTGCGGCCGCAGTGCAACCGCCAGCTCGCCCAGCAACTGCCGCCCCTGCTCGGCGCAGGCGGCGCTGCACACCAGCACTGGCGTACGGCTGAGCTGGATGATGCTTTGCAGGCGCGCCGCCGGCAGGCCCGGGTCCAGCGGCAGGTAGCCCGCGCCGGCCTTGAAGCTGCCAACGATCATGCCCAGCAGCGGCAACCCGCGCTCGGCCAGCAGCGCCACCGGCTGATCCACGCCGACCCCGGCAGCCACCAGGGCATGGCCCAGGCGGTTGGCTGCCAGGTTCAGCCCGGCGTAGTCATAGGACGCCTCCAGGCAGCGGGCCACAGTGCGCTGCGGATGTGCGGCCACTTGTGCTTCGAACTGTGCGATGTAGCTCTGCTCCAGCGGATAGGACCGCTCGGTCCGGTTGCAGTCGTCCAGCAGGAAACGCTGCTCCTCGGCACCCAACAACGGTAGCTCGCTCACCTCCCCTTCAAAGCCTTGTACCAGCGCCAGTAGCAGGCGCTTGAACTCGGCCAACAGGCGCTCGACGGTCGGGTAGTCGAAGTACCGTTGGTCGAACGACAGGTGCAGGCCCAAGTCGTCGCCCGGGTAGCACACCGCCGTCAACGGGAAATTGGTATGGGTACGGCCCGAGTCGGAGCTGGCGTTCAGGTGCTGGGCGTGGTCGAGCACGGCGGTTTCCACCGGCGCGTTCTCGAACACGAACAGGCTGTCGAACAGCGGCTGGCCCTTGGGCAGGTCGCTGCACTCCTGGATCGCCACCAGCGGCAGGTATTCGTACTCGCGCAGTTCCATGTTGCTTTGCAGCAGGCCCTGCAACCACTGGCGCACACTGCAACGCTCAGCGGATGCGGGCAACTGCACACGCAAGGCAACGCTGTTGATGAACAGGCCGACGGTGCGCTGCATCTGCGGCATGCTGACCGGGCGCCCGGCCACGGTCACGCCAAAGGCGACGTCGCGGTCGCCGCTGTAGCGTGCCAGCACCAAGGCCCAGGCCGCCTGGGCGAAGGTGTTGACGGTAAGCTGGTGGGCCTGGGCCAGTTCGCGCAGGCGCACGCCGTCACTCACCGCCAGGCGGGTGTAGCAGTCGCCGACGACCATGCCGCTGCCAGCGTGGTCATGCCGCAGCGGGCGGTCGCTGGGGATGGCGGTGGCGCGTTCGAAGCCGGCCAGGTTGGCCTGCCACCAGGCGCGCGCATCCTCCAGGCCCTGGCGCTGCAACCAGCCGATGTAATCGCGGTAACGCGGCGGCACCGGCAACTGGGCCTGGCGGCCTTCGCCGAGGGCCTGGTAAACCTCAAAGAAGTCGTTCATCAGCAGCGAGCGGCACCAGGCATCGATAAGGATGTGGTGGTTGCTCATCATGAACCAGTAGCGCTCGTCGGCCACACGCACCAGGCGCAAGTGGAACGGTGCTTCGCTGAGCAGGGCAAAACCGGCCTCGCGCTCCTGCTTGTGCAGGGCCTGCAGGCGCTGCTCCTGGGCCTCGTCAGCAAGGCCGCGCCAGTCCTGGTAGTCCACCGCCAGGTTGCCCGGTTTGTGGATGATCTGCAGCATCGCCTCGCCGCTGTTCCAGCTGAACGATGCCCGCAACGCTTCGTGACGTGCCACCACGGCATGCCAGGCCTGGGCAAAACGTTCAGGGTCCAGCGCGCTGTTGATGCGGTAGCGGTCCTGCATGTAGTAGAGGCCGGTGCCTGGCTCCAGCAGGGTGTGCAGCAGCATGCCTTCCTGCATCGGCGTCAGTGGGTAGACGTCCTCGATCTGCGCAGCGGGTACCGGCAACGCGTCGATCTGCTCCTGAGTGAGATGTGCCAGCGGGAAGTCCGACGGGGTGAAGCTGGTGTTGCCATCGGCCAGGCAATGCGCGACCAGCGCCAGCAGTTCCTGGCGATAGGCCTCGGCCAGGCGGGCGATGGTTTGCGGGTCATAGCGCTCGGCGCTGAAGGTCCAGCGCAGCTGCAAGGCCCCCCCATATACCTGGCCATCGACGCTCAGCCAGTTAGGCAGTGGTGCATCGAGGTCATGCGCCAGGCCGGCCGGTGCTTCCAGGGGCTGGAACAGCGCCGCGCTGTCGAACTGCTGGTCGAACTGGCCCAGGTAGTTGAAGGTGATACGCGCCTGCGGCAAGGCCGCCATCTGCTCGCGCCCGGCCGTGTCGGCCAGGTAGCGCAGGACGCCATAGCCCAGCCCCTTGTGCGGCACCTGGCGCAGTTGCTCCTTGATACGCTTGATCGAGCCGGCCAGCGCCACGTCGCCTTCGCCTGCCAGCGGGCGCAAGCTGAGGGGATAGGCGTTGGTGAACCAGCCAACGCTGCGGGTCAGGTCCATGTCTTCGAACAACCCGTCACGGCCATGGCCTTCAAGCTGTACCAGCACTTCTTCATCGCCGCTCCACCGGCTCAACGCACGCGCCAGTGCAGTCAGCAGCAGGTCGTTGACCTGGGTGTGGTAAGCCGCCGGGGCCTGTTGCAGCAGTTGCCGGGTCTGCTCCACGTCCAGGCCGATGGCCAGGGTCTGCGCATGGCGGTGCAGGTTGCCGCCCTGCGGGTGATCACACGGTAGCTCGCGACGCACGCCGCCCAGCTGGCCTTGCCACCAGCTCAGCTCGTCACGCAACGAATCGCTGCCGGCGTAGCTGGCCAGACGCGCAGCCCAATCGCCCATGGCATGGGTCTTGGCCGGCAGTGGCTGGCCGCGGTAAAGCGCCTGCAGGTCCTCCAGCAGCACCCGCCAGGACACGCCATCGACCACCAGGTGATGGATCGCCAGCAACAGGCGCTGGCTGCCCTGCCCGTCACCCACCAGCAAGGCGCGCAGCAGTGGGCCCTGTTGCAGGTCGAGGCTGCGCTGCAGGTCGGTGTACAGCGCCTGACAATCAGCGAAATCGGCAACGGTGGCGGTCCACAGCAATGGCCTGGCATCAGGCTGGGCGTATTCGGCCTGCCAGCGGCCATGGGCCTGGCTGAAGCGCAGGCGCAGGCTGTCGTGGTGCTGCACCAGCAGCGCCAAGGCCTGCGCCAGTACCGCCTCATCCAGCGGTTGGCGCGCCTCCAGCAACACGGCCTGGTTCCAGTGCTGTGGCTGGGGTACTTCACTGTCGAAGAACCAATGCTGAATCGGTGTCAGCCCGGCCTGGCCCTGGCGCAGCCCCTGTTCCACCGTGCTCGCGGTTTCGCTGTGCTGAACGACAGCCGCCAGGGTCTGGATGGTCTGGTGCTGGAACAGGTCGCGCGGGGTGAATTGCAACCCGGCCTGACGGGCCCGGCTGACCACCTGGATGGACAGGATCGAATCGCCGCCCAGTTCGAAGAAGTTGTCCTGTACACCGACCTGGGCAACGTTGAGCACATCGCGCCAGATCTGCGCCAACTGCCTTTCCACCTCGTTGCCAGGTGCCTGGTAGTGCTGACGCGCTTGTTCCAGGTCCGGCAGCGGCAGCGCACGGCGGTCGAGCTTGCCGTTACCCATCAGCGGCAGGCTGTCGAGCAGTACCAGGTGCGCAGGCACCATGTAGTCCGGCAGGTGCTGGCGGGCATCGGCTTTCACCGCTTCACGCAGCAGGTTTTGCGCCTCGCTACCCGCGTTGGCCTGCTTGCACACCAGGTAACCCACCAACTGCTTGCCGCCCGGCAGGTCGAGGGCCAGCACCACGGCCTCGTCGACATCGGCGTGCGCCTGCAAGCGGCTCTCGATTTCACCCAGCTCAATACGGAAGCCGCGAACCTTCACCTGCTGGTCGGCACGGCCGACGTACTCGACCAGGCCGTCAGTGCCCAGGCGCACCAGGTCGCCAGTGCGATACAAGCGGCCACCTTCGATGCTGAACGGGTCGGCGACGAAGCGCTCGGCGCTGAGGCCCGGGCGGTCGTGATACCCCTGAGCCAGGCCGGCGCCGCCAACGTACAGTTCGCCAATGCCGCCTTGCGGCAACAGGGCAAGGTCGTCGTCGAGGATATAGGCCGTGCGGCTACCGATGACGCGGCCGATCGGTACGCTGCCAAGGTCCGCTGGCAACTCGTCTGGCGCCAGGCAGGCCAGCGGCATGACCACGGTTTCGGTCGGGCCGTAGGCGTTGAAGCACTGCTGCGGCGCAAAGGCCTGGCGAATACGCTGCAGGTGCTCGCCGGTCAGCGCTTCGCCACCGGTGATCACCAGGCGCACCGGCAGTTGCTCGCCCTGCCCGCCCAGGTATTGCGCCAGCTGGCTACCGTAGCTGGGGGTAAAGCCCAAAATGCTCACCTGCTGCTCGCGCACCAGCTGGCAGATGTCCTCGGCGCCCCACTGCCCCTGGGCGCGCAGCACCACGCGGGCACCGCACAGCAACGGCACCCACAGGCGCTCGCTGGCAGCGTCGAAGTTGATCGAATAGAAATGCAGCTCGCAATCATCGCTGCGCATGCCGAACGCGGCGATGACCGCTTGGCAGTGCATGGCAAATTCGCCATGGCTGACCACCACGCCCTTGGGCTTGCCGGTGGAGCCGGAGGTGTAGATCAGGTACGCCTGATGCTGCGGCAGGCTGAGGTTGTCCAGCGGCGCATCGCTGTAGGCCGACAGGCTGGCGGCATCGTCCTCCAGGCTCCAGCGGGCCACGCCCTCAGGCAGCTCGCCCAGGGTTTGCAACAGCTCACGCTGGCTGAGCAGCAGGCCGATGCGGCTGTCTTCGATCATGTAGCGCAAGCGGTCGAGCGGGTACTCGGGGTCGAGCGGCACGTAGGCGCCGCCGGCCTTGAGGATGGCCAGCAGGCCGACGACCATTTCCAGCGAGCGCTCCAGCGCCAGGCCCACGCGCACCTGCGGGCCGACGCCACGCTCGCGCAGGGCGCGGGCCAGGCGGTTGGCCCGCTGATCGAGTTCAGCGTAAGTCATGTGCTGGCCAGCGAAGGTCAGCGCGCCAGCCTGTGGTGTGCGCGCCGCCTGGGCGGCGAACAGGCCGTGCAGGGTCTGGTCGAGGTCGAAGTCGTGCTCGCCCTGCAACTGACCCGCCAGCACCTGCTGCTCCGCACCGCTCAGCATCGGCAGCTCGCACAGGCGCTGCTGCGGGTTGTCCAGCAAGCCGACCAGCAGGTGCTGCCAGTGCTCGGCCATGCGCGCTATGCGCGGTTCGTCGAACAGGTCGCGGCTGTAAGTCAGGCAGCAACCCAGGCGGCCGTCGAGGTCGGTGACCTCCAGGTACAGGTCGAACTTGGTGGCACTGGCATCGTTGACCAGGTAATCCACCTGCATGCCGGCCAACGTGCGGCTTTGCTGGAAGGCCCAGCGCTGCACGTTGCACATCACCTGGAACAGCGGGTTATACGCGCTGCTGCGCGGCGGTTGCAACGCTTCGACCAACTGATCGAACGGCAGGTCCTGGTGCGACTGCCCTTCGATGGCGGCCTGGCGCATCTGCTCCAGCAGCGCGTTGGCGGTCATCTGGCCGTCCAGCTCGCAACGTAGCACCTGGGTATTGAGGAAGGCGCCGATCAGGCCTTCGCTTTCCGGGCGGATGCGGTTCGCCACCGGCGCGCCGATGCGCAGGTCACGCTGGCCGCTATAACGGTGCAGCAAGGCAGCCAGGGTGGCGGTCATGGTCATGAACAGGGTCAGGCCGCGCTGGCTGTTGAAGGCGTGCACGCGGGCGACCAGCGCCGGGTCGAGTTCAAAGCGGTACAGCTCGCCGCGGTGGCTCTGTACTGCCGGACGCGGGCGGTCGGCAGGCAACGCCAGCACCGGGTGCTCGTCACCCAGGCGGTCCTTCCAGTAGGCCAGTTGACGAGCGCCCTCGCCGCTTTCCAGCCATTGCCGTTGCCATACGCTGTAGTCCAGGTATTGCACCGGCAGCGGCGCCAGCGGCGACTCGCGGTCATCGACAAAGGCTTCGTACAGTTCGCCTAGCTCGCGGGCGAAAATGTCCATGGCCCAGCCTTCGGTGACGATGTGGTGCAGGGTGAGCACGAAGAAATGCTCGCGCTCGTCAGCCTTGACCAGGCAGGCGCGCAGCAGCGGGCCGCGCTCCAGGTCGAACGGCTGGTGCGCCTGGTCGTCGGCAAGTTGTTGCAGGTGTTGCTGGCGGGCATCGATGGGCAAGGCACTGAAGTCCTGCCAGTCGAGGTGCAGGCCACTGTCTTCGGCAACGCACTGGTACGGCACCCCGTCGACGCTGGGGAAGGTGGTGCGCAAGGTTTCATGGCGCACGATCAACGCCTGCAGCGCACGCTCGAAAGCGTCCACATGCAGGGTGCCGCGCAGGCGTGCCATGCCGCCGACGTTATACGCCGGGCTGTCCGGCTCCATTTGCCAGAGGAACCACATGCGCTGCTGCGAATACGATAGCGGCACCGCCTGACGCCGGTCGACGCGGGCGATTGCGCCTTGCAGGTTGCGCTCGCCGGCCGCGCGGATACGTGCAATCTCGGCACAGAAGGCGCCCAGTTCACTGGCTTCGAACAGGGCCTTGAGCGGCAGCTCGACATCACAGGTCTGGCGGCTGCGCGAGACGATCTGGGTGGCCAGCAGCGAGTGCCCGCCCAGGGCGAAGAAGTCGTCTTGCAGGCCGACACGCGGCCGGTTCAGCACTTCGCGCCAGATGGCGGCGACCTGTTGTTGCAACTCGGTGTGGGGCTCGACATGTTCGCGTTGCTGCCACACCGGGGCCGGCAGCGCCTTGCGGTCGACCTTGCCGCTGGGGCCCAGCGGCAGCTGTGCCAACGGGATGAGCTGCGCCGGCACCATGTACGCGGGCAGTTGCTCAGCCAGCACGGCCAGGAGTTCGGCTGGCTGCGCACTGCCACTGTAGTAACCCACCAGTTGCGCACCAACGGCGTCCTTATGGATCAGCACCAGCGCCTGTTCCACACCCGGCTGTGCCAACAGGCAGGCCTGTACTTCCTCAGGCTCGACGCGGAAACCACGCACCTTTACCTGCTGGTCGAGGCGACCGAGGTATTCCAGGGCCTGTAGCTGCACCTGCCAGCGCGCGCGGTCACCACTGCGGTACAAGCGCTCGCCGTGGCCGTCGGCCTGGGGCACGAAGCGCTCGGCGGTAAGACCCGGACGGCCCAGGTAGCCACGGGCCAGGCCAGCGCCACCGAGGTACAGCTCGCCCGACACGCCGGGGGCAGTCAGTTCAAGCTCATCGTCCAGCACGCGGCACAGCACATTGCCCAGCGGGCGACCGATTGGCGAGCGCTCGCCGTCCGCCACCTGGCAGTGCCAGTGGGTGACGTTGATGGCGGTTTCGGTCGGGCCGTAGCGGTTGTGCAGCTGCACCTGCGGCAGCACCTGCAGCACGCGGTCACGCAGTGCGGCGGGCAATGCTTCGCCACCGGAGAACACCCGGCGCAGGCTGCTGCAGGCACCCGCCTGCGGCTCCTGGACAAACACCTGCAACAGCGGCGGCACGAAGTGCAGCGTTGTCACGCCATGGGCCTGCACCAGCGCGGCGATGCGCTGCGGGTCGCGGTGTTCGCCGGGGCCGGCGAGCACCAGCTTGCAGCCGGTGACCAGCGGCCAGAAGCATTCCCACACCGACACGTCGAAGCTGATCGGCGCCTTCTGCATCAGCACATCGCTGTCATCCAGCGCATAGGTCGCCTGCATCCACTGCAGGCGCTCGGCCAGCGCTGCATGGGTATTGCCCACGCCCTTGGGCTGGCCGGTGGAGCCGGAGGTGTAGATCACGTAGGCGAGGTTGTCGCCATGCAAGTGCAGGCCAGGCGCGTGGCTGGGCCAGCTGTCCAGGTGCAACTGGTCGAGGGCAATGGCGCTGACGCCGTCGACCTGTGGCAGCTTGCCCAGCAGGCTGCTGTGGCTCAGCAGCAGGCCGGCGCTGCAGTCGGCCAGCATGTAGGCAAGGCGTTCGGCCGGGTAGTCGACGTCCAGCGGCACGTAAGCGCCGCCGGCCTTGAGGATGGCCAGCAGGCCGACCAGCAACTGTGGCGAACGCTCGATGGCGATGGCGACGCAGGTGTCGGGGCCGACGCCTTTGTCGCGCAGGTAGTGGGCCAGGCGGTTGGCCTGCTGGTGCAGTTCGGCGTAGTCGAGGCTGCCGCCGTCCCAGGCCAGCGCGGTGCGTTGCGGGGTCAGGCGGGCCTGTTCGTTGAGCTGTTCGACCAGCAGGCCTGGCGGCGCGGTAGCCGGTGCCCGGCCCCAGCCCAGCAATTGCGCACGGGCAGGCTCGTCCAGCAATTGCACCTCGCCCAGCGCCCGCTGCGGCGCGGCGCACACCTGTTCCAGCAGCGCCAGCAGGTGATGAGCCAGGCGTTTGACGGTGCTGGCTTCGAACAGCTCCGCAGCATAGTCGAAGGCCAGGCTCAGGCGGCCCTGGTGGTCTTCTTCACTGTGCAACTGCTGGTCGAACTTGGCTTCGCGGCTGTGCCATGGCAACTCCTCGGCCAGCAGCCCCGGCAGGCGGCGCAGGGCCGACAGGTCGCGTTGCTGGTGGTTGAACATGACCTGGAACAAGCCTTGCTCACGGGCTTGCGGCAGGGCTTCGACCAGCTGTTCGAACGGCAAGTCCTGGTTAGCCTGCGCCGCAAGGGTGGCCTGGCGCACCTGGGCCAGCAACTGCGTGAATGGCAGGCGACCATCGAGCTGTGCACGCAGTACCTGGGTATTGATGAAAAAGCCGACCATGCCTTGGGCTTCCAGGCGCGGGCGGTTGGCGTTGGGCACACCGACACGGATGTCGGCCTGGCCGCTGTAGCGGTGCAGCAGCGCCTGCCAGCCGGCCAGCAGGACCATGAACAGGCTGGCCTGCTGTTCGCGGGCCAGGCCCTTGAGTGCTTCGGCAAGCGTGGCCGGTACCTTGAGGTTGAACCGGGCAGCACTGTGCTCGCGCTGGCTGGCGCGGGGGTGGTCGGTGCACAGGTCCAGCACCGGCAGATCACCGCCCAACTGCGCCTTCCAGTACTGCAGTTGGCGTTCGGCTTCACCGGCGGCCAGCCATTGACGCTGCCAGGTGCCGTAGTCGGCATAACCCAGGCCCAGCGGCGCCAGGTTGGCCTCCAGGCCCTGACAGCGGGCTGCGTAAAGTTTGGCGAATTCATCCAGCAGGATATTCAGCGACCAGCCATCCGCGACGATGTGGTGCAGGGTCACCCATAACTGATGGTCTTCGTCGTCCAGGCGTGCCAGGGTCACCCGCAGCAAGGGGCCCTGAGTGAGGTCGAACGGCTGACGGGCCTCGGCTTCCCGCTGGGCGCTGACCTGCTCCAGCGTTTGGCCTTCGAGGTCCAGGCGGCGCAGGCTGAACGGCTGTTGCGCCACAATGCGTTGCAGGGGCTGGCCGTTTTCTTCGCTGAATACGGTGCGCAGGGATTCGTGGCGCGCCACCAGCGCCTGGAAGGCGGCTTGCAGGGCGCTTTCGTCCAGCTCACCGCGCAGCTGCAGGCCGGCGGGGATGTTGTAGGCAGCCGATTGTGGCTGCAACTGCCACATCAACCACAAGCGGTTTTGCGCCAACGACTGGGCCAAGGCCTGGGTGCGCTCCAGCGGTGCAATGGTGGCAGTGCCAGCAGCGCCGTCGGCCATGATCGACGCCACAGCGCTGCTGTAATCGGCCAGTACCGGCGCTTCGAACAGGGTGCGCAGGCCCAGGTTGATACCCAGCTCATCGGCCAGCCGTGCGGTGGCCTGGGTGGCGGCGATGGAGTTGCCGCCCAGCAGCAGGAAGTGGTCGTCTGCCGCAACCGCCTCTACTTTGAGAATGTCCCGCCACACTGCGGCGATCTGTGCCTGGAGCTCATTGCCGGCAGCCGCGCTTGCAGCCGTTTCGCTCACATCAGGGAAGCGGGCGTAGCAGTCCAGGCTGCCATCGTCCATACGCAGGCGACAGGCCGAACGTTGCAGCTTGCCACTGGAGGTCTTGGGCAACGCGCCCGGGTTCAGCAGCAGGACCACGGCCGGCGCCTGGCGGCAAGCGTCGGCGATCACCTGGCGCAGGGTCTTGATCAGCGCCTGGGGTTCGATTGCCTTTTGCACGTTGCGGCTGATCTCCACCGCCACGCCGATGCCCTCCTCGCCCTGCTGCTCGACGGCAAACACGGCCACACGGCCTTTGCGCAGCACTTGAACTTCACGTTCGAGGGTTTTTTCCAGGTCCTGCGGGTACAGGTTCTGCCCGCGCACGATCAGCATGTCTTTCAGGCGCCCGGTGACGAACACTTCACCGTTGCGCATGAAGCCCAGGTCGCCGGTGCGCAGCCAGGTCTGGCCGTCCATTTCAACGAAGGTGCGTGCGCTGGCTTCGGGGTTGCGCCAGTAACCCCGGGCGATGCTCGGGCCAGCCGCCCAGATTTCGCCGACCTGGTTGTCGCCCAGCACCTGCAAGTGCTGCGGCTCCACGACACGTACTGCGTGACCGGGCTGCGGGTAGCCGCAGCTCATCAGCACGCTGCCTTTGCCCGGCTCGGCGCGGTTGGCGGCGAAGGCTTCGGCGTCCAGCTCCAGCGCGTCGATGCCCTGGCCACGGCGGCTGCCACTGACGAACAGGGTGGCTTCGGCCAGGCCGTAGCTGGCGAAGAAACTCTGCGGGTCGAAGCCGCTGGCCTGGAACTTGTCGGCAAAGGTTGCCAGGCTGTCCTGGCGAATCGGCTCGGAGCCAGAATAGGCCACGCGCCAGCGGCTCAGGTCGAGCCCGGCCAGCGAGGCCTCGCTGACCCGCTCGCTGCACAGACGGTAGGCAAAGTCGGGGCCACCGCTGATGGTGCCGCCATATTCGCTGATGGCCTGCAACCAGCGCTGCGGCCGGGCCAGGAAGTAACCCGGCGACATCAGCACGCACGGCACGCCGCTGAAGATCGGCTGCAGCAGACCGCCAATCAGCCCCATGTCGTGGTACAGCGGCAGCCAGCTGACGATCACGTCGTCGGGGTTGAGGTCGATGCCGAAACCACAGCGGATCAACTGCTCGTTGGCGACCAGGTTGCTGTGGCTGACTTGTACACCCTTGGGCAGCGCGGTGGAGCCCGAGGTGTATTGCAGGAAGGCGATGTCATCACCTTTGAGCACGGGCTCGCGCCAGTTTGCGGCCAGCGCCGGGTCCAGGCTGTCCACTGCCAGCAGCTCAGGCCCGTTGTGCGCCGCCAGCGCTGGCAAGCCTTGCAGGCCGTCATGCAACGCCGCGACGGTCAGCAGCAGGCGCGGCTCGGCATCGTCGATGATCGACAGCAAACGCTCCTGATGGTGCTGGCGCGCGGATTCTGGCGGGTAAGCCGGTACCGCAATCACCCCGGCATACAGGCAACCGAAGAACGCCGCCACGTAGTCCGGACCACTGGGGAACAACAGCACCGCACGGTCGCCGAAGCTGGCACGGGCCTGTAACGCAGTGGCGATGGTGCGTGCACGCTGGTCGAGGTCCCGGTAGCTGAGCACAGCCTGCTCGCCGGGGGCGTCGGCCAGAAAGCGCAGGGCGATCTTGTCCGGGGTCTGCGTGGCGCGTTGCGCAAGTGCCTGGACCAGCGAGAGCGGGAGTTCGAAGGCGTCCGTCATGGGGGTTCCTGCCAGTGTCTGTTGGGGCGCGCCGGCTGCACCGCGAACGTGTGCGGACAGCAAAGGGCGATCGAAGATGTACACAGGGGAACGGATGGGCGCAGGCAGAAATTAGCGGGGATTACGCAGTGGCAGGCGGGGCCAAAGGTGAACGCTGTCACACGATGGTCTTAGACCTGAAAGATATAGATACTAATTACGTTTCGTATTTGACAATCATTATCATTCTGAATAGCTTGTCGCACGTCGTAGGAAGCTTCCCAGCCTTGGGGGCCTCCTTTCCCCTCTGTGACAAGGTGATTTCCATGGCGGAACAACTATCCACAAGTAAGTGCGATTCACCATTACTGCAGGCCTTCGTCGACAACCGCAGCATCCTGGCCAAGATCGCTGCACGCATCACCGGCTGCCGCTCGCGCGCCGAAGATGTGGTGCAGGATGCCTTCTTCCGGCTCAACGCTGCCCCGCAGATAACCTCGTCGTTCAAGGCGCAGCTCAGCTACCTGTTCCAGATCGTGCGCAACCTTGCGATCGACCACTACCGCAAGCAGGCAATGGAGCTGAAATACTCCGGCAGCGAGGAGGAAGGGCTGAACGTGGTCATCCAGAACGCCTCGCCCGAAGCCACTCACATCAACCTTGCCGCGCTGGATGACATTGCCCAGGCGCTGAACGAACTGCCGCAGCGCACCCGCTATGCGTTCGAGATGTACCGCCTGCATGGCGTGCCGCAGAAAGACATTGCCAAAGAGCTGGGGGTATCGCCGACACTGGTCAACTTCATGATCCGCGATGCGCTGGTGCATTGCCGCAAGACGGCCAACCGGCTGGCCTGACCACACAGGGTTTGCTTCTTCGCGGGCATGCCCGCTCCCACAGGTACCCCACTGCTCTTGAAGCCTGTGGTGATCCTGTGGGAGCGGGCATGCCCGCGAAGAAGCCAACTCGGTATCAAGCCAGCTTGCAGCGCTCGAAAAACCGCTCTCGCCCCAGAATCATCAGCGCCGCACGCTTGTGCGGGAAGTCGAACTCCTTGTCGCAGTGGAAGCACTGGTCGTGCATGTAGCCGATCATCTTGCCGTTGTCGGCACGCGGCTCGGCCACCACCCGCTGGGTACGCGGGTCATCCAGGAACAGGTAGTGCACCAGCGCCGAGAGCCAGCTGGCCACCTTGTGCGGCCCTCGGTGGTTCTCCTCCCCCACCAGCATGTGTATGCCGCGGTCGTAATCATCGGCCGGGTAGAACGGCGCAATGCGGTCTTCCTTGGCCCAGTAAGCCTCGAAGTAGGCAAACGGCTCATCGTCAAAGCAACCGATCAGCGTCAGGGTGTGCGGGTCGGCCTCGAGCTTGTCCAGGTACTCGCGGTGCTGGGCCAGCGTGCCCCCCTCCTGCCAGAACGCCTCCACCCGCGGGTTGTTCTGCCAGCGGTTGAAGCGCTCCAGGTCATCTTCGATCTCCAGCGTGCGCAGCGACACCCAGCTACCCAGCCGCGCATCGAAGCGCCGGTATACCTCACCACGGGGCTTGGGCGCGCGGCATGGGTGGCGCTTGCCGTTGCTGATCTGCATCTGCTGTGGGTACACCGCAGCCTGCGCATCGCCCAGCCAGGGCTGTGGCAGCTGCCAGAACAGCGCCCGCTCGCACAGATACTGGCCCGGCTGCTCAGCCACTCGCAGCAAGCCACTGGCCAGCACCTGCGGCTGCACTTCGGGCAAGTGCCAGACCAGGCGCTGACAGGTGGTATCACGGGACAACAACCAATAGCAGGCCGACCACAAGGCTTGATAAGGGCGCTCGGGACACAGGCGCTCAAGGTGAACGTGCAGGGTAGCGCCCGCCTCCAGGCGCACCTGGATCAGTGGGCGACCTTCGAGGGAGAGGCCTAGCCAGCTGTCACCCTCCTCGGCACTGAGGCTGCGCCAGCGTGGCGGTGACAGGGGCTGCGAAGCGGCATCGAACGGCATGGCTTGTCTCACGAAAAATGAAGAAAAGGCTCACTGCTGAGAACGTTGCGAAAGTGCGTGAATTTAGTCCTTGGGCACCGAGACCGTGATGCGGTAGGGCTCGAAGATTCGGGCCAGTTCACCGCTGGCACGCAGGTCGCGCAGCAGGCGGGCAAACGACTGCTCGTCGATAGGCGCCCCCGGGCGCAGCAGGGCGTAGTGGTGATAGATTTGGTCGATGCGTTGCGAAGGCAGCAGCTGCGCCCTGCTGGCCGGGTTGCGCGCCAGGAAATCGCTGAGGTACGAGCGGGTGACCAGGGCGATGTCGGCGCGCCCAGCCTGCACCATCAGCAGGTTGCTGTCGTGGGAGTAGGTCAGGGTCGCGTTATAGGTTGTGCGCAGGTAGTCCGGGTCGGAATTGAAGCGGGCGAACGCGTAGTGATAGCCGTTGAACAATGCCAAACGTTTGCCGCGCAGGTCATCGAAGTACGACGGGTCGCTGCCATTGGCCTGGCGGGCAACGAACACTTCGGCGTCCTCCAGGCCCATGTCCACGGTCTGGTGGGCAATCTGCTCCCAGCCCCATTGCGGGTTTTCGAAAATCGCCATGTCGGTACGGCCTTGCTGGAAGTCGCCGAAACGCCGCTGGATGGAGGTGGGCACCAGGACGAAGTGGTAACCCTGCTGCAAGCGGTTGAGCGCATCGACCAATTGCGGCAACAGGCCGGTGTCAGCCCCCTGTTCAGGGCGCACCGTGTAGGGCGGGAAATGGGCCGCACCAATCTTCACTTCGACGGCATCGGCAGCCCATGCCGGCACCGCTAGCCAATACACGGCCAGCAACATCAGGGTGGACAAAGCCTTGAGGCCGGGTGCTGGAGTCAAGACGGACGCTCATAACGGTTCATGCCTGGGTCCGCTTAAGCTAGGCGTTTTCCGGAAGCGGCACAACTGCTGGAGCGCGCTCGTTGTGCCAAAGCAGGCGGCAATATGCCACGGGATGCCGTATGCGCGGACTTTGGCTACGCTCTAGCAGGATCTGCAAGGGAGCCTGGTATGGGCCATTGGTTGGTAATCGACCTGGAAGCCACCACCGACGAGGGTGGATGGCCGGTTACAGAGATGGAAGTCATTGAAATCGGCGCTAGCCTGGTCACCCGCGATGGCCGCGAGGTCGACCACTTTCAGTGTTTCGTGCGGCCACGCCGGCGGCCACAGCTGACCCCGTTTTGCCGCGAACTGACGCACATAAGCCAACATGATGTGGATCGCGCTGCACCGTTTCGCGAGGTGTGGGCAAGCTTCGAGCGCTGGCTGGAGCACCACCGTGAGCAGCTTCAGGCCTGGGTCAGCTGGGGCGACTACGACCGCCAGCAACTGCACCAGGAGTGGCAGCTGCACGGGCTCGACAGCCTGCTACGGACGTTGCCGCACATCAACCTCAAGCAACGCTTTGCCAAGGCCCGCCACCTGCAGCGCCCCACCGGCCTGAACGGTGCCCTGCACCTGGCCGGCATGCACTTTTGCGGGCAGCAGCACCGGGCCCTTGAAGATGCGCGCAACACGGCGCGGCTACTACCGTTGACCCTGCCCGCCAACAGCCCCTGAAAGCAGATGACGAGGCCTGTGGGCTTGGGCATACTGGCCAGCCCTTTTTCATCCCCCCTTTTCAGGAGTCGCCCATGTTCCAGGTCAACGAGTACTTCAACGGCACCGTCAAGTCGATCGCATTCGCGGGCGAAGAAGGCCCCGCCACTGTCGGCGTCATGGCCCCGGGCGAATACGAGTTCGGCACTGCCAAGCGCGAGATCATGCACGTGGTATCGGGCGCCCTGACCGTCAAGCTGCCAGGTAGCGACAACTGGGAAACCTTCAATGCGGGCGACAAGTTCAATGTTGCCGCCGACAGCAAGTTCCAGCTGCAGGTGAAGGTGGATACCGCTTACCTGTGCGAGTACCGCGACTAAGCGTCAGCCTGTGCCGGCCTCTTCGCGGGCATGCCCGCGAAGAATCCAGCACTAATCCTTCAGGAAATCAGCAACGCGTTCCGCCGCCGTCTGCATATGCTGCTCATGGCTGAACCCCGAGGCCTTCAACGGCTTCAGGTCATGGTCACCCGCCACTAGCCAGCTCACCTCGATTGCCGGCGACAACGCATACCCCGCCACCGCCTCGCGGTTACCCAGCGCATCCCGTTCGCCCTGCACGATCAACGTCGGTGTTTTCAGCCCGGCCAGGTGTTCCACCCGTGGCTTCTCGGGTTTACCCACCGCGTAGAACGGATAGCCCAGGCACACCAGCGCATCCGCGCCCAATTCGTCAGCCAGCAGGCTCGCCATGCGACCGCCCATGGACTTGCCACCCACGGCCAGCTTGCCCGCGACCAAAGGTCGCACCTGCCGGTACACCTCGCGCCAGCATTCAAGCAGCACCTTCTGTGGGTTCGGCGGCCGTTTGCCGCCGGTAACCCTGCGTTCGGCCATGTACGGAAACTCGAAGCGCACCACCGCTACCCCAAGCGCCGCAAGCCTTTGCGCCATTTCGTCCATGAACCCGCTGTCCATCGGCGCACCTGCACCATGGGCCAGGATCAGGCAGCCCCTGTAGCCGTCCTTGCCCTGAACCTGTGGAAGATCGCAGCGCAAGCCTGGGACATTTCCGACCTTCGCCCATTGATCCCCGTCAATACCGGCACTTTGCCCATTAATCATGCTTGCCTCGCTGTAAAGCCTGCCAAATAACCGTGGATGGGAACCCATACATGAACACAACCAGCAGTACCGCCTATAACTACAAGGTGGTCCGCCAATTCGCCATCATGACGGTGGTGTGGGGAATCGTCGGGATGGGGCTCGGCGTCTTCATCGCCGCCCAGCTTGCCTGGCCTTCCCTCAACTTCGACCTCCCCTGGACCAGCTTCGGCCGCCTGCGCCCCCTGCATACCAATGCGGTGATCTTCGCTTTCGGCGGCTGCGCGCTGTTTGCCACCTCCTATTATTCGGTGCAACGCACCTGCCAGACCACCCTGTTCGCACCGGGCCTGGCCGCGTTCACCTTCTGGGGCTGGCAACTGGTGATCCTGCTGGCGGCCATCAGCCTGCCGCTGGGCTATACCAGCTCCAAGGAATACGCCGAACTGGAATGGCCGATCGATATCCTGATCACCATCGTCTGGGTGGCTTACGCCATCGTGTTCTTCGGCACGCTGATGAAGCGCAACACCAAGCATATCTACGTGGGTAACTGGTTCTTCGGTGCCTTCATCCTCACCGTGGCGCTTCTGCACATCGTCAACAACCTGGAATTGCCGGTCAGCCTGACCAAGTCGTACTCGGTGTACGCCGGTGCCACCGACGCCATGGTGCAGTGGTGGTACGGCCACAACGCCGTAGGCTTCTTCCTGACTGCCGGGTTCCTGGGGATGATGTACTACTACGTGCCCAAGCAGGCCGAGCGCCCGGTGTATTCCTATCGCCTGTCGATCGTGCACTTCTGGGCGCTGATCACCCTGTACATCTGGGCCGGCCCGCACCACCTGCACTACACCGCCCTGCCTGACTGGGCGCAGTCGCTGGGCATGGTGATGTCGCTGATCCTGCTGGCACCGAGCTGGGGCGGCATGATCAACGGCATGATGACCCTGTCGGGCGCCTGGCACAAACTGCGCAGCGACCCGATCCTGCGTTTTTTGGTGGTATCGCTGGCGTTCTACGGCATGTCCACGTTCGAAGGCCCGATGATGGCCATCAAGACAGTCAACGCCCTGTCCCACTACACCGACTGGACCATCGGCCACGTGCATGCCGGCGCCCTCGGCTGGGTGGCAATGATCTCGATTGGTGCGCTGTATCACACCATCCCGAAAGTGTTCGGCAAGGAACGCATGTACAGCCTTGGCCTGATCAACGCGCACTTCTGGCTCGCCACCATCGGCACCGTGCTGTACATCGCCTCGATGTGGGTCAACGGCATCGCCCAGGGCCTGATGTGGCGGGCAGTCAACAGCGACGGCACGCTCACCTATTCGTTCGTGGAAACCCTGGTGGCCAGCCACCCAGGCTTTGTCGTGCGCTTCGTCGGCGGCGCGATCTTCCTCAGCGGCATGTTCCTGATGGCCTGGAACACCTGGCGCACCGTGCGTTCGCCAGCGCTTGACGTCGCCCCTGCGAACGCCCAGTTGGCTTGAGGAGAAACGCCTGATGAAACATGAAGTCATCGAGAAAAACGTCGGCCTGATGGCCCTGCTGATGGTGTTCGCCGTCAGTATCGGCGGCCTTACCCAGATCGTCCCGCTGTTCTTTCAGGACGTCACCAACAAGCCGGTGGAAGGCATGAAGCCCTACACCGCGCTGCAACTGGAAGGCCGCGACATCTACATCCGCGAAGGCTGCGTGGGCTGCCACTCGCAGATGATCCGCCCGTTCCGCGCCGAAACCGAGCGCTACGGCCACTACTCGGTGGCCGGCGAGAGCGTATGGGACCACCCGTTCCTGTGGGGCTCCAAGCGCACCGGGCCGGACCTTGCCCGGGTCGGTGGCCGCTACTCGGACGACTGGCACCGCGCGCACCTGTACAACCCGCGCAACGTGGTGCCGGAGTCGAAGATGCCGTCGTACCCGTGGCTGGTCGCCCAGCAGGTCGACAACAGCCACACCGACGTCAAGATGCGCACCTTGCGCACCCTGGGCGTGCCGTACAGCGACGACGACATTGCCAGCGCCCGTGACGCAGTCAAAGGCAAGACCGAGATGGATGCACTGGTCGCCTACCTGCAGGTGCTCGGCACCGCGATCAAGAACAAGAGGTAAATGCGATGGAACTGGACATCGGCATGATCCGCGGCCTGGGCACCCTGGTGGTGATGATCGCCTTCATCGGCCTCTCCCTGTGGGTATTCAACCGCCGCCGCGACCGTGATTTCGCCGAAGCGCGCCTGCTGCCCTTCGTCGACGACCACCTGCCCACTAGCGGGCAGGAACCTGCTGCCACGACTGCTGCAAGGAGTAACGGGCAATGACCACCTTCTGGAGTACGTACATCAGCGTACTGACCATCGGTAGCCTGATCGGCCTGACCTGGCTGCTGCTCGCCACCCGCAAGGGCGAGAGCAAGAACACCACCGACCAGACCATGGGCCACAGCTTCGACGGCATCGAGGAGTACGACAACCCGCTGCCCAAGTGGTGGTTCTGGCTGTTCGTCGGCACCCTGGTGTTCTCGGTCGGCTACCTGATCCTCTACCCGGGCCTGGGCAACTGGAAAGGCATTTTGCCGGGCTATGAAAATGGCTGGACCGGCGCCAACGAATGGCAAAAAGAGATGGACAAGGCTGACGCCAGGTTCGGGCCGATCTTTGCCAAGTACGCCGCCATGCCGGTGGAGGAAGTCGCCAAGGACCCGCAGGCGCTGAAAATGGGCAGCCGCCTGTTTGCCTCCAACTGCTCGGTGTGCCACGGCTCGGACGCCAAGGGTGCCTTCGGCTTCCCCAACCTCACCGACAAGGATTGGCGCTGGGGCGGCGAAGCAGAAACCATCAAGGCTTCGATCATGAATGGCCGTCACGGCGTGATGCCGGCCTGGGCTGAGGTGATCGGCCAGCAGGGCGTGGCCGATGTGGCCGCATTCGTGCTGACCAACCTGGACGGTCGCAGCCTGCCTGAAGGGAGCAAGGCTGACGTTGCCAAGGGCAAGGAAATCTTCGCGGCCAACTGCGTGGCTTGCCACGGGCCCGAAGGCAAGGGTACCCCTGCCATGGGCGCACCCGACCTGACCCACCCGCAGGCGTTCATCTACGGTTCGAGCTTTGCCCAGCTGCAACAGACCATTCGCTATGGTCGCCAAGGGCAGATGCCGGCGCAGGCCGATATCCAGGGCAATGACAAGGTGCACCTGCTGGCGGCTTATGTGTATAGCCTGTCGCAGGAGAGTGCTGCTGAATCTGTGACTGCCCAGTGAGTTCGCCGGGAGAAATTCGGCGTCTGTGAGATCGAGCGCCGCCCGCGCGGCGCATCGCGACGCAAGGCCGCTCCCACATTTGTTTCAGGCCAATTATTCCTGTGGCGTTTGCGCGCGAACGCCTTGGCGCATGACTCGATATCGCGTCGTACCAACAAGGCGGTCGCGCGCCCCTGACACAGGAGGGACTGGCCCGAAACAAATGTGGGAGCGGCCTTGCGTCGCGATGCGCCGCGCGGGCGGCGCTCGATATCCGCCCCACCATAACCATCAAACCTTACACCCCCGCCCCACCATAACCATCAAACCTTACACCCCCGCCCCACCATCCCCCTCAAACCATACCCCCCACCGCCCCCTCCCTTGCACCCCCTCCGAACACAACTAAGCTTGTTGCCTCAGTGGGCTTCGCTCCGAAAGGACTGGAGCAGACGCGGCGCATAGCCTGTCGCCGCCCCTGAAAAAGCTTGACCGATCGATCAGAAAAAGGTGAAAAACGGTACACATTACAAATATTTATTTGTGTACAATCGTCCGGACCCATTCGCTGCGGGACATCAGTGAACGGGCCCGGACACGGGTCGGCGTACCAAAGTTGCGTTGCAGTAGCCTTGCTGGTTATCAATACTGGCGCCGATTTTTCGACCAACAAGAACATCAAAACCGTGGAACCTTAGAATGAGCACAGCAATCAGTCCGACTGCTTATAACTATAAGGTCGTCCGCCAGTTCGCCATCATGACGGTGGTCTGGGGGATCCTTGGCATGGGCCTCGGCGTCTTCATCGCCTCGCAGCTGGTATGGCCGCAACTGAACCTGGACCTGCCCTGGACCAGCTTCGGCCGCCTGCGCCCGCTGCACACCAACCTGGTGATCTTCGCCTTCGGGGGCTGTGCGCTGTTCGGCACCAGCTACTACGTGGTCCAGCGCACCTGCCAGACCCGGCTGATCTCCGACAGCATGGCCGCCTTCACCTTCTGGGGTTGGCAGGCGGTGATCGTCGGCGCGCTGATCACCCTGCCGATGGGCTACACCACCACCAAGGAATACGCCGAGCTCGAGTGGCCGCTGGCGATCCTGCTGGCCATCGTCTGGGTCACCTACGGGCTGGTGTTCTTCGGCACCATCGTCAAGCGCAAGACCAAGCACATCTATGTCGGCAACTGGTTCTACGGTGCCTTCATCGTGGTCACCGCGATGCTGCACATCGTCAACCACATCTCGCTGCCGGTGAGCCTGTTCAAGTCGTACTCGGCCTACGCCGGTGCCACCGACGCAATGATCCAGTGGTGGTACGGCCACAACGCCGTGGGCTTCTTCCTCACCACCGGCTTCCTGGGGATGATGTACTACTTCGTGCCCAAGCAGGCCGAGCGGCCGATCTACTCGTATCGCCTGTCGATCGTGCACTTCTGGGCGCTGATCACCCTGTACATCTGGGCCGGCCCGCACCACTTGCACTACACCGCGCTGCCCGATTGGGCGCAGTCGCTGGGCATGGTGATGTCGATCATCCTGCTGGCGCCAAGCTGGGGCGGCATGATCAACGGCATGATGACCCTATCCGGTGCCTGGCACAAATTGCGCACCGACCCGATCCTGCGCTTCCTGGTCGTGTCCCTGGCGTTCTACGGCATGTCCACCTTCGAAGGCCCGATGATGGCCATCAAGACCGTGAACTCCCTGTCGCACTACACCGACTGGACCATCGGCCACGTCCACGCCGGCGCCCTGGGCTGGGTGGCAATGATCTCGATCGGTGCCGTGTACCACATGATCCCGAAACTTTACGGTCGCGAGCAGATGCACAGCATTGGCCTGATCAACGCGCACTTCTGGCTGGCCACCATCGGCACCGTGCTGTACATCGCCTCGATGTGGGTCAACGGCATCACCCAAGGCCTGATGTGGCGCGCCATCAACGATGACGGCACGCTCACCTACTCGTTCGTCGAAGCCCTGCAGGCCAGCCACCCTGGCTATATCGTCCGCGCCCTGGGCGGTGCGTTCTTCGCCAGCGGCATGCTGCTGATGGCCTACAACGTGTTCCGTACCGTACGTGCCGCCAACCCGGCACAGGCTGAAGAAGCCGCCAAGATCGTCGTTGTGGGAGCGCACTGATGAAGCATGAAGCCGTCGAGAAGAACATAGGCCTGCTGGCCTTCTTCATGGTCATCGCCGTCAGCGTCGGTGGCCTGACCCAGATCGTCCCGCTGTTTTTCCAGGACGTCACCAACAAACCGGTTGAAGGCATGAAGCCGCGCACCGCGCTGGAGGTAGAAGGCCGCGACATCTACATCCGCGAGGGCTGCGTAGGCTGCCATTCGCAGATGATCCGCCCGTTCCGCGCCGAAACCGAGCGCTACGGCCACTACTCGGTGGCCGGCGAGAGCGTGTGGGACCACCCGTTCCTGTGGGGCTCCAAGCGCACCGGGCCGGACCTGGCCCGGGTGGGTGGCCGCTACTCCGATGACTGGCACCGCGCGCACCTGTACAACCCGCGCAACGTGGTACCGGAGTCGAAGATGCCGTCCTACCCGTGGCTGGTCGAGAACAAGCTCGACGGCAAGGACACCGCGAAGAAGCTGGAAGTGCTGCGCACACTCGGTACCCCGTACACCGATGCCGACATCGCCGGCGCGCGTGACGCGGTCAAGGGCAAGACCGAAATGGACGCCATCGTCGCGTACCTGCAGGGTCTTGGCACCATCATCAAGAGCAAACGGTGACGCTGATGGATATCGGGATGATTCGCGGCCTGGGCACCGTCGTGGTGATGGTGGCCTTCGTGGGCCTGGCGCTGTGGGTGTTCAACCCACGGCGTAAAAAGGACTTCGACGAAGCGACCCAACTGCCCTTCGCGGATGACCCCGAGGCCACCCGGCACGTCGAGCAAGCAAAAGCTTCTGGGAGCAAAAAACAATGACAACCTTCTGGAGTCTGTACGTTACCGTCCTGACCCTGGGCACCATCTTCTCGTTGACCTGGCTGTTGCTGTCGACCCGCAAGGGCCAGCGCGAAGAGGTGACCGACGAAACCGTCGGGCATGCCTTCGATGGCATCGAGGAATATGACAACCCGCTGCCAAAATGGTGGTTCTGGCTGTTCGTCGGCACCATCATCTTTGCCCTCGGCTACCTGGTGCTGTACCCGGGCCTGGGCAACTGGAAAGGCATCCTGCCGGGCTACTCGTACCTGGATAACGACAAGCAGACCGAGTTTTCCAACGGCCAGGCGGGGTGGACCGGCGTGCACGAGTGGGAAAAGGAAATGGCCAAGGCCGACGCTCGCTTCGGGCCGATCTTCGCCAAGTTCGCCGCCATGCCCATCGAGGAGGTGGCAAAGGACCCTCAGGCGCTGAAAATGGGCGCGCGGCTGTTCGCCTCCAACTGCTCGGTGTGCCACGGCTCCGATGCCAAGGGTGCCTTCGGCTTCCCTAACCTGACCGACAACGACTGGCGCTGGGGCGGCGAGCCGGAAACCATCAAGACCACCATCATGGGCGGCCGCCACGGCGTAATGCCAGCCTGGGCTGAAGTGATCGGTGATCAGGGCGTGGCCGACGTAGCTGCATTCGTGATCAGCAAACTCGATGGCCGCACACTGCCTGAGGGCGCGAAGGCCGATGCCGAGAACGGGCAGAAGATCTTCGCCGCCAACTGCGTGGCCTGCCACGGGCCAGAAGGCAAAGGTACCCCAGCCATGGGTGCCCCGAACCTGACCCACCCACAGGCGTTCATTTACGGCTCGAGCTTTGCCCAGTTGCAGCAGACCATTCGCTATGGTCGCCAAGGGCAGATGCCGGCGCAAGAACAGCTGCAGGGTAACGACAAGGTGCATTTGCTGGCCGCTTATGTCTATAGCCTGTCGCAACGGGATCAGGCGCAGGCCAAGGCCGAGTAAGCAGGCCTGGCCTCTTCGCGGGGCAAGCCCGCTCCCACAGGTACACCACCGAATCCGGAACAACGGGTGACTTATGGGAACGGGCTTGCCCCGCGAAAGGGCCGGCAAATGCCACCCAGGATGACCTGGATCAATTGACACCCGCCATAACACGATTCATACCACGAACCCAACGCGACTAAAGGTCGCAGTGCGGCCCCATACTGCCATCAGCGGCGTATCATGGACCGCAGAGCGCTAGCAGATTGCGCGAGACTGCGGCCGGCACGCACTGGCTGCGGCGTTTCTCCACTGCCGTGGGACTTGATGATGAGCAAGCAAATTCCGGTACATGATGTGACCCCGCCTGCCAGCAAAGGGAAGGATTCCGTCGACCTCTACGCCTCCCGGGAAAAGATCTACACCCGCGCCTTCACTGGCCTGTTCCGCCGCCTGCGCATGGTCGGCGGTGCAGTGCTGTTTCTGCTGTACTTCGGCACCGTGTGGCTGAACTGGGGCGGCCACCAGGCCGTATGGTGGAACCTGCCCGAACGCAAGTTCTACATCTTCGGCGCCACCATCTGGCCGCAGGACTTCATCCTGCTGTCGGGCATTTTGATCGTCGCCGCTTTCGGCCTGTTCTTCGTCACCGTGTACGCAGGCCGTGTGTGGTGCGGCTACACCTGCCCGCAAAGCGTGTGGACGTGGATTTTCATGTGGTGCGAAAAGGTCACCGAAGGCGACCGCAACCAGCGCATGAAGCTCGACAAAGCCCCCATGAGCGGCAACAAGTTCCTGCGCAAGTTCGCCAAGCACAGCCTGTGGCTGCTAATCGGCTTTGTCACCGGCATGACCTTTGTCGGCTACTTCTCGCCCATCCGCGAGCTGGTCATCGAATTCTTTACAGGCCAGGCCGATGGCTGGGCCTACTTCTGGGTCGGTTTCTTCACCCTCGCCACCTACGGCAACGCCGGCTGGCTGCGCGAACAAGTGTGCGTGTACATGTGCCCCTACGCCCGCTTCCAGAGCGTGATGTTCGACAAGGACACGCTGATCGTGTCCTACGACCCGCGCCGTGGCGAAACCCGCGGGCCACGTAAAAAAGACGCCGACTACAAGGCCCAGGGCCTGGGCGACTGCATCGACTGCACCATGTGCGTGCAGGTCTGCCCTACCGGCATCGACATCCGTGACGGCCTGCAGATCGAGTGCATCGGCTGCGCGGCGTGCATCGACGCCTGCGACAGCATCATGGACAAGATGAACTACCCCAAAGGGCTGATCAGCTACACCACCGAGCACAACCTGTCCGGGCAGAAAACCCACATGCTGCGCCCGCGCCTGATCGGCTATGCCGCGGTGCTGCTGGTGATGATTGTCGGCCTGGCGACCGCCTTTGCCACCCGTTCGCTGGTTGGCTTCGACGTCAGCAAGGACCGCGTGCTGTACCGCGAGAACGCCCAGGGCCGGATCGAGAACGTGTATAGCCTGAAGGTAATGAACAAGGACCAGCGCGACCATGTGTACGTGCTGGATGCCGTCGGCCTGCCGGACCTCAAGCTCGAAGGCCAGCGCGAAATCCGCGTGGCTGCCGGTGATATCGTCAGCCTGCCGGTGCAGCTGTCGGTCGCCCCCGAGAAACTGCCATCGACCACCAATGAAATCACCTTCACCCTCAAGAGCGCCGACGACAGCGACGCCCAGGTTGAAGCCAAGAGCCGCTTCATCGGCCCACAGATCCGCTAAGAGAGATAACGCACAATGCCTGCCGCCACTGCCGCCAGCCCCTGGTACAAGCACCTCTGGCCCTGGATCATCATTGGTATCCTCACCACCTCGGTGTGCCTGAGCCTGACCATGGTCAGCATTGCCGTACGCAACCCGGACAATCTGGTGAACGACAACTACTACGAGGCAGGCAAAGGCATCAACCGCTCGCTGGACCGCGAGCTGCTGGCGCAGCAGCTGGGCCTGAAAGCCAGCGTGCACCTGGACGAGCTGACCGGCGAAGTGGACCTGCGCCTGACCGGCAGCAGCGGCCCGCAAAACCTGGAGCTGAACCTGATTTCGCCCACGCAGCCGGAGAAGGACCGCAGGGTGCTGCTGAGCAGGGTCGACGCGGGGCGCTATGTGGGGCAGTTGGAGGACAAGGTCGACGGGCGGCGCTTTGTGGAACTGCTGGGCAGCGAAGGGGGCCAGGTGTGGCGCTTGTTCGAAGAGGAAAAAGTGGAACATGGTGTGACCTTGCAGCTGGGTGACGAAGCCCTGCAAGGTGCCGAGCACCAACAGTAGCATCATCGCAAATCCCTGTGGGAGCGGGCATGCCCGCGAATGCGGTAGCTCAGGCAAAGGTGTTTTCAGGCCTGACGCTTTCGCGGGCACGCCCGCTCCCACAGGGTTTCATATCTGCCTGAGCAGTCGTGCTTACCTTATGACCCAGCCCACCCCCTGCTACCACTGCGCCCTGCCCGTCCCCGCCGGCAGCCGCTTCACCGCCGTGGTCCTCGGCCAGCCGCGGCAGTTCTGCTGCCCCGGCTGCCAGGCGGTGGCCGAGTCGATCGTCGCCGGTGGCCTGGAGCACTACTACCAGCACCGCAGTGACAACAGCGCCAACCCCGAGGCCCTGCCCAGGCAGTTGCAAGACGAACTGGCCCTGTACGACCGCAGCGACGTGCAGCAAAGCTTCGTGCGCCACCTGGGCGAGCTGGCCGAAACCACCTTGCTGGTCGAAGGCATCAGCTGCGCCGCCTGCGGCTGGCTGATCGAAAAGCACCTGCGCAACCTGCCCGGTGTCGCCGAGGCGCGCCTGAACCTCTCCAACCACCGCCTGCTGCTGAGCTGGGACGACAAGCAACTGCCACTTTCACGCCTGCTCGCCGAGTTGCGCCAGATCGGCTATGCCGCCCACCCCTACCAGCCCGACCAGGCCGCCGAGCAGCTGGCCCGCGAGAACCGCAGCGCCCTGCGCCGCCTGGGCGTGGCAGGGCTGCTGTGGTTCCAGGCAATGATGGCGACCATGGCCACCTGGCCAGAATTCAACATCGACCTGTCCCCCGAGTTGCACACCATCCTGCGCTGGGTGGCGCTGTTCCTGACCATTCCCATTGTGTTCTATAGCTGCGCGCCCTTTTTCAAGGGCGCGGCGCGCGACCTGCGCACCCGCCACCTGACCATGGACGTTTCGGTGTCGCTGGCCATCGCCCTGGCCTTCGGCGCCGGCATCTGGACGGCCATCACCGGCAGCGGCGAGCTGTATTTCGACACAGTGGGCATGTTCGCCCTGTTCCTGCTCACCGGCCGCTACCTGGAGCGCCGCGCCCGCGAACGCACGGCTGCGGCCACCGCTCAGCTGGTCAACCTGCTGCCGGCCTCGTGCCTGCGCCTGGACGCCATCGGCCGCAGCGAGCGCATCCTGCTCAGCGAATTGCACTGCGGTGACACGGTGCAAGTGCTGCCCGGCGCGGTGATCCCCGCCGACGGGCGCATTGTCGAAGGCCGCTCCAGCGTGGACGAATCACTGCTCACCGGCGAATACCTGCCGCAACCACGCCGGGTGGGCGAACGGGTCACCGGCGGTACGCTGAATGTCGAAAGCACCTTGAACGTGGAAGTCGAAGCACTCGGCCACGATTCGCGGCTCTCGGCCATCGTCCGCCTGCTGGAACGCGCTCAGACCGAAAAGCCGCGCCTGGCCGAAATCGCCGACCGGGCTTCGCAATGGTTCCTGCTGTTGTCGCTGCTGGCTGCCGTGGCCATCGGCCTGTGGTGGTGGTACCTGGACCCTGCACGGGCCTTCTGGATCGTGCTGGCCATGCTGGTGGCCACCTGCCCTTGTGCACTGTCGCTGGCCACGCCAACGGCGCTGACCGCGGCCACCGGCACCTTGCACAAGCTGGGCCTGCTGGTAACCCGCGGCCATGTACTGGAGGGCCTGAACCAGATCGACACGGTGATTTTCGACAAGACCGGCACCCTGACCGAAGGCCGCCTCACGTTGCGCAGCATTCGCCCGCTCGGCAACCTGCCCGCTGACCGCTGCCTGGCCCTGGCCGCCGCCCTGGAAAACCGCTCCGAACACCCGATCGCCCGCGCCTTCGGCCGCACCGCCATACCGGCCGAAAACGTGCAGACCGTGCCAGGTCTGGGCCTGGAAGGGCAAGTAGACGGCCAACGCCTGCGTATCGGCCAGGCCACCTTCGTCTGCGCCCTGAGCGCTGCGCAAATCCCCGCCGTGCCGGAACCACGCGGCCAGTGGCTGCTGCTGGGTGACCGCCACGGGCCTCTGGCGTGGTTTGGCCTGGACGACCGGCTGCGCGACGACGCACCGGCGCTGCTCGCCGCCTGCAAGGCCCGAGGCTGGCGCACGCTGCTGCTGTCGGGCGACAGTTCGCCGATGGTCGCCGAGGTGGCCGCGCAACTGGGCATCGACCAGGCCATTGGTGGCCTGCGCCCGGACGACAAGCTGGATCGGCTGAAGGCGCTGCAGGCGGCCGGGCGCAAGGTGCTGATGCTCGGCGACGGGGTCAACGACGTGCCGGTGCTGGCCGCCGCCGACATCAGCATTGCCATGGGCAGCGCCACCGACCTTGCCAAGACCAGCGCCGACGCTGTGCTACTGTCCAACCGCCTGCAGGCACTGGTGCAGGCCTTGGACCTGGCCCGCCGCACACGTCGCAACATCCTCGAGAACCTGCTGTGGGCCACCCTGTATAATGGCCTGATGTTGCCGTTTGCCGCGCTTGGCTGGATCACCCCGGTGTGGGCCGCCATCGGCATGTCGGTCAGCTCGCTGATCGTGGTGCTCAATGCCCTGCGCCTGACCCGCATGCCGTTGGCATCGAACCTGCCGAAAACCGAAGCACCCCTGCCCGGGAGGAAGACACCATGCCCGCCCTCTATGTCATGATCCCCGCAGCCTTGCTGCTGGTCGGCGTGGCCGTGTACATCTTCTTCTGGGCAGTGGACAGCGGCCAGTACGACGACCTCGAAGGCCCTGCCCACAGCATCCTGTTCGACGACCAGGACCCGCGCCACCAGGCCGCGGTGAAGCCTGACGACACACCGGGCGATACCGACAAGGAACCACCACCCCGTGCCTGACCTGCTTCCCCTGCTGGGCTCGGCACTGGTCCTGGGCCTGCTTGGCGGCGGCCACTGCCTGGGCATGTGCGGCGGCCTGATGGGCGCGCTGACCCTGGCCATCCCACCGGAACAACGTAGCCGGCGCTTGCGCCTGCTGCTGGCGTACAACCTTGGGCGCATTTTCAGTTATGCCAGCGCCGGCCTGTTGCTAGGCCTGGCCGGCTGGGCGGTGGCCCGCAGCCCCGCCGCCCTGGGGCTGCGGGTGGTGGCAGCGCTGTTGTTGATTGCCATGGGGCTGTACCTGGCCGGCTGGTGGAGCGGGCTGACCCGCATCGAAGCCCTGGGGCGCGGGCTGTGGCGGCATATCCAGCCGCTGGCGTCGCGCTTGTTGCCGGTGTCCAGCCTGCCCCGGGCGTTGCTGCTGGGTGCCTTGTGGGGGTGGCTGCCGTGCGGGTTGGTCTACAGCACCCTGCTGTGGGCCGCCAGCCAGGGCAACGCCGGGTACAGCGCGGCGTTGATGCTCGCGTTCGGCCTGGGAACCTGGCCGGTGTTGCTGGCCACCGGGCTGGCTGCCGAACGGGTAAACGCCTTGTTGAGGCGCCGCAGCGTGCGTGTGGCGGGCGGTGTGCTGGTGATGCTGTTTGGGGTCTGGACCCTGCCGGGCCCACACCAGCACTGGCTGATGGGGCATTGACGGGGGCTGCTGTGCAGCCCCAACGCCCTTGATACAAATCAACACACACCCCTACAGACAGCCATATAGTCCGGTGCACTGCTGCTCTTTCCGGGGACCGCCCTCATGCTCGACGACCTACGTTGGGATACCGACCTGATCCGCCGCTACGATCTGGCCGGGCCACGCTACACCTCCTACCCGACCGCCGTGCAACTGCACAGCGAGGTGGGCTCGTTCGACCTGCTCCACGCCCTGCGCGAGAGCCGTCGAGCCGTGCGCCCCCTGTCGCTGTACGTGCATGTGCCGTTTTGCGCCAACATCTGCTACTACTGCGCCTGCAACAAGGTCATCACCAAGGACCGCGCGCGCGCCGCACCCTACCTGCAGCGCCTGGAGCAGGAAATCCAGCTGATCGCCTGCCACCTGGGCCCGCAGCAGCGTGTTGAACAGCTGCATTTTGGCGGCGGCACGCCGACGTTCCTCAGCCATGTGGAACTGCGCCAACTGATGGCCACCCTGCGTCAGCACTTCCACCTGCTGGACGACGATTCCGGCGACTACGGCATCGAGATCGACCCGCGCGAGGCCGACTGGTCGACCATGGGCCTGCTCCGCGAACTGGGCTTCAACCGCGTCAGCCTGGGCGTACAAGACCTCGACCCAGCCGTGCAGCGCGCGATCAACCGCCTGCAGAGTCTGGAGCAGACCCGCACCCTGATCGAGGCTGCGCGCACCCTGCAGTTCCGTTCGGTCAACCTGGACCTGATCTACGGTCTGCCCAAACAAACACCCGAAGGTTTTGCCCGCACGGTCGAAGAAGTGATCCGCCTGCAGCCAGACCGCCTGTCGGTGTTCAACTATGCCCACCTGCCCGAGCGCTTCATGCCCCAACGGCGCATCGACAACAACGACCTGCCCAGCCCGGCCGCCAAGCTGGAGATGCTGCACACCACCATTGACCAGTTGACCGCCGCCGGCTACCGCTACATCGGCATGGATCACTTCGCCCTGCCGGACGACGAACTGGCCATCGCCCAGGAAGAAGGCACCCTGCAGCGCAACTTCCAGGGCTACACCACCCACGGGCACTGCGACCTGATCGGCCTGGGCGTGTCGGCCATCAGCCAGATCGGCGACCTGTACTGCCAGAACAGCAGCGACCTCAACACCTACCAGGACAGCCTGTCCAACGCCCAGCTGGCCACCCAGCGCGGCCTGGTATGCAACCACGACGACCGCATACGGCGGGCGGTGATCCAGCAACTGATCTGCCATTTCGAGCTGGACTTCGAGCCGATCGAACGGGCCTTCACCATCGATTTTCGCGGTTATTTCAACGAGCTCTGGCCCGAACTGCTGACCTTGCAGCGCGACGGCCTGATCAGCCTGGACGCCAAGGGCATTCGCATCCTGCCGGCTGGCCGCCTGCTGGCGCGCTCGGTGTGCATGGTGTTCGACGCCTACCTGGCGATGCACAACCGCCAGCGTTTCTCGCGGGTTATCTGAAAACCGAGTCGTTCAACCGCATGGACAAGCCTCCTTGCCAGGCACACTATGGGCACACAAGGACTCCCGGCAGGACGGCTGCCGGGGTTTCGCCAGGGCGCACCATCAACGCGCACGCTGGCCTACACCCTGTGTCGTGGGTTACCCTTACGACTTATGTGTGCTTTCCCACAAGGATCGATTCAAATGTCCGAGCCAGTCAAACTGCGCCCACACAACCAGGCCCATTGCAAGGATTGCAGCCTGGCCCCCCTGTGCCTGCCTCTTTCGCTGAACCTGGAAGACATGGATGCACTGGATGAAATCGTCAAACGCGGCCGCCCGCTGAAGAAAGGCGAGTTCCTGTTCCGCCAGGGTGACAATTTCGGCTCGGTCTACGCCGTACGTTCCGGTGCCCTGAAAACTTTCAGCCTCAGCGACAGCGGCGAAGAACAGATCACCGGCTTCCACCTGCCCAGCGAGCTGGTCGGCCTGTCAGGCATGGACACCGAAGCCTACCCGGTGTCGGCCCAGGCGCAGGAAACCACTTCGGTGTGCGAAATCCCCTTCGAGCGGCTTGACGAGCTGTCGGTGCAACTGCCGCAGCTGCGTCGCCAGCTGATGCGGGTCATGAGCCGGGAAATCCGCGACGACCAGCAAATGATGCTGCTGCTGTCGAAAAAGACCGCCGACGAGCGTATTGCCACCTTCCTGGTCAACCTGTCGGCACGCTTCCGCGCCCGCGGCTATTCGGCCAACCAGTTCCGCCTGAGCATGTCGCGCAACGAAATCGGCAACTACCTGGGCCTGGCAGTAGAAACCGTGTCGCGGGTGTTCACGCGCTTCCAGCAGAACGGCCTGCTGCGCGCCGAGGGCAAGGAAGTGCACATCCTCGACCCGATCCAGCTGTGTGCGCTGGCCGGTGGTGCAATCGAGGCCTGAGGCCGGCGTTTAGCGGGTATACTTTGGCATTCGTTTTCCAGGATACCCGCAACAATGCACAGCGACGCTTTCGACCTCAAAGCCCTGATCCGCCCGGTAGTGGACTTCCCCAAACCGGGCGTGATCTTTCGCGACATCACCCCGCTGTTCCAATCGCCGCGCGGGCTGCGCTATGTAGCTGACCAGTTCATCGAGCGTTATGTCGAGGCTGAGTTCAGCCACATTGGTGCCATGGACGCGCGGGGCTTCCTGATTGGCTCAATCATCGCCCACCAGTTGAACAAGCCGCTGATCCTGTTCCGCAAGCAAGGCAAGCTGCCGGCTGACGTGCTGAGCGAGGGTTACCAGACCGAATACGGCGAAGCCTTCCTGGAAGTGCATGCCGACAGCCTGTGCGAGGGGGATTCGGTGTTGATCTTCGATGACCTGATTGCCACCGGCGGTACGCTGCTGGCTGCAGCCAACCTGGTACGCCGTACCGGGGCGCAGGTGTTCGAGGCGGCGGCGATTATCGACCTGCCGGAATTGGACGGGTCGCGTCGGTTGCAGGCGGCCGGGGTGCCTACCTTCTGCCTGACCGAGTTTTCCCTCAGCGAGTACTGAGTTGGCTTTTGGGGCTGCTTTGCAGCCCCAGCATTTTTGAATCAGAGCGAAATTGGCCGGCGCCCTGCAAAGGCATGGGCCAAGGTGCCGCCATCCACCATCTCCAGCTCGCCGCCCAGCGGTACACCATGGGCAATGCGAGACGCCACCAACCCCTTCTCGCTCAACAATTGCGCGATATAATGCGCCGTCGCCTCCCCCTCCACCGTCGGGTTGGTCGCCAGAATCACCTCGGTGAAGGTGCCCTGCTCCTCGATGCGTGCCATAAGCTGCGGAATGCCAATGGCCTCCGGGCCCAGGCCATCCAGCGGCGACAGGTGCCCCTTGAGCACAAAGTAGCGGCCACGGTAGCCCGTCTGCTCCACCGCATACACATCGGTCGGCCCCTCCACCACGCACAGCTGGGTGTCGTCGCGGCGCGGGTCGGCGCACTGCGGGCACAGTTCCTGCTCGGTGAGGGTGCGACACTGGCGGCAATGCCCTACCCCTTCCATGGCCTGGGTCAAGGCCTGAGCCAGTCGCAGCCCGCCACTGCGGTCGCGCTCCAGCAATTGCAGGGCCATGCGCTGTGCGGTCTTCTGGCCAACGCCTGGCAGGATGCGCAGGCCGTCGATCAGTTGGCGGATAAGGGGGCTGAAGCTCATGGGAATGGCCTGACAAATCAATAAGAGGCGGTTTATACCCAGCGGGGGCGGCGGCGTCAAATAAGGTCACCCCAAGCCTACCCGGCCTGCTGTTGCTATCACATAAAAAGCAGACCGCGCCTGGGTTGAAATCGCTCAAAAAAAACCGCCGCTGATATCAGCGGCGGTTTTCGGTATCGCAATGCGCTTAGAACGGCATCTTGAAGCCCGGCGGCAGTTGCATGCCGGCGGTCATGCCGCCCATCTTTTCCTGGCTGCTTTGCTCGATCTTGCGCACGGCATCGTTCAGCGCGGCGGCGATCAGGTCTTCCAGCACTTCCTTGTCGTCCTCGTCGGTCGACATCAGGCTTTGGTCGATGCTGACGCGCTTGACGTCGTGACGCCCCGTCATCACCACGCTCACCAGGCCACCGCCGGACTGGCCGGTGACTTCGGCGTTGGCCAGCTCTTCCTGCATTTTCTGCATCTTTTCCTGCATCTGCTGGGCCTGCTTCATCAGGCCGGCCATGCCACCTTTCATCATGGGGGTATACCTCGATTGGGTCATGTGATGCGGCTCGGCGCAGGGCCAGCCGCATGGTTATCCGTTACTGGCCCTGTTTGGCCAGGGCCTCTACAGGCTCAATAGTATCCTGCCGCACCTTGGCACCGAACAACTTGATCATCTGCTGGATCAACGGATCCTGTTCGATAGAGGTGACCGCGTCCTGCTGGCGCTCTGCACGCTTGCGCGATGCCGCCTGGGCCGGGGTTTCCTGCTCAGGCAGGATCAGCTCGATACGCAGGTTCAGGGTGCGCCCCAGGTGCTGGTTGAGCGCCTCGTTCAGGCGACGCTGCTGGGTCGTGTTGAACAGTGCGCCTTGGCCAGGGTCCAGGTGCAGCAGCCAGTCGTCGCCATCGGCGGCAATCAGCGTACAGTTTGCCGCGATGTTGCCTGTCATCCCGGACACAGGCAACTGTGGGAATAATTCCAGCCATTGCAGGGCCAGCCCGGTGGCCGGTTTAGCTGCTGGCAGCGGCTCGGCAGCCGGCTTCGATACCTCTTCCTGCACATGTTCGGCCAACTCGTCCAGATAGCTGAAACCGACCGGGTCGCTTTCACCGCTGTAATAGTCTTCGTCCAGCGGCGGCTCATCATCGCGATCCATGCCTACGGCAGCGTAGGCGGAGGGGTCGAAAGGCGGCTCGTCGCTTGCCGCTGTGGGCTGTGGCGCCGGTGCAGGGGCAACAGGCTCGGGCACAGGTTCAGCCGCCACCGGCGCAGGTGCAACTGCCGGCTCTTCCCACGGCAGGTCGACCACCTCCGCGACAGGCTCAGGTACCGAAATGGCCTCGATCTCGGCCTGCAGCTCGGCGTCTGGCTCGGCCTCCGGCTCATGGTCGGCTGTCGCAGGTGCAGGCACCTCCAGCTGTGGGGCCGCCGCCGCGGGTTCTGCCGGCGCGGCCGCAACAGGCGATGAAGGCCCGGCCAAGGCCGAGGCTGCCACCGGCGCTGCAGGATCAGCTGTGGCTTGGCTGATCCCCACTGGCTTTAGCACCGGTCTCGGCGCGTCGTCGGTATCAGCCGGGCGGAACGCCAACATGCGCAGCAGGACCATCTCGAAACCACCACGCGGGTCCGGCGCCAACGGCAGGTCTCGGCGGCCGATCAGGCCCATCTGGTAATAGAACTGCACGTCCTCGGCCGGCAATGCCGAAGCCAGCGCCAGTACTCGGTCGCGGTCACCCTGGCCGTTGTCCACGGCCTCTGGCAGCGCCTGAGCAATGGCCACACGGTGCAGCACGTTAAGCATTTCGGCCAGCACGCCCGCCCAGTCCGGGCCCTGCTCGGCCAAGCTGCGCACGGCCTCCAGCAATGCCCGGGCATCGCCTTCGAGCAACGCCTGCAACACGCCGTAGACCTGGCCGTGATCCAGGCTGCCAAGCATGGCCCGCACATCAGCGGCCAGCACCTTGCCTTCGCCAAAGGCGATGGCCTGGTCGGTGAGGCTCATGGCGTCACGCATCGAGCCATCGGCCGCGCGGCCCAGCAGCCACAGGGCATCCGGCTCGAACGGCACGTTCTCGGCAGCCAGTACGTGGCTGAGGTGTTCAACCACCCGCTCCGGGCTCATGTTCTTCAGCGAGAACTGCAGGCAGCGCGACAGGATGGTGGCCGGCAGCTTCTGCGGGTCGGTGGTGGCGAGGATGAATTTGACGTAGGGCGGCGGCTCTTCCAGCGTCTTGAGCAAGGCGTTGAACGAGTGGGTCGACAGCATGTGCACTTCGTCGATCAGGTAGACCTTGAAGCGCCCACGGCTTGGGGCGTACTGCACGTTGTCCAGCAGCTCGCGGGTGTCCTCGACCTTGGTGCGGCTGGCGGCGTCGATCTCGATCAGGTCGACGAAACGGCCTTCGTCGATTTCACGGCACACCGAACAGGTGCCACAGGGCGTGGAGGTGATGCCGGTTTCGCAGTTCAGGCACTTGGCGATAATACGGGCGATGGTCGTCTTGCCCACGCCCCGGGTACCGGTGAACAGGTAGGCGTGGTGCAGGCGCTGATTGTCCAAGGCATTGATCAAGGCCTTCAGCACATGGGCCTGGCCGACCATTTCGCGGAACGAGCGCGGACGCCATTTACGTGCAAGAACCTGATAACTCATCGAAAAACCATCGTAGCCTGATAGAGCGGAAGATCGCTAATGCTAGCGGAGCGGGGGCAAAATTGCACCCTGCGCGCGTCGTCTAAGCTTTGAGGCAGGCGCGCTGTTCAGGGAGGATACGCCTTTGCGAAGATTGCTGGCCCTGCTGTTGCTCTGGACCACCCACAGCCTGGCTGAACAGCCGGCACTGCGCTTCTCCGTAGCGGAGAGCTGGGGCATGCCGCTGGTACGCATCGAAGGCGATCAGCCAGTGGAGGGATTGCTTTACGACCTGATGCAGGCCATGGCCAAGGAAGTGGGGGCTCGCCCCAAGTACCACGTCATGGCCCGCCTGCGCCTGGAGGAGGCCATGAGCAGCGGCGACATAGATGTGCGTTGCTACGTCAGTACCCGATGGCTCAATGACCGGCCGGGGGATTTTGTGTGGAGTATCCCGCTGATTCACCAGCGCGACGTGCTGGTTGGCCGCGCCAGCGACGACACCCCGATGCTCTTGGAGCAGCTGCCACCCCAGGCTATCGGCACGGTGCTGGGCTACACCTATTCAACCCTGCAACCGCTGCTGGACAAGGGCCAGCTGCACCGTGAGGACAGCCGCAGCCAGTTGCTGGTGCTGCAAAAGCTGCAGGCCGGGCGGTATCGGCATGCGGTGAGCAACCAGTTGTCGTTGCAGTGGTTCAACCAGGGGTTGCCAGCTGAACAGCAATTGCAGGCGCTGGCGGTGCTGGAAGAACAGGATTTGGGGTGCATGGTGCGCAACGATCCGGCGATACCGACACAAGCGCTGTTGCGGGCGCTGGTAAGAATGAAGCAGTCGGGTGAGATCGAGCGGATTGTGCAGCGGTATGGGGGAGCGGGCGACCCGGACAATATGTCTGTGGCCCGCCCCTGAAATGCCCAGCAAAATGCCGGCACAACTTACTGCCCTGCTCAATTTGTGAAAGCTTGTGCAAACCCTGTGGGAGCGGGCATGCCCGCGAACACCGGCATAGCCGGTGCCATCCACCGAGTAATGTTCTTCGCAGGCATGCCCGCTCCCACAAAGTTCTTAAAAGTGCGCACTCTGATCGGGTGTTCGCTGTAATCGGGGCATCTGGCGCGGCCAGCGGCGGCAGTTTGCGGCTGATGTGGCAGACCGGCTGGCACTGATCGCCCTGGGGCAGGCTGCGGGGTTTTCGCTGGATGAAGTAGGGGCGATGCTGGTGGACCTGCAGGTCGACCGGCAGATGCTGATCGCCAAGGCGGACGAGCTGGATGCGCGAATCAGGCGGTTGCAAGCGATGAGCAAGGGATTGCAGCATGCGGCGCAGTACCCGAAGGAGGATCATCTGGCATGCCCGAAATTCCAGCGGCTGATGAAGCTGTCGGCGGCCGGAGCATTGGGCGGAAAGCAGGCAAGAAGGAAGGCGTTCGTTGCAGACTGAGGTTTTCCGACCCCAGAAATGGAGGCGGCCCCACCAGCCACACCCCGGCACTCGATGTTCCCGCTATGGCTGCTCCCTTCCGGGCCTGACCAGGTTAACGGGTAATCAATGCGGGGGGACCGATGGGGCCACCACTACATGCCTCGCTGAGCAGCGAGTGGCGCCATTGTACCGGTCTTGAGGGCAGATACAACCTCTGAGGTAGAAAAAGTCATCATTTCTCAATGACTTGTCAGGCGCATGGGCGCTGAACTGGCGCGCAAACCTGTGGGAGCGGGCGCGCCCGCGAAGAAGGCGCCGCAGTGGATGGCACCGGCTTTGCCGGTGATCGCCGGCAAGCCAGCTCCTACAGGGACCGTACAAGCTTCTGAATCTGGGTATCGAGCCAGAATGTTGGGGTCGGGGATAGCGCAGGGCTTCAGATAGCGATGCCCTGTTCGGCCAGGAATGTGACAAAGGCATCTTCGTCCAGCACCTTAACGCCCAGCTCAGCGGCCTTGGCCAGCTTGGACCCTGCCCCCGGCCCTGCCACCACGCAGTGGGTCTTGCCAGACACCGAGCCGGCCACCTTGGCCCCCAGGCTTTCCAGCTTGTCTTTGGCGATGTCGCGGCTCATGCGCTCCAGCGTACCGGTCAGCACCCAGGTCTGCCCGGCCAGCGGCAAGCCTTCGGCTACCTTCTTCTCGCTGCTCCAATGCATGCCGAACGCCAGCAACTGGGCTTCGATGTCCCGCGCCAGCTTCTGATTCGCTTCATCCTTGAAGAACTCACGCACTGCGTCAGCCTGCTTGGCCGCCAGGGCTTGGCGCAGGTCGATGCCGTCGGCGGCGATGATCTTGTCCAGGCTGTCGAGCCTGGCCACCAGCTTCTCGGCACCGGTCGGGCCAACGGAGGGGATGTCGAGCTTGGCGATCATCCCGGCCAAGGTGGTGCTGGCAGCAAATTCGGCAGCCAGTTCGCCCTCGTCCTGTATTTTCATGCCGCTGGCCAGAAGCTGTTCAATGACTTTCTGGTTGTGCTCGTCTTCGAAGAAGTTGTGGATTTCGTAGGCCACCTCCAGGCCGATATCCGGCAGGTAGGTCAGCACTTGTGGCAACGCCTGCTGCACACGGGCCAGGCTGCCCAGCGAGCGGGCCAGTACCTTGGCGGTTTCTTCGCCCACGTCGGGAATGCCCAGGGCATAGATGAAGCGCGCCAGGCTCGGGCGCTTGCTGGCTTCGATGGCATCGAGCAACTTCTTGCTGGAGACCTCGGCAAAGCCTTCAAGCCCGACAACCTGCTCGAACTCCAGTTTGTACAGGTCAGCTGGCGAGCCGATCAGGCCTTCATCCACCAATTGCTCGACGCTCTTCTCGCCCAGGCCGTCGATGTCCATGGCACGGCGGGACACGTAGTGAATGATCGCCTGTTTGAGCTGGGCGCCACAGGCCAAGCGACCCACACAGCGGTACACCGCGCCTTCGCTGGTGGTTGCCTTGCCTTTGCTGCGTTTGACCAGCTGGGTACGCTCGACCTGCGAACCACAGACCGGGCACACGCTCGGCACTTCTACCGGGCGGGCATCTTCCGGGCGGCGCTCCAGCACGACTTGCATCACCTGCGGGATCACATCACCGGCACGGCGGATGATTACCGTGTCGCCGATGCGCAGGCCCAGGCGGGCGATTTCGTCCATGTTGTGCAAGGTGGCATTGGACACGGTCACACCAGCAACCTTGACCGGTTTCAGGCGCGCCACAGGCGTTACTGCCCCTGTACGGCCAACCTGGAACTCGACGTCCAGCACCTCGGTCAGCTCTTCCATGGCCGGGAACTTGTGGGCGATCGCCCAGCGTGGCTCGCGGGCACGGAAGCCCAGCTCGCGCTGGGCGGCCAGGCTGTTGACCTTGAACACCACGCCATCGATTTCATAGGGCAGGCTGTTGCGCCGTTCGCCGATATCGCGGTAGTAGGCCAGGCACTCATCGATGCCTGCCGCGTGCTTGAGCTCGCGACTGATCGGCAGGCCCCAGGCCTTGAGCTGCTCGAGGGTGCCGATGTGGCTGTCGGCGATGCTCTCGGACACCTGGCCAACGCCATAGCAGCAGAACTCCAGCGGGCGGCTGGCGGTAATCTTTGAATCCAGCTGACGCAGGCTGCCGGCAGCGGCGTTGCGCGGGTTGGCGAAGGTCTTGCCGCCGGCTTCGGCCTGGGCGGCATTGAGCCGGTCGAAACCGGCCTTGCTCATGTACACCTCACCGCGCACTTCCAGCACCGCTGGCCAGCCTTCGCCCTGCAGTTTGAGCGGGATGTTACGCACGGTGCGCACGTTGGCGCTGATATCCTCGCCAGTGGTGCCGTCACCACGGGTGGCGCCCTGCACCAGCTGACCGTCGCGATACAGCAGGCTCACCGCCAGGCCGTCGAGCTTGGGTTCGCAGCTGAAGTCGACCGCACCGGGCTGGTCGAGGCCGTCTACCACGCGGCGGCCGAACTCACGCAGGTCGGTTTCTTCGAAAGCGTTGCCCAGGCTGAGCATGGGCACTTCATGGCGCACCTGGCTGAATGCGGACAACGCCTGGCCGCCGACGCGCTGGGTGGGCGAATCAGGGGTTACCAGGTGGGGGTGTTCAGCCTCAAGCGCCTTGAGCTCGTTGAACAGGCGGTCGTATTCGGCATCGGGCACACTGGGCTCGTCGAGCACGTAGTAGCGGTAGTTGTGCTGGTCGAGTTCGGCACGCAGTTCGTGGATACGGGTTTCGGCGGTCATTTTCAGGGTCTCTTGCAAAGCAAAAAGAGCAGCCTGGGGTGGTGTCTGGGGCCTGGATTGGTAATTGCCTGACCGGGCCCTATCGCCGGCAAGCCAGCTCCCACAGGTACACCACAAGCCTGGAGGGCAGTGGTACTCCTGTGGGAGCTGGCTTGCCGGCGATAGGGCCGGGTCGGGCAGTAACTCCCGAACCGACCAGCACGCCCTCAGGCTGCTCTTTCGTCTGGATCTGTCAGCGCTTCTGGGTCAGCGCGCGGCGCTCGAACTCGACGATGCGCTGGCGGTAGTGCTCGATGGTCTGGGCAGTCAGCACGCTGCGCTGGTCGTCCTTGAGCTCGCCGTTGAGTTCGTGGGCCAGTTTGCGTGCCGCAGCGACCATCACGTCGAACGCCTGCTTCGGATGACGCGGGCCCGGCAGACCAAGGAAGAAGCTCACAGCGCGGGTGCTGAAGTGGTCGATATCGTCCAGGTCGAACACGCCTGGCTTGACCGCATTGGCCATGGAGAACAGCACTTCGCCGTGGCCGGCCATGCTCTCGTGGCGGTGGAAAATGTCCATTTCGCCGAAGCGCAGGCCGCTTTCCAGAATGTTCTGCAGCAAGGCCGGGCCCTTGAAGCCGCCTTCGTCACGGGAGATAACACTGATCACCAGCACTTCCTCGGCCGGTGGCAGCTCCTTGACGCTACTGGCAGGCGCTGTACCCGTGCTGCTGCGGGTGTTGTCGGCGGCAAAGTCGTCATTGCTGTCAGCAAAAAGGTCGGGCTCGCGCGTGTCGGCACTCAGGTTCAGGTCACCCTGCTGTACATCAGCCGCTACGGTGGCGCGCTTGTTGCGCTTGCTGGCCTTGGCCGGCTTGGGCTCGCGTTCGCGGTCACGCGAAGAGGCGCTGAGCGACGGCAAGTCGCTTTCGTCCAGCTCAGGCTCCTTGTGGGCGTCCAGCACGCGCGACGGGCCGAGCACTTCGGCGCCGCCACCCTCTTCTTCCGGCAGGTTGGAATAACTGCGATCCAGACGGAATTTCAACTTGCCTTTCCCGCCGCGCATGCGGCGCCAGCCGTCGAAAAGAATCCCGGCAATGACAATGATGCCGATGACGATCAGCCACTCGCGCAGACCGATTTCCATGTAATCCCGTGCCTCTATAAAAATATGCTTGAAAACAAAGGGTTCAAAGCCCTTTAACACGTGGCGCCAACTCTATGTTCTGACAGGCGTTTTACCCACGCAAAAAACGAGTGACATTAAGCTAGCACGACCAAAGACAACTTTACACCGTCTGTCGCACATGACGGGGGCATTTCGCTACAGAATGTGCCCGCATCGTCGCGCATCAAGCGTCGACCATGGCCATGGCCGCCTCCACATCAACTGCAACAAGGCGTGAGCAACCGGGTTCATGCATGGTCACCCCCATCAATTGGTCCGCCATCTCCATGGCAATCTTGTTGTGCGTGATGTAGATGAACTGCACGCTTTCACTCATTTCCTTGACCAGGCGCGCATAGCGCCCGACGTTGGCATCGTCCAGCGGTGCATCGACCTCGTCGAGCATGCAGAACGGTGCGGGGTTCAACTTGAAGATGGCAAACACCAGCGCCAACGCGGTCAGTGCCTTCTCGCCGCCGGACAGCAGATGAATGGTGCTGTTCTTCTTGCCCGGGGGTCGCGCCATGATCGTCACCCCTGTATCGAGTAAATCTTCGCCCGTCAGTTCCAGATAAGCGCTGCCACCACCGAAAACTTTTGGGAAAAGTGCCTGTAATCCGGCATTTATCTGATCAAAGGTATCCTTGAAGCGGTTGCGGGTTTCCTTGTCGATCTTGCGAATGACGTTTTCCAGGGTCTCGAGGGCTTCGACCAGGTCGGCGTCCTGCGCGTCCAGGTAACGCTTGCGCTCGGACTGCTGCTGGTATTCCTCGATGGCGGCCAGGTTGATCGCACCCAGGCGCTGGATGCGTGCTTCAAGCTGCTCCAGCTCCTGTTCGGTACCCTGCTCGCTGGCCTCGGCCTCCAGCGTGGTGAGCACGCCTTGCAGGTCGTAGCCATCGGCCAGCAGCTGTTCTTGCAAGGTCTTGCGTCGTACGTCCAGCCCCTGGCACTCCAGGCGCAATTGCTCCAGTTGGCCGCGCAGCAACTGAGCTTGCTGCTCGGCCTGGGTGCGGCGCTTTTCGGCATCACGCAGTTCACGGTCGGCTTCGTCCATGTGCAGGCGGGCCAAGCGCATTTCCTCGTCGACGCTCATACGCCGCTCCAGCAGCTCTTCGAGCTTCAGGCGCAGTTCTTCCTGCGGGGCCTCGCCCTCCTCCAGGTTCAGGCTCAGTTGCTCCTGGCGCTCGGTCAGGCGCGCTGCCTGCTGCTCCAGGCGCTCCAGGGCCTGACGGGTGGAGTCGTGCTGGGCGCGCAGCGAGCCCAAGCGCACGGCCAACTGGTGGGCGTGGTCCTTGTGCTGGCGGGCCTCTTGGCGCACCCGGTCGAGGGCTTCGCGCAGGGTGTCGCGGCGGGCCATCAGTTGCTCGCGCTGCTCGGTGTCCTGGGCCATCAGCTCCAAGGCCTCCTGCAGCAGCAGGCGCGCTTCGCCTAGCTGTTCGTGCTCCACGGCGCGCTGCTCTTCAAGCTCGGCCAGTTCTTCAAGCAGGCGCCGACGGCGCAACGCGACCTGCTCGGCTCGGGCGCGACTGGCCGAGAGCCTGGCATTCAGTTCGCCATGCAGACGGTTTTCTTCCTGGGTACGGCGGCGAAGCTGTTCGCGCTGCTCTTCCTGGTCCAGCTGCTGCTCGCGCAGGGCCTGCAACTGTTGCTCAAGCTGCTCCAGTGCCGCTTCCTGCTCCTGTTGCTCCTGCCCCAGGCGCTCGATTTCCTGGCCACGCGCCAGCACGCCGCCTTCAGCTTCACCACCACGGCGCACCCGCAGGAAGTGCCGGCCAACCCAGTAGCCATCGCGGCTGACCAGGCTCTGGCCTTCGCCAAGCGACACGCGCTGCGCCAGTGCCTGGGCCAAGTCCTCCACAGGCTTGACCTGGCCCAGCCAGGGCGCCAGGTCGATGCGACCTGCGACCTTTTCCAGCAGGCTGCCAGGCAACGATGAACCCTTGACGCTGGCCTGCAGCAAACGCAGCTCACCTTGCTCAAGGCCTGTGAAATCGAGCGTATCGAAATCATCCACCAGCACCGCCTGCAGATCGGCGCCAAGCACCGTTTCTACTGCCAACTCCCAACTCGGCTCTACGCGCAAGCCTTCAGCCAGGCGTGGCTGTTGCTCCAGACCTTGGCCTTGCAGCCAGCCTGCAGCACCCGCGCCCGGTTCCAGGGCGGCCTGCTGCAAGGCTTCGAGCGAGGCCAGACGACCACCCAGGCGCTGCAGGTCGCCCTGCGCCTGCTGCTGGGCCTGGGTGGCCTGTTGCAGTTGCTCGCGCGCGCCTTCCAGGCGCTCGACCACCTGTTCTTCGGACAGCTGCAATTCTTCCAGCAGCATTTCACTGCTGGCCAGTTGCTCGGCCAGTTCGAGCATGGCGGCATCCTGCGGGTCGCTCCCCAGTTGCTCGCGCTCCTCGCCCAGCTTGCGCTGGCGCTCGGCCAAACGCTCCAGGCTGGCTTCCAGCTGTTGCAGGCGCGCCTGCTGCACTTCGGCCTGGCGACGTGGTTCGGCGGAGCGGCTGTTGAAACTGTCCCACTGTTCCTGCCAGCCGTGCATGCCCGCCTCGGCTTCCTCAAGGGCCGCAGCGGCCTCTTCGGCGGCGGCCAGGGTCATTTCCTGCTCGGGCTCGAGCATGGCCAGCTCTTCGCCCAGGGTGGCCAGCAAGGTGCGGTCGTGGCCCAGGTGCGATTCGGTCTCCAGGCGCGTGCGCTCGGCTTCCTTGAAGTCGTCCTGCAACTGCCGCAGGCGCTGCTGGCCATGCTGGATACTCTGCTCGACCCGGGCAATATCACCGGCTACCGAGTAGAAGCGGCCCTGCACCTGGTTGAAGCGCTCGGATAATTCATGATGGCCATCGCGCAGGCGCTCGATACTGGCATCGGCATTGCGCTGCTCGGCCACCAGTGCTTCATGGGACACACCCTGGTCGCCAATCACCGACTCGCGCTGGCGTACCTGTTCGTCCAGGCCGCGCCAGCGCAAGGCCGAAAGGCGCGCCTTCAACTGGCGTTCCTGCGCTTTGTACTCGCGGTACTTCTCGGCGGCCTGGGCCTGACGGTGCAGGCGCTCCAGCTGGCGCTCCAGCTCTTCGCGCAGGTCGGTCAGGCGCGCGAGGTTTTCCTGGGTGCGGCGGATGCGGTTCTCGGTTTCGCGGCGCCGCTCCTTGTACTTGGAGATGCCGGCCGCTTCTTCGATGAAGTTGCGCAGTTCCTCGGGCTTGGCCTCGATCAGCTTGGAGATCATGCCCTGTTCGATGATCGAATAGCTGCGTGGTCCAAGGCCGGTACCGAGGAAAATATCGGTGATGTCACGCCGCCGACACTTGGTGCCGTTGAGGTAATAGCTGTTCTGCCCGTCGCGGGTAACCTTGCGGCGGATCGAGATTTCGGCATAGGCGGCATACTCGCCGACCAGGGTGGTTTCGCTGTTGTCGAACACCAGTTCGATGCTGGCCTGGCTGACCGGCTTGCGGCCACTGGAGCCGTTGAAGATGACGTCGGTCATCGACTCGCCGCGCAGGTTCTTTGCCGAACTCTCGCCCATCACCCAGCGCACCGCGTCGATGATGTTGGACTTGCCACAGCCGTTGGGGCCGACCACGGCCGCCATGTTACTGGGGAAATTGACCGTGGTCGGGTCGACGAACGACTTGAACCCGGCCAGGCGAATGCACTTCAGGCGCATCGGTCAGCCTCGGGCCAGCGCCGCCAGCACCAGTTCGCAGCTGCGCTGGCCGTAGGCAGTTAGCACCTCTCGGATGCGTGGCAGGTCGCGGGCGACCACGGCGTCGAGCAGGCGGGCGAACAGGTCCAGGTAATCGATCATGTTGGCCTGGCGCTGGTCCAGCGACAAATAGTAGGCACGGCTCATCGCCGGTTGCAGGTTTTCCACGGTTTCCTGCAGGAACGGGTTGTCGGCGAATGGATAGGCCGCGCGCATCACCGCGAAGCTCTCGGCGACAAACGTCTTGATGTCGAGCTGGTCATGGGCGCGCTGCAAACGCTGCTGAATATCCAGAAACGGGCGCAGGTCGGCATCGGTGCGCCATTTTTGCGCAACCGCGTTGCCCAGCAGGATGTAGAACTCGCCCATCAAGGAACACAGGCTACGCACGCTGCGCTCGTCCAGCACGGTCACGTGGGCACCCCGGCGCGGCAAAATCGCCACCAGGTGCCGGCGCTCGAGGATCAGCAGCGCTTCGCGGACCGAGCCACGGCTGACGTTGAGGGCCAAGGTCACCTTCTGCTCCTGGATACGCTCGCCTGGCGCCAGCTCGCCGCGGATGATGCGTTCGGCCAGGTAATCGGCAATCTGCTCGGAGAGGCTGTCCGGGGCCTTGAACGTCATGGTTTTCCTTCAAAATCATTGAACTGGGCACAAGGGGCGGATTGTAGCGTACTTGGGCGGTAATCGCGCAGAGGGGCCAGGCGGTTTATTTGACCCGCCAGACAGCCGCGCGCCCGGCGCGATCTATGCTTGTTGTATGGGCAATGTGTTCGGCCGGGCGGCTACATGTGCAATTTCTTGACCTTTGAGTCAGAAAAATATTGACCTGCTGGACAGGTGTTGCTTAGAGTCCGCCCAACAACAATAAAACCATTGCGAGGCTATCCCCGTGATCCAGTTTCTCGTCAACCAGGAGCTGCATAGTGAGCACGCCCTGGACCCGAACATGACGGTGCTGCAGTACCTGCGCGAGCACCTGGGCAAACCCGGCACCAAAGAGGGCTGCGCCAGTGGTGACTGCGGCGCCTGCACCGTGGTCGTCGGCGAACTGAGCCAGGACGAGCAAGGCAACGACAGCCTGCGCTACCGCAGCCTCAACTCGTGCCTCACCTTTGTCTCGTCGCTGCACGGCAAGCAACTGATCAGCGTCGAAGGCCTCAAGCATCAGGGCCAACTGCACAGCGTGCAACAGGCCATGGCCGATTGCCACGGTTCACAATGCGGCTTCTGCACCCCTGGCTTTGTCATGTCGCTGTTCGCCTTGCAAAAAAACAGCAGCGGCCCGGACCTGCACCAGGCCCAGGAAGCCCTGGCCGGTAACCTGTGCCGTTGCACCGGCTACCGCCCCATCCTCGAAGCCGCCGAGCAGAGCTGCCGCCAGCCCTGTCGCGACCAGTTCGATGCCCAGCAGGCGCAAACCATCAGCCGCCTCAAGGCCATTGCACCGACCCAGACCGGCGAGCTGAACAGCGGCGACAAGCGTTGCCTGGTGCCGCTGACCGTGGCCGACCTGGCCGACCTGTACAGTTCACACCCCGAAGCCCGCTTGCTGGCCGGCGGTACCGACCTGGCCCTGGAAGTGACCCAGTTCCACAGGACGTTGCCGGTGATGATCTATGTCGGCCACGTGGCCGAGCTCAAACGCATCGAAAAAACTGCCAGCCACCTGGAAATCGGCGCTGCCACCCCGCTCACCGACTGCTACGGCGCACTCCACGAGGAATACCCGGACTTCGGCGACCTGCTGCACCGCTTCGCCTCGCTGCAGATCCGCAACCAGGGCACGCTGGGCGGCAATATTGGCAACGCTTCGCCCATCGGCGACTCGCCTCCCCTGCTGATTGCCCTGGACGCGCAGATCGTACTGCGCCAAGGCGAGCGCCAGCGCACCATGGCGCTGGAAGACTACTTCATCGATTACCGAATCACCGCCCGCCAGGACAGCGAGTTCATCGAGAAGATCATCGTGCCTCGCGCCACCAATGACTGGGCGTTCCGCGCCTACAAAGTATCCAAGCGCCTGGACGACGACATTTCTGCCGTATGCGCGGCCTTCAACCTCAGCATCGAAAACGGCGTGGTCAGCGGTGTGCGCATCGCCTTCGGCGGCATGGCGGCCATCCCTAAACGGGCCCGCGCCTGCGAAGCAGCGCTGCGCGGCAAGCCGTGGAACCAGGCCGCCATCGAGCGGGCCTGCCAGGCCTTGGCCGAGGATTTCACCCCGCTCAGCGACTTCCGCGCCAGCAAGGAATACCGCCTGCTGACCGCACAAAACCTGCTGCGCAAGTACTTCATCGAACAGCAAACGCCGCACATCGAAACCCGGGTGACCGCTTATGTCTAACCATCACGTAGCCAAGAGCCAGGCCGAGATGGCCGAGCTGTTCAGCCAGGACCTGACCACCGGGGTTGGCCGCAGCGTCAAGCACGACAGCGCCGACAAGCATGTATCTGGCGAGGCGCTGTACATTGACGACCGCCTGGAATTCCCCAACCAGCTGCACGTCTATGCGCGCACCGCCGACCGCGCCCATGCGCGTATCCTGCGCATCGACACCACGCCGTGCTATGCCTTCGAGGGTGTGCGCATCGCCATCACCCACGAGGACATCCCCGGCCTGAAAGACATCGGCCCGGTGGTGGCCGGTGACCCGCTGCTGGCCATCGACAAGGTCGAGTTCTTCGGCCAGCCGGTGCTTGCCGTTGCGGCCCGTGACCTTGAAACCGCGCGCCGCGCGGCCATGGCCGCCATCGTCGAATACGAAGACCTGGAGCCGGTGCTGGATGTGGTCGATGCGCTGCGCAAGAAGCACTTCGTGCTCGACAGCCACACCCACCAGCGCGGTGATTCAGCTACCGCCCTGGCCAGCGCCCCGCACCGCATTCAGGGCACCCTGCACATCGGCGGCCAGGAACACTTCTACCTAGAAACCCAGATTTCCTCGGTAATGCCCACCGAAGACGGCGGCATGATCGTCTACTGCTCCACGCAAAACCCCACCGAAGTGCAGAAACTGGTCGCCGAAGTGCTCGACGTGCCGATGAACAAGGTAGTGCTGGACATGCGCCGCATGGGTGGCGGGTTTGGCGGCAAGGAAACCCAGGCCGCCAGCCCTGCCTGCCTGTGCGCGGTGGTGGCGCGCCTGACCGGGCAGCCGACCAAGATGCGCCTGCCACGGGTCGAAGACATGACCATGACCGGCAAACGCCACCCGTTCTATGTCGAATACGATGTGGGCTTCGACGACAACGGCCGCCTGCACGGCATCAATTTCGACCTGGCCGGCAACTGCGGGTACTCGCCCGACCTCTCCGGCTCGATCGTCGACCGCGCCATGTTCCACTCCGACAATGCCTACTACCTGGGCGATGCCACCGTGCATGGCCACCGCTGCAAGACCAACACCGCCTCCAACACCGCCTACCGCGGCTTTGGCGGCCCGCAGGGCATGGTCGCCATCGAGCAGGTGATGGACCATATCGCCCGCCACCTGGGCCGTGACCCCCTGGCCGTGCGCAAGGCCAACTACTACGGCAAGACCGAACGCAACGTCACCCACTACTACCAGACCGTCGAGCACAACATGCTCGAGGAGATGACCGCCGAGCTGGAGGCCAGCAGCGACTACGCCGAGCGACGCGAGTCGATCCGGCGCTTCAACGCCAACAGCCCGATCCTGAAGAAAGGCCTGGCGCTGACGCCGGTCAAGTTCGGCATCTCGTTCACCGCCACCTTCCTCAACCAGGCCGGTGCGCTGATCCATATCTACACCGATGGTAGCATTCACCTTAACCACGGCGGCACCGAGATGGGCCAGGGCCTGAACACCAAGGTGGCACAGGTGGTGGCGCAGATCTTCCAGGTGGATTTCAGCCGCATCCAGATCACCGCCACCAATACCGACAAGGTTCCCAATACCTCGCCGACCGCCGCCTCCAGTGGTGCCGACCTGAACGGCAAGGCAGCGCAAAACGCTGCCGAAATCCTCAAGCGGCGCCTGACCGAGTTCGCCGCACGGCACTATCAGGTGACCGAGGAAGATGTCGAATTCCGCAACGGCCATGTACGCGTGCGCGACCAGATCGTCAGCTTCGAGCAACTGGTGCAGCAGGCGTACTTCGCCCAGGTGTCGCTGTCCAGCACCGGGTTCTACCGCACGCCGAAAATCTTCTACGACCGCAGCCAGGCACGCGGCCGGCCGTTCTACTACTTCGCCTTTGGCGCCGCCTGCGTGGAGGTGATCGTCGATACCCTGACCGGCGAATACAAGATGCTGCGCGCCGACATCCTGCACGACGTGGGCGATTCGCTGAACCCGGCCATCGACATCGGCCAGGTGGAAGGCGGCTTCATCCAGGGTATGGGCTGGCTCACCACCGAAGAGCTGGTGTGGAACGCCAAGGGCAAACTGATGACCAACGGCCCGGCCAGCTACAAGATCCCGGCAGTCGCCGACATGCCGCTGGACCTGCGGGTGAAGCTGGTGGAAAACCGCAAGAACCCGGAAGACACCGTGTTCCACTCCAAGGCCGTGGGCGAGCCGCCGTTCATGCTCGGCATTGCGGCCTGGTGTGCGATCAAGGATGCCGTGGCCAGCCTGGCTGACTACCGCGTGCAGCCGAACATTGACGCGCCGGCGACACCGGAACGGGTGCTGTGGGGCTGTGAACAGATGCGCAAGGCAGTGGCTGCAGCGCAACCTGAAGCCCCAGAGTTGGAAACTGTGACTCAGTAACGCCGCTCCTACACAAAGCCGACCGCGTTGCACTGAAGAGGATCTGCATCATGCACCAATGGATCAACGCCCTCGCCGACCACCAGTCCCGTGGCGAAGCGTGCGTGCTGGTGACCATCATCGAGGAGCGCGGCTCGACCCCGCGCAACGCAGGCTCGAAGATGGTGGTCAGCGCCAGCGGCCTGTTCGACACCATCGGCGGCGGCCACCTGGAATACAAGGCGCTGCACATCGCCCGGCAAATGCTCGAAGAGCAGCGCACCACGCCGCACCTGGAGCGCTTCAGCCTCGGCGCCAGCCTGGGCCAGTGCTGCGGCGGCGTGACCGTGCTGCTGTTCGAGCCGATGGCCGCCGTGCAGGCGCAGATCGCCGTGTTCGGCGCGGGCCATGTCGGCCGGGCTCTGGTACCCTTGCTCGCCGCGCTGCCCTGCCGGGTGCGCTGGATCGATTCGCGCGAACAGGAATTCCCCGAGCTCATACCCAACGGGGTGACCAAGGTCGTCAGTGAGGAACCGGTCGACGAAGTCGCAGGCCTGCCACCAGGCTGCTACTGCATCGTCATGACCCACAACCACCAGCTCGACCTGGAGCTGACCGCCGCCATTCTCAAGCGCAACGATTTCACCTGGTTCGGCCTGATCGGCTCGAAGACCAAACGGGTCAAGTTCGAGCACCGCTTGCGCGAGCGCGGCTACGACGAGGCCGTGCTGGCGCGTATGCGCTGCCCGATGGGCCTGCCCGAGGTAAAGGGCAAGCTGCCCATCGAGATCGCCGTGTCCATCGCCGGCGAAATCATCGCCACCTACAACGCCTGCTTCGGCCAGCACGACGCTGCGGCCAATGCCGGCCCCATTGCCCAGTTGCTGCCGCCCTCCCGGCGCAGCCAAGCTATTTGACGAGTGTGTTATGACCGTTACCCGTAAAGCCTACCGCGCCGCCATCCTGCACAGCATCGCCGACCCGGCCGAGGTGGGCCTGGAGGCTTCCCATGAGTACTTCGAAGACGGCCTGCTGGTGGTCGACGATGGCCGCATCAGCGCCATTGGCCACGCCAGCGAACTGCTGCCGACCCTGGACGCAGGCATCCCGGTGGAGCACTACCAGGACGCGCTGATCACCCCAGGCTTTATCGACACCCATATCCATTTCCCGCAAACCGGCATGATCGGCTCCTACGGCGAGCAATTACTGGACTGGTTGAACACTTACACCTTCCCCTGCGAAAAGCAGTTCGCCGACAAAGCGCACGCCGACCAGGTGGCGAAAATCTTCCTCAAGGAACTGCTGCGCAACGGCACCACCACTGCATTGGTGTTCGGCAGCGTGCACCCGGAATCGGTCAACGCCCTGTTCGAAGAGGCCGAGCGCCTGGACCTGCGCCTGATCGCCGGCAAGGTGATGATGGACCGCAACGCGCCGGACTACCTGACCGACACCGCCGAATCCGGTTACGCCGACAGCAAAGCGCTGATCGAGCGCTGGCATGGCAAGGGCCGCCTGCACTACGCGGTTACCCCGCGTTTCGCCCCGACCAGCACGCCTGAACAGCTGGCACTGGCTGGTCAGTTGCTGAAGGAACACCCCGGCGTGTACATGCACACGCACCTGTCGGAAAACCTCAAGGAAATCGACTGGGTCAAGTCGCTGTTCCCCGAGCAGAAGGGTTACCTGGACGTGTACGACCACTTCGAGCTGCTGGGCGAGCGCTCGGTGTTTGCCCACGGCGTGCACCTGTGCGACGACGAATGCCAGCGCCTGGCCGAAACCGGCTCGGCCGTGGCCTTCTGCCCCACTTCCAACCTGTTCCTGGGCAGCGGCTTGTTCAACCTGCCCCAGGCCGAGCGCTTCAAAGTCAACGTGGGCCTGGGTACCGACGTCGGCGCCGGCACCAGCTTCTCGCTGCTCAACACCCTGAACGAAGCGTACAAGGTGATGCAGCTGCAGGGCGCGCGCCTGCACCCGTACAAGTCGCTGTACCTGGCCACCCTCGGCGGCGCCCGCGCCCTGCGCCTAGACGACCGCATCGGCAGCCTGCGCCCGGGCAACGATGCCGACTTCGTGGTGCTGGACTACAAGGCCACGCCGCTGCTGGACTACCGCATTCAGCAGTCCAACAGCATCGAAGAGACCCTGTTTGTGCTCACCACCCTGGGCGACGACCGCACTGTGCGTGAAACCTACGCTGCAGGGCGTTGCGTGCACCAGCGCTAAGGTTCTTTGGCAAGCCCCCGGTAAAGCGCGCCGCCGATAGCAGCACCAATAAGCGGCGCCACCCAGAACAGCCACAGCTGTTGCAGGGCCCAGCCGCCGACGAACAAGGCCGGCCCCGTGCTACGCGCGGGGTTGACCGAGGTATTGGTCACCGGAATGGAGATCAGGTGGATCAGGGTCAGGGCCAGGCCGATGGCAATCGGTGCAAAACCTGCCGGCGCCCGCGAATCGGTCGCGCCCATGATCACCACCAGGAACATCGCCGTCATCACCACTTCACTGATGAACCCCGCCCCCAGCGTATAACCGCCGGGCGAGTGGTCGGCGTAGCCGTTTGAAGCCAATCCCGAAGACAACTCGAAACCGGCCTTGCCGCTGGCGATGAGGTAGATCACCCCGGCCGCCAGGATGGCGCCAATCACCTGCGCGATCACGTAGGGCAGCAGCTCTTTGGCCGGAAAGCGCCCACCCACCACCAGCCCGAACGACACGGCAGGGTTGAGGTGACAGCCAGAGATATGGCCGATGGCGAAGGCCATGGTCAGCACTGTGAGGCCGAAGGCGAAGGCGACACCGAGCACACCGATGCCGAGAGGGGAACTGGCTGCGAGTACTGCACTGCCACAGCCGCCAAGCACTAACCAGAAGGTGCCGATCAGCTCGGCACCCATACGTTTACCCAAAGACATGCTCATGAACCCATTCCTCAAGAAGTTGAACGCAACGAATGCGCAAGCCCAACTGCTTGATGAAGGTTTGCTCACAAGAATTTAGCAGACCTTTGGCTGATGGCCAGAAATGACTGGGGGCTGCTTCGCGCCCCATTCGCAGCACAAGGCTGCTCCTACAGGGATCGCGCAACACCTGTAGGAGCAGCCTTGTGCTGCGAATGGGCTGCAAAGCAGCCCCCTTCAATCACCTTGCAAACGATCAACCCTTCGCTGAAACCTTGGGCTTTTTCAGCAAATGCGAGAACACCGCATGCAGATCGTCCGAGGCACTCTCCTCGTCCAGGTTCAGCTTGCTGTCAATGTGGTCCATGTGGTGCATCATCAAGCTTACGGCCTGCTCGGCATCACGCGCCTCGATGGCATCGATCAGCTGCATGTGCTCATCGTACGAACAATGCGAGCGGTTGCCGCTTTCGTACTGGGCAATGATCAGTGAGGTTTGCGACACCAGGCTGCGCTGGAAGCTCACCAGGGGTGCATTGCCCGCCGCTTCGGCCAGCTTGAGGTGGAACTCGCCGGAAAGACGAATACCGGCACCGCGGTCACCGCGCGAGAAACTGTCGCGCTCCTCACGCACCATCTGCCGCAGCTCGTTGAGCTGATCCAGGGTGGCGTGCTGCACGGCCAGTTCGGTGATGGCCCGCTCCACCATGCGTCGCGAGAAGAACACCTGGCGCGCCTCTTCCACCGTCGGGCTGGCCACCACTGCACCGCGGTTCGGCCGCAGCAGCACCACGCTTTCGTGGGCCAGGCGCGACAGGGCGCGGCGGATGATGGTGCGGCTGACGCCGAAGATTTCGCCCAGCGCTTCCTCGCTCAACTTGGTGCCCGGCGCCAGGCGCTGCTCGAGGATCGCCTCGAAAATGTGCGCGTAGACGATATCGTCCTGGGTACCGCTGCGGCCGGCCTTGCCGACACGTGCAGGTTTCTTCAGAGGTTGCAGCTGTTCGTTCATGGGCTCTCGAGGCACGAAGAGAAAGTATGGCGCCATTGTACACAGGCTGAGGCGATTCCGCAGGGGGCGTTTTACCTATATAGCCGTTGTACGACGCATTGCGCACACAAAACATAAAACATTATTTGCATTCTTTGTACACAAAAGCATAATCCACCGAGCAACTTCTTGACCCATGAGTCAACAAAACGGTCAGACGTCTGCCTTCCCTCGCGGAGCCGCCAAGTGCATTGCGCAGGAAACTGGCTCCATAACAACAAGAAAGACTTGAGGAGTACCTGCTGTGGAAAGCCGCAAATCCGAAGCCCCTACGCTGGATCTCGCCCCACCACTCGAAACGAGCTGGCTGGAGCGGATTTTCAAACTCAAGCAACACGGCAGCACCGTCAAAACCGAAGTGATCGCCGGGGTGACCACCTTCATCACCATGGCCTACATCATCTTCGTCAACCCCAACATCATGGCCGACGCCGGCATCGACCATGGTGCCGCCTTCGTCGCCACCTGCATCGCCGCCGCGCTGGGCTGCCTGCTGATGGGCCTGTACGCCAACTGGCCGGTGGGCCTGGCACCGGGCATGGGGCTTAACGCCTTCTTCACCTACACCGTGGTCGGCACCATGGGCTACAACTGGGAAACGGCACTGGGGGCAGTGTTTGTCTCGGGCGTGCTGTTCATGTTCCTGACCTTGTCGAAAGTGCGCGAATGGTTGCTCAACAGCATCCCGGTCAGCCTGCGCCATGCCATGGGGGCCGGCGTCGGATTGTTTCTCGGGCTGATCGGCCTGAAGACGGCAGGCATCATCGTCGACAGCCCCGCCACCCTGATCAAGCTGGGCTCGCTGCATGAGCCGGGGCCGCTGCTGGCGGCCGTGTGCTTTCTGCTGATTGCCATCCTCAGCTACAAGCGGGTATTCGGCGCGATCCTGATCAGCATCATTGGCGTCACCCTGGCAGGCTGGGGCCTGGGCCTGGTCACGTTTGGCGGGGTGATGTCGATGCCGCCAAGCCTGGCACCGACCTGGATGGCCATGGACGTGGCCGGGGTGTTCAACGTCAGCATGATCAGCGTGGTGCTGGCGTTTCTGTTCGTGCACATGTTCGACACGGCTGGCACTTTGATGGGGGTGGCGCAACGGGCCAACCTGGTGGCGCCGGACGGGCGTATCGAAAACCTGTCGAAGGCACTGAAGGCCGATAGTGCTTCGAGTGTGTTCGGGGCCGTGGTCGGCGTGCCGCCGGTCACCAGCTATGTGGAAAGTGCTGCAGGTGTCGCCGCAGGTGGCCGTACGGGCCTTACGGCAGTGGTGGTCGGCCTGCTGTTCATCGCCGCGATGTTCTTCGCCCCACTGGCCGGGATGATTCCGCCCTATGCAACGGCGGGGGCGCTGATCTATGTAGCGATGCTGATGATGGGCAGCATGGCGCACATACACTGGGATGAGGCTACCGACAGCATTCCGGCGATTGTCACGGTGATCATGATGCCGCTGACTTTCTCGGTCGCCGACGGCATTGCCCTGGGCTTTATTAGCTACGTGGCGCTGAAGGCGGGTACCGGTAAGTACAAGGAAATCTCAGCCAGCCTGTGGGTGCTGTGCGCGATCTTTATTGCAAAGTTCGTGTTCCTCTGAGCAGGCGTTCATTAAAAAGGGCGTTTCGGCGCCCGTTCATTTTTATCTAATCGGTGCGGGTATTTTCGCGAAGATACCGGTTCGAGGAAGTCGAGCCCGTGTCGCTCCTTCCGGAACCTCTTCACGCACCCTGACAACGTCAAATGCGGGCTCTCTCACAACCACTACATCAAACACATCCTTTTTATAACCAATGCCGGGAACCAAGCTCATATCGTCGCTTGCAACTACCGCCAAGACGATACCGTCGGGGTGGACGTCAGCGTATTTTTGGGCATGATCACGGCTTGGCGCAACATAGAACCCCGGCCCTTGAGCTTGTCTATGAACCTCTGAATGCCCTGACGATAGACCTTTGAGCAGCGAGGGCAGCTCTTTGCGACTCGTCCCATGCCACCCCAGTAATTGTGTAAATTTCACCTCGCGGGAAACCGCAGTCATCGTTTCCACTCGCTTAGGCGTCTGTAGAGCGCTCGCCAGCATTCTCCAAATGCTATGACCGCTTGGGTCCTGGTAATTCACCGGGTCCCCTTGGCAATAGGCATAGGCGTTGAAGCCACCTCGATCGAACGGACTCAGATTGTCCGGGCTATTGAACCGCATCAAAGAGGGGTTGAATGCTCGATAACCGTTACCCAAATGGTAATGTCCGGTGACTGGATCCCGTCGATCACCCTCGAAACCGAGCACACCCTGGCTAGGCAAGTGATAGCCATAAGGCGAATATACATTTTTTGCGTTCACCAAGCGTGGTCCTCAAGTACGAGTTGTGCACTTGATCATTACAGACACCGCCAAATGCGACTACTGACAAAAATGTGAGTCGAAGGGTTGTTTCACTTCACTATGTAAATACAGCAGACGAAAAAAAGCCCGCCAGTGTGAGAGCGGGCCAAAGGACCTACGAAGATTCTTCTAGCGACCAACTAGCTTCCACGATAGGTCGAATAGCTGTACGGCGAGATCAGCAGCGGCACGTGGTAGTGCTCCTGCGACTCGTCGATGCCAAAGCGCAGCACAACAACATCCAGAAACGCCTGGGCCGGCAACTGCACGCCACGGGCGCGGTAGTAATCACCCGCGCTGAACTGCAACTGGTAAACACCGGTGCGGTAGTCGTCACCCTGCAGCAGCGGCGCGTCGACGCGGCCATCGCTGTTGGTCAGGGCGGTGTTCACCAGCTCCAGCTGCTGGCCTTCGACGCGGTACAGCTCGACCTTGATCGAGCTGCCCGGGCAGCCATGCGCGGCATCCAGTACGTGTGTGGTCAAACGTCCCATTGCGTGTCGCCTCTTGTTCAATCTGTGGGCAAAAAATACTCAGCCATCGCACCAGCATAGCGCCTGCGGCAGGCGGGAATGACGCCATTAAGACATTCCATCGCCAAATTGTACACAATTTTTTGAACCCATCTGTCGCCCCCAGCGTTTCGTGCCCTTAAACGACCCATCGGTCGCAAATACAGGCACCGTAACGAGGCAAACGTCATTAGCTGACCAATCAGGCAGGTTTCTTGCACTGTGTTGCAAGGTCGCTGCGCGGCGACAAAAGGAAAGAAATGCGGAAAAACAGGCTTACAAAAGATTTCAGAAGTTGTATACAATCAGCCCATCCGGTGGTGCGACATACCGACGCGGCCCGCCCACCACCCGCACTAACGCACAAGAAGGAAGACTGCAGTGAGCGCTGACTACCCTCGCGACCTGATCGGTTACGGCAACAACCCTCCTCACCCGCAATGGCCGGGCAACGCTCGCATCGCGCTGTCTTTCGTCCTCAATTACGAGGAAGGTGGCGAACGCAACATCCTGCACGGTGACAAAGAGTCCGAAGCCTTCCTGTCCGAGATGGTCGCTGCCCAACCGTTGCAGGGCCAGCGCAACATGAGCATGGAATCGCTGTACGAATACGGCAGCCGTGCTGGCGTGTGGCGCCTGCTGAAGCTGTTCAAGGACAGCGGCGTGCCACTGACCGTCTTCGCCGTGGCCATGGCCGCCCAGCGCCACCCCGACGTGATCCGCGCCATGGCCGAAGCCGGCCACGAGATCTGCAGCCACGGCTACCGCTGGATCGACTACCAGAACATGGACGAGGCCCAGGAGCGCGAGCACATGCTCGAAGCCATCCGCATCCTCACCGAACTCACCGGCGAGCGCCCGGTAGGCTGGTACACCGGCCGCACCGGCCCGAACACCCGCCGCCTGGTGATGGAAGAAGGTGGTTTCCTGTACGACAGCGACACCTACGACGACGACCTGCCCTACTGGGAGCCGAACAACCCCACCGGCAAGCCGCACCTGGTGATCCCCTACACCCTGGACACCAACGACATGCGCTTCACCCAGGTACAGGGTTTCAACTGCGGCGAGCAGTTCTTCCAGTACCTGAAAGACGCCTTTGATGTGCTGTACGCCGAAGGCGCCGAAGCACCGAAAATGCTGTCCATCGGCCTGCACTGCCGCCTGGTCGGCCGCCCGGCACGCCTGGCTGCACTCAAGCGCTTCGTCGATTACGCAAAAAGCCATGACCAGGTCTGGTTCGCCCGTCGCGTGGATATCGCCCGCCACTGGCACGCCACCCACCCGTACAAGAAAGAGAACGCCTGATGACCGCCTTCAACACCCTCAAGCCCTCCGCCCTGAGCCGTGACGCCTTCGTCGAGGCCTTCGCCGACATCTACGAGCACTCGCCTTGGGTTGCCGAAAAAGCCTACGACCTGGGTCAGCTGAGCGAGCTGGACGAGATCGAAGCGCTGCACCAGCGCATGAGCGACATCCTGCTCAGCGCCAACCACGCCGACCAGCTGGCGCTGATCAATGCTCACCCGGACCTGGCCGGCAAGGCCGCCATCCAGGGCGAGCTGACCGAATCGAGCACTAACGAACAGGCCGGCGCCGGTATCCACCAGTGCACCGCCGAAGAGTTCGCCCGCTTCACCGAGCTGAACGATGCCTACAAGGCCAAGTTCCAGTTCCCGTTCATCATGGCGGTGAAGGGCAGCAACCGGCACCAGATCCTCGCCGCCTTTGAAAAGCGCATTCACAACGATGCCGATGCCGAATTCAAGGAAGCCCTGGCGCAGATCAACCTGATCGCCCTGTTCCGCCTGCTGCAGTTGTAAACGGCAGCCGAACCTTTTCAGTACAACGAATATATAAGAGAGACCCGCATGCGCACCCTGATGATCGAGCCCCTGACCAAAGAAGCCTTCGCCCAGTTCGGAGACGTGATCGAAACCGACGGCAGCGACCACTTCATGATCAACAACGGCTCGACCATGCGCTTCCACAAGCTCGCCACGGTCGAGACCGCCGAGCCCGAAGACAAGGCGATCATCAGCATCTTCCGCGCCGACGCGCTGGACATGCCGCTGACCGTGCGCATGCTGGAACGCCATCCGCTGGGCAGCCAGGCTTTCATCCCGCTGCTCGGCAACCCCTTTCTGATCGTGGTCGCGCCCGTTGGCGATGCACCTGTATCAGGCTTGGTCCGCGCCTTCCGCAGTAATGGCAGGCAGGGCATCAATTACCATCGCGGCGTTTGGCACCACCCGGTGCTCACGATCGAAAAGCGGGATGATTTCCTGGTGGTTGATCGCAGTGGTTCTGGCAACAACTGCGATGAGCATTACTTCACCGAGGAACAGATGCTGATCCTCAATCCCCACCAATAAGAAAAGGTCGATCATCGCAAGGTGATCGGCAGAGGTACATACTGTGGAAGCACACCTTCACGAATGGCTGAACCTGAGCATTCGCTGGGTTCACATGATCACCGGTGTCGCCTGGATCGGTGCATCGTTCTACTTCGTCTGGCTGGAGAACCACCTGAACCGAAGCAACCCGCGCGATGGGTTGTCGGGTGATCTCTGGGCGATTCACGGCGGTGGTATCTACCACCTGGAGAAATACAAACTCGCGCCCCCGAAAATGCCCGAGAACCTGCACTGGTTCAAATGGGAAGCCTACTTTACCTGGATGTCCGGTATCGCCCTGCTGTGCGTGGTGTTCTACTGGAACCCGGCCTTGTACCTGCTGGCACCTGGCAGCACCCTGAGCGGTGCCGAAGGCGTGGCCATCGGTATCGGCTCGCTGATCGCTGGCTGGTTCATCTACGACTTCCTGTGCGACTCGCCCCTGGGCAAGAAGCCAGCGCTGCTCGGCGGTGTGCTGTTCGTGCTGATCATCGCCGCCTGCTGGGGCTTCAGCCTGGTGTTCAGCGGCCGTGGTGCATACCTGCACACCGGCGCGATCATCGGCACCATCATGGTCGGTAACGTGTTCCGCATCATCATGCCGGCCCAGCGCCAGCTGGTGGCGGCGATCGAGAACAACCAGACACCCGACCCGGTACTGCCGGCCAAGGGCCTGCTGCGCTCGCGTCACAACAACTACTTCACCCTGCCGGTGCTGTTCATCATGATCAGCAACCATTTCCCGAGCACCTACGGTAGCCAGTACAACTGGCTGATCCTGGCCGGTATTGCGGTAGCTGCGGTTCTGATCCGCCACTACTTCAACACCCGCCACGACAGCAACAAGTACGCCTGGACCCTGCCGGTCGGCGCCCTGGCGATGATCTGCCTGGCCTACGTCACCGGTCCTAAACCGATGGCCGTAAGCCCTGAGCAAGCCGCAGCGAAAGTCGAATACCAGCCGCTGCCTGCGACTGCCGTCGGTGGCAAGACCGCTGCCGAGCAGCGCGCCGAGGACGCCGCCAAGGCTGCCGAAGCGCCGGCTGCACCTGCGCAAGCACCGGCCCAGGCCGCTGCCCAGGCCGGCGGTGGCGACTTCGACAAGATCCACAATGTCATCCAGGAACGCTGCACCGTGTGCCACTCGTCCAAGCCGACCAGCCCACTGTTCAGCGCCGCCCCTGCCGGCGTGATGTTCGACACCCCGCAGCAGATCCAGGCCCAGGCCGCGCGCATCCAGGCGCAAGCGGTCGCCAGCCAGATCATGCCGCTGGGCAACATCACCCAGATGACCACCGAAGAGCGCAAGCTCGTCGGCGACTGGATCGCCAAAGGCGCCCAGGTCAACTGATAGCACCTCGCCAGCCAACCCGCTCCCAGGGGGATCACCTCCCCTGTGGGAGCGGGCTTGCCCGCGAAGAGGCCGGTAGCCCCGGCCTCAAAGCTTCATGTGTTACGCAACAAGCAAGCATCGAGCGTCAGCATTCACAGCGGGAAATCCAAGCTTCTTCCTGAAGCTTGCCGCTTGGAGCTTGTCGCTTGGATCCGAGAATAAAAACAAAACTCGAGGTGCTGCATGTCCGAGTCACGCAAGGCGTATATTCCCATTGCGCCGCCGCGCGAACCCTTGCCCCTGTTCCAACTGTTCCTGGTTGGCCTGCAACACGTTCTGCTGATGTACGGTGGCGCGATTGCCGTGCCGTTGATCATCGGCCAAGCCGCCGGGTTGTCCCGTGAAGAAGTCGCATTCCTGATCAACGCCGACCTGCTGGTCGCTGGCGTCGCCACCATTATCCAGTCGTTCGGTATCGGCCCGGTGGGCATCCGCATGCCGGTGATGATGGGTGCCAGTTTCGCTGCCGTCGGCAGCATGGTGGCCATGGCCGGCATGCCCGGCGTAGGCCTGCAGGGGATCTTCGGCGCGACCATCGCCGCCGGGTTCTTCGGCATGCTGATCGCGCCGTTCATGTCCAAAGTCGTGCGCTTCTTCCCGCCGCTGGTCACCGGTACGGTGATCACCTCGATTGGCCTGTCGCTGTTCCCGGTGGCGGTCAACTGGGCCGGTGGCGGCCATGAAGCCGAAACCTTCGGCTCGCCCATCTACCTGCTGGTGGCCGGTCTGGTGCTGGCGGTGATATTGCTGATCAACCGCTTCATGCGCGGCTTCTGGGTCAACGTGTCGGTACTGGTAGGCATGGGCCTTGGCTACATCCTGGCCGGCTCCATCGGCATGGTCGACCTGTCTGGCCTGAAAGACGCTCCGTGGTTGCAGGTGGTAACCCCACTGCACTTCGGCATGCCGACCTTCAGCCTGGCGCCGATCCTGTCGATGTGCCTGGTGGTGGTGATCATCTTCGTCGAGTCCACCGGCATGTTCCTGGCCCTGGGCAAGGTGACTGATCGCGAAGTCACGCCAGGGATGCTGCGTCGCGGCCTGCTGTGCGATGCCGGTGCATCGTTCATTGCCGGCTTCTTCAACACCTTCACCCACTCCTCGTTCGCCCAGAACATCGGCCTGGTGCAGATGACCGGGGTGCGCTGCCGCTTTGTCACCATCGTGGCCGGTGCATTGCTGATCCTGCTCAGCCTGCTGCCCAAGGCGGCCTTCCTGATTGCCTCGATCCCGCCTGCGGTACTGGGCGGTGCCTCCATTGCCATGTTCGGCATGGTCACCGCCACCGGGATCAAGATTCTTCAGGAGGCGGACATCGGCGACCGCCGCAACCAGTTGCTGGTGGCGGTGAGCGTCGGCTTCGGGTTGATTCCCGTGGTGCGTCCTGAGTTCTTTGCCCAGATGCCGCAGTGGATGGAACCCATCACCCACAGTGGTATCGCCATGGCCACGGTCAGTGCCCTGGTGTTGAACGTTCTGTTCAACATCCTCGGTGGCGCCGACCGCGCGGTGCACAACGACGTCTGTCACCAGCATTGAGCCTGCAGGGGCGGCGCATTGCCGCCCCTCACCTACACCTGCAGTAACCGCTACGCCGTCGACCCGCCGGAATGGGTCGCCCGGGGTGCTTTTGCGCCAAAAAAACCGCCAACAAAAACAATAAGTCCGGGAATCACAACATGAAGCGCATCACCACGTCCCTGTTGTTGGGCAGCAGCCTGCTGGCCACCCTACCCTCGCATGCAGGCGAATGGCTGCAATGGCATGGCGAAAGCCTGACATACCTGTATGGCAAGGACTTCAAGGTCAACCCTGATATCCAACAGACCATCACGTTCGAGCACGCCAACAAATGGAAGTACGGCGACACCTTCATGTTCGTCGACAAGATCTTCTACAACGGCAAAGCCGACGCCAGCAAAGGCGTGACCACCTACTACGGCGAGTTCAGCCCGCGCCTGTCGTTCGGCAAGATCTTCGACCAGAAGCTGGCCTTCGGCCCGATCAAGGACGTGCTGCTGGCCATGACCTACGAGCGTGGCGAAGGCGACAACGAAGCCTACCTGATCGGCCCCGGCTTTGACCTGAACATCCCCGGCTTCAACTATTTCACCCTCAACTTCTACGTGCGCAACACCGAAGGCAGCCGCCCAGGCGACAACGTCTGGCAGATCACCCCCGGCTGGTCCTACACCATCCCGGTGGGCAGGTCGGACATTCTGATCGACGGTTACATGGACTGGGTCCCCGACAACGACCAGACACGTCGGGGCACCTACCACGCCAACCTGCACTTCAACCCGCAGGTCAAATACGACCTGGGCAAGGCGCTGAACCTGGGCGCCAAGCAGCTGTACGTGGGCTTTGAGTACAGCTACTGGAAGGACAAATATGGCATCGATAGCCGCGGCAACCTGGAGAGCAACCAGAGTGTCGCCAGTGCGCTAATCAAAGTACACTTCTAAGAAGCTGACCAAACGCACAAGTTTGATACAGCACGCTCCAGGACGGAGCACTTGAGGCGCGGCGCGCAAGCCAGTAATCTGCGCGCCCCCTCGATCAGGGCAGAACGGATTCTGCCTGCGTTTACTGACCGCTCAGTCAATGAATACGGGCGGTTGGCCAACGTGTTGCCAGCCTGAAAGACCCTTTTCATCCGTTCAGAACGAAGTCGAGCAGGAAGGTTTTGCCAACCCGGAAAAGTTGGCCCAACCCTTGCCAAACAGCTGTGGCCTATCGAAAAAAGCTGACTCGCAAGACAACAAAAGCGCCATCAACGAGCGCTGACAACAGATCAATCAAGGGAGCGACACTCGCAATGCGTACCATCAACAGCCTGATCCTCGCCGGCGGCCTGCTGGCCTGCGGCACCACCTTCGGCGGCGACCTGCTGCAATGGCAGAACAACAGCCTGACTTACCTGTGGGGCAAGAACTTCAAGGTCAACCCGGCCATTCAGCAAACCGTCACGTTCGAACACGCCGATGGCTGGAAGTACGGCGACAATTTCATCTTTGTCGACAAGATCTTCTACCAAGGCCAGAAAGATGCCGGCAACGGCCCGAACACCTATTACGGTGAGATCAGCCCACGCCTGTCGTTCAACAAGATCTTCGACCAGAAGGTCGAGTTCGGCCCGGTCAAGGATGTGCTGCTGGCAATGACCTACGAGTTTGGCGAGGGTGACACCGAGTCGTACCTGATCGGCCCAGGTTTCGACCTGGCCATTCCCGGCTTCGACTACTTCCAGCTGAACTTCTACAACCGCACCACCGACGGCAGCCGCGCTGGCGACAACGTATGGCAGATCACCCCGGTATGGTCGTACACCATCCCGGTGGGCGATTCCGATGTGCTGATTGATGGCTTCATGGACTGGGTGGTGGACAACGACGAGAACCGCCGCGGTACCTACCACGCCAACCTGCATTTCAACCCGCAGATCAAGTATGACCTGGGCAAGGCGCTGCACCTGGGCGAGAAACAACTGTATGTGGGTGTGGAATACGACTACTGGAAAAACAAATATGGCATCAAGGACAGCGATGCCTTTACCACCGACCAGAACACCATGAGTTTCCTGGTAAAAGTGCACTTCTGATGCGCTGAAACGTGACAGCGCGTTGTATTTTTAACGCGTTGTCACGTGCAATTCCATGCGCATCATGTAAGTAATTTCCTACAGCGGATTCAGATAGTTCTTAATTGCATTAAGTCTCGCCTTAAAAAAACACAGCATCAAGACAATCAACAACACATCAAATAGCACAATAGCCCCCTCTGTTTTGACAATTTTTTTGCACTCCGCCCTTTAGCATGCTTGTCTTCTGCATTCAAAAAAAGAAAACAGGCCTACTTAATGCGCACCTCCCTCACCGCCCCCTGGCGGTATCTTCTGTTAGTTTGCTCACTGTGGTTTGGCATTTTCCTGCTGACCCGCCTGATATTGCTGGCTACCCATCTGGATGAAGTCCATGGCGACTACATCTCACTGCTCTTCAGTGGGGCCCTTTACGACCTGAGCTTGGCGGTCTCAGTGACCAAGTGCAACACCCGAGGTAAGGTGCTGCATGACTACTCACTACACCCACTTGACCATCGAA